>CALUWU010000051.1 GCA_944324555.1 uncultured Desulfovibrio sp.
TGCCAAGCGCTCCGGCTTCGCGTAGAAAGCCTTTTGTCGCCGAGGTGGTGGAACTGGTAGACACGCTATCTTGAGGGGGTAGTGGCAATTGCTGTGCGGGTTCGAGTCCCGCCCTCGGCACCAGTTGAAGATAAAGGGTTGCGGTTCTTGACCGCGACCCTTTCTTTTTTGCACGCCGCCCGCCCCGCCCTTCTCTCTCCTTCCTCCAGCGACGCGCCGGCCGGCCCGAAGCGAACGGAAAAAACGCGTTTTTTTCTCGAAACGACAGGCCCGGAACAGGAACGGAGGCCGATTCCGCGCGCTCGCTGCTCATGCCGCAACGAGCGCGCGGAATCGGCCTCCGCCATGTTTCGCTCTCCCGCGCCGCGCGCCGGACGGCGCGCGAGGACGTCCGCCCTCGCCTGCCCGTAAACAAGGCGCGTTGGGGGAAGACGGGGGAGCTTGAGGGGGAAGGAGCCTAAAAAGCCTCCGCGAGCACCTGAATGACATGCTTGACGGATACGCCGGGGTCCTTGCTCCGCCGGATGCCGTCCCGCAACTGCATGATGCAGCCCGGGCAGGTCGTCGCCACGCAGTCGGCGCATGTATCCATGATGTCTTCTATCTTGCGCGACTGGATCTTTTTCGACATGTCCAGATGCGTCAGAAAATACGTCCCCCCGAGGCCGCAGCAGGCTTCGGGATGCCGCATTTCCCGTATCTCGCCGCGCGCGGCGATGGACAGAACCTCGCGCGGTTCCTCCGTCACCTTCTGCGCTTTCCGCAGGTGGCAGGGATCATGATAGGTGACGGCCCGGGTCCGTCCCCTGCCCACAAGCCGCTCCAGCCGTTCCGCGCCGACCCGGTGGATCAGGAATTCCGTCGCGTCCATGACGCGGGCGGACAGGCTTTCCAGCCGCGCCTTCATGGCCGGGTCGTCGGCGAACAGCTCAAGATAACCGTGCCGCAGCATGTGGCCGCCCGACGGACAGACCACAAGCACCGGTTCGTTGGGATTGGCTGTTTCCAGGGCTTCCACATTGCGCCGGGCAGCCTTTCTGACGGCTTCGCGATCGCCGCTGATGAGCATGGGCATACCGCAGCAGCCCTGCGCGGAAGGCAGCCGGACGGCGATTTGCAGGGCGTTGCACACCTTTATAAGGCTGTCGCCGATCTCCGTCATGACATAATTGGTCATGCAGCCGGTAAAAAAGGTTACCGTCGGCCAGCCCTTTTCCCCCGCAAAGGAAACCCGGCTGCGCAACGGCGTCGCGGCCACCTTCGGGATGTACTGCTTTTCATCCACAAACGGCATGGCAAAACGACGGTACAGGCCGCTGTCCTGCGGCACGCCCTTGAAAAGCAGGGGCTGCAACAGGGCGCCCATGCGGGCTTCCGCTCCCAGCAGGCCCTGCCCCTGCCCCAGGGCCAGACTTATGGCCTTCTTGACGGCGGGCAGGCCCAGCTCTTCGGCAAAGGCCTGTCTGGCCGCCGCGATGACGCGGTCGGCGCGGGCCCCGCTGCCGCACTGGGACGCGCAGCCCGTGCACAGCAGACAGTTGTCCAGAGCTTCGCGCGCATGCGGGGTAAATTCCAGACGGCCTTCCGCCAGCGCCTGGGCAATCTGCATCTTGCCCCGGGCCGTATAGCGTTCCGCCGGCGTTTCCTTGAAAATGGGGCATACCGTGCGGCATTCGCCGCAGCGGATGCACTTGTAGAGTTCTTCCTTGACGACCTTTTTCAGGGTATCGAGCGCCGCCTTCTTGTCCTTGTTCATGGACTGCTACTCCTTGGGAATGACTTTGCCGGGGTTCAGGATACCCTTGGGATCGAGCAGCTTCTTGAAGCTGCGCATCATCTTCAGCGTGGGCTCGTCGATATTCCAGTGCAGGTTATGAACCTTGACGCAGCCGATGCCGTGCTCGGCCGCGATACGGCCTTCCAGAGAGACCGCAGCGGCCACGACTTCATCCTTGGCCGCCATGGGGAAGGGACGGCCGCTCTTGCCCGTGGTCATGCCGACATGGATGTTGCCGTCGCCGTAGTGGCCGAAATTGTAGATGATGATATCGTGACGCGCGGCGATCTCGTCCAGCTTGCGGATCATCTGCGGGATGCGGGAAATCGGCACGGAGATATCGTCGTCTTCCCAGTCCTCGGAAATTTCGCACACGGCGAAAGACAGCGCCCGGCGCGCCTTCCAGAGTTCTTCCCGTTCCGCTTCCGAGCGCGCCTTGCGGAAGGTGATCACGCCGCATTTCTTGCAGGCGGCTTCGATATTGGCCGCGTCGCCGTCAAGGGCGATATCGGGGCCGTCCACTTCGATGAGCAGCAGGGCGCCTTCTTCCGGGCGGGCGCCGAAATGGATGGCCCGCTCCACCACTTCGACAGAGATGCGATCCAGAAATTCCAGGGTCGACGGACGCACGCCCGTGGCAAAAATGGCTTTCACGGCCTCGGCGGCGTCTTCGAGCGTGTGAAAGGTCGCCGTCATGGTGCGCACGGATTCGGGCTTGGGAACGAGCTTGACCACCGCCTTGGTGATGACGCCCAGCGTGCCTTCAGAGCCCACGAACAATTCCGTCAGGTTGTAGCCGACGACGTCCTTGATGCACTTGGAGCCGGTACGGACGACCTCGCCGGTCGGCAGGACGACTTCCAGCCCCATGACGTAATTCTTGGTCACCCCGTACTTTACGGCGCGCAAGCCGCCGGAGTTCTCGGCGATATTTCCGCCGATGGTGGAAAAGGACGTGGAAGCCGGGTCCGGCGGATACATCAGCCCAATCTTGTCCACCTCTTCCTGAAGCGTCCTGGTGATGACGCCCGGCTCGACGATGGCCAGAAAGTTGTCCCTGTCGATTTCAAGAATCTTGTTGAAACGATCCATGGCCATGACGACGCCCCCAGCAACCGGAACGACGCCGCCGGTATAGCCGCTGGCGCCGCCCCTGGGGGTCACGGGCACGCCATACTCGTTGGCCAGTTTCAGGATTTCCGAAACTTCGACGACGCTTTCAGGCAGAACGACGCCTTCGGGCATGGCCCGCTTTTCCGTATTGGCGTCGTAGGAGTAGGCGATCAGGTCCTCCGGTGCGAAAGAGGAACGATCCGTGCCAAGCAGGGCCTCAATCTTTTCCTTGAATTTCTGATCCAGCATCTTGAGATATCTCCCTATTGTTGAATTAGTCCCCGCACGCGGCAACGTCGCGGCCGTTATCTCCCAGGAGACTGATGACAATGAACAGGACGGCGGAGACGCCCAGCCCCGGCCATACGGGTTCCACGGCAGACAGCACCCCTCCCGCCTGCACCATCCGCCCGGCATACCAGGCGATAACCGTCAGCAGCGACAGGGAAATGCTCCAGAATGCGGCCCGGCGGCTCGCCCTCTTCCAGAAGAACGCCCCCAGCGTGGGCACGAACAGGCTGGCCGAATTGACGGTAAAGGCCATGAACAGCAGATCGATGATGTCGCGCACGTACCAGGCGATCAGGGCGCTGGCGATTCCCGCGCCGACGGAGCTGAGGATGCCGATCGTGACGAGCCTGCGCGGCTGCGCCTGTTTGGTCCAGAAACGCTGATAGATATCGCGGGTCACGTTGGCGGAAGCCGTCAGTATGCAGGAGCAGGCCGTCGACATGATGGCCGCCAGAAGCACCACGAGCATCAGACCCTTCAGACCGGAGGGGAACAGCCGGAGAATCACGGCGACGAAGGCGCTGGAACCTTCCCCCAGATCGGGGAACAGGACGCTGGCCCCCAGCCCCATGACGCAGACGGAAATCCCGATTCCCATGATGAGCAGGCCGGCCAGAATGGTCCCCGCGACGGCGCTGTTGCGGGAACGCGCGGAAAAACACCGGACATAGCTGTCGCTGGAGGTGTAGAATGTCAGGATAATGCTGATGAACATGCCCAGCAGGGAAACGCCGTCGATATCCCCCAGTCCGGTGAACGACGCCGGCAGCGCGCTCAGGCCTCCGGCGCTCTCTCCGGCGCGGAGCAGGACGAGCGGCATGCCTATCAGCCCCGTTCCGGCAAGGATCAGAACGGCCTGAAAACGGCACGTCCTGTCCAGGGCCAGAAAGCCGCCGACCGCGGTATAAAAGACCGTCACCGACGTCGCCACGACGAAGGACAGCAGCATGGAGAGGCCGGCCAGCTCGTGCAGGATGACGGCCGTGGCCAGAAGCTGACTGGCCGCGTAACCGATATTGGCGCACAGGGCCGTCGCCGTGCTGACGATGCGGCAGCCCGGCCCGTAGGATCGTTCGATGAAATCCGGGTAGGTGATATGCCCGCAGGCGTCTCCGGCTTCCTTGATCCTGCCCGTAAACGTCAGGGCGAACAGCACGCAGCCAATGGCCATGCCCAGCGGATACAGCAGGGCGCGCAGCCCTGTTTCATAGGCCTGCTCCGCTGTTCCGAGAATCGTCGCCCCGCCCACCCAGGCCGTCAGCCACAGGGTCATGACGGCAAATGTTCCGGCCCTGCGCCCGCCGACAAAGTACTGGTCAATGCTCTTCTGCCGGTGACGCGCGCGCCAGCCGATGCCCACCAGAACGGCAAGGTAGCCAAGAAGCACGGCATAATCCCATATATCCATAGGCATCTCCGTCCTCCCCGCCCGAAGGGACGGGGAGTCAGGCAAAACGCTCTAAGCGGCGGCTTCCGCCATGCGGCGGGCATTTCCGCGACGCCGCACCAGAAAGGCCATGCCCATGCCCACAAGGCCGGAGACCGCAAGGAACAGGAATATGTAGACGTATCCGGTGTTCTGGTACTGATCGAGCCAGCGCCCGAACAAGGGGTTGTAGATCATGTCGGGCAGGTACCCCAGCATGGAGGCCATGGCGACGGTCGTCCCGGTGAGCTTGCGCGGAATGCCCGCTTCCTCGATGCAGGAGTAGAGAATGGCGTAGGCGGTGAAGGTGACGGCCGCGAGCAGCAGCTGCATGCCGATGACGATGATCGCGCTCGTGCCCGCCGGGATGAAGATGAAGAGCGCCAGCAGCGCCGTCATGGCCGCGAAGCAGTAGATGAGGACAAGCGAGGGGGATTTGACCCTGTCGGCCAGCACGCCGCCCACGGGGCCGCAGAGCACGCGCAGGATGTGCGTCCGCACAATGGCCAGAATGCCGGAAAAGGCCATGGTCACGCCGATGACGTTCGTCATGTAGGGGTTGAAATAGGAGGTGCTCGTATAGATCCCGTGACCGCAGAAGATCAGCAGGGAGATGATCCAGGTCATGGGTTCCTTGAGAACGGTCAGCAGGTCTCTGGTCTGGAACTTGTCGTCCTCGGATTCCTGGGCGCCGTCCTTGTCTTCGGCATAGAAAAGCATGACCACCGTGGCGGACAGAAGACAGGCCGCGCCCTGCACGTAAATAACGCCCTTGAGGCCGGCCACCTGATCGATCGCGAACAGGCCGTAGACAAACATCCCCACGGCCGAGACCCCGGCGGAAAACAGCCCCACGCCGGCATTGAAGAAACCGTAAAGCCGCCCCTGTTCCCGGGCGCTGCCCAGAAGACGAATAGCCTTGATGACGCCCGACCAGAAGGCAAACGCCGTGGTAAACGCCAGCAGCACCCAGACGATCATGGCCATGGAAAAGGTCATGTACGTCGCGAAAAATATGTTGAGAACGCCCGTCCCCGCCAGAGAAAGGACAATAACCCATTTCGCATTGTACTTGTCGGCGACCCATCCGCCCGGAATGTACAGGAACAGGTTCATGACGGTATAGATCGTCAGCAAGAGGCCGGCCTGTTCATTTGTACAGTTGATTCCCACAAGCAGCTGATCGTAGAAGACATATTTTATATATGGAAGCATGAAGCTTGCGGCATAGCCCAGCGACAAGGCCATAACGACAAAGTAGCGTCTGAACGTGCTCATACAGCATCCTCCCTGCATGGATTGAGAAACAGGCCGCCGACGCAAGCCGGCGACCTGTTTTCTTAGTTACGCAAGATAGCCAGCGCGTCGGCGGCGCAGACGCCCTGCCCCCGCTCGTAGACAAAGACGGGGTTGACATCGAGCTCGACAATCTCGTCGCGGCGTTCGGCGGCCAGACGGGCGATATTGGCGATCACGCCGGCAAGCGCCTCAAGATCCAGCGGCGCCTTGCCCCGGTAGCCCTTGAACAGCGGAATGGCCTTGAGTTCGTCGAGCATGGCCAGGGCCTCGTCCCGGCTGAACGGGGCCGGCAGCAGCGCGGTGTCGCGGAACACTTCCACAAAGACGCCGCCCAGACCGACGAGCACGGCGGGACCGAACTGCGGATCGTTGTTCACGCCGATGATGACTTCCGTGCCGGGCTTGAGCATCTTCTGGACAAGAACGCCGTCGATCTTCGCGTGCGGCGCCTTTGCGCGCGCGTTGGCCATGACGCGTTCAAAGGCTTCCCGCGCGGCGTTGGCGGAGGCGATGCCCAGGGCCACGCCGCCGATATCCGACTTGTGCGGAATATCGGCGGAAGCAATCTTCAGGACGGCGGGATAGCCCAGACGCTCCGCGGCGGCCGCGGCTTCCTCGGCCGTGGCGACCACGACGCCCTCGGGGGTGGGGACGCCGTATTCCCGCAGGAGCCTGCCGCTCTCGAATTCGGAAAGGACCCGCCGCCCGCGGGCGGCGGGGAGGGAGGGAATGGCAAGATCGAGCGTATGCTCTTCCGGCCGGTAGCTGATGAACTCCTTCAGGTAGCGCAGTACGGCAAAGGCGTAGACCGGCGGCGGCAGCACCGGAACCCCGGCGGCGGCAAGCCTGTCCTGATACTCGGGATTGCGGGAACTCTCCAGGAAGGGCAGCATGGCCACGGGTTTGCAGCGTCCTTCGGCCATGACCTTTTCAATGCCGCGGGCCATGTAATGGATGCAGGGGTCCGCGATCTCGTAAAGCAGCGTATAGCCCACGATCACCATGCCGACGGAGGGATCGTCCATGACGGCCCGCAGCACGGATGCGTAGACATCGGCGTCGTAGGAGATGGTCGCCGTGGTATCCAGCGGGTTGGCCGGGCTGGCGTAGGCGGGCAGCAGTTCCTTGAGCCTTGCCAGCGTTTCCGGCTGGAAGTCCGGGAAGTCTATGCCTTCCATGTCGCCGGTATCGGCGCAGATGCCCGTTTCGCCGCCGGACAGGTTGATGGAGGCGAAGCCGGTCTTTTCCGGCAGGGAGGGAAGCGTGGCGAAAAGCTGGGTCGCGGCCAGCAGTTCTTCCACGTCGCGAACGCGGATCACGCCGAACTTCTTGAAAATGGCGTCGTACATGCGGTCGGCGCCGGCGAGGGAACCGGTATGCGAGGCCGCCGTCCGGCTTCCCTTTTCGCTGCGGCCCGCCTTGAGCACGACCACGGGCTTGCGCTTCAGGGCGGCGGCCCGCAGGGCCTTCAGAAATTTTTCGGGCTGGGTCGCCCCTTCAAGATAAAGGCCGATAACCTTGGTGCTCTCGTCTTCCACCAGATAGGCCAGATAATCCTCCATGCTCACGACGGAGCAGTTTCCCGCCGAAATGGAGTAGGAAAACCGCATGGAGGGGCTGTCCATCAGGGAAAGGCAAAGCTGGCCGCTCTGGGAGATGATGCCCACGGAACCCGTCCGGTCGCGTTCGGCCGAAATGAAGGCAAAGGCCGCGACCTTGTCCACATAGTTCATGAATCCCGCGCAATTGGGGCCCATCAGGGCTATATCCAGCTCGGCGCACAGCGCCCGCAGACGGCGGTCGGCCTCGCGCCCTTCTTCCGTCCCGACTTCGGCATAACCGCTGGCGTAGACCACAGCCCCGCCCGCGCCCCTGGCAGCGGCCTGGCGCAGAATATCTTCCACGGTCTTTTGGGGCGTGCAGACCACGACCAGATCAATATCCTCGGGCAGGGCCTCCAGCGAGGGCCAGCATTTTTTCCCCAGAACGGCGTCGCGCCTGGGGTTGACGAAATAGACCCTGTCGCAATCGGCATAGGAGAGGACGTTGCGGCAGGTATCCCCGCCAAAACCTTCCTTCTCGCTGGCGCCGACAATGGCGACGCTCCGGGGGGCCAGCAGCTTTTTCAGATCCATGACGCCTCCCGGGCCTTGCGGGCCGCCTGAACCCCCTGCATGAAGCATTCGCGATTCAGGGGATTATTCTTGCCCTTGCGCTGGAAATAGCCGTCGATGCCGTCGGCAAACTGCTCCGCGGGGAAGAGGCCCGTGGCTTCAACGGCGGCGCCGAGCATGATGATGTTGGCGCCGCGGGGATTTTTCAGCTGCTGCGAAAGTTCCGTGGCCGCGACCCTGACGACGCGGACGTCCTTGCGGAACGCCCTGTCGGCGACCATGCTCGTATTCACGATCAGCGCGCCCCCTTCGGCGATACGATCCGCGAACGATTCGACGGCGCCCTCGTTCATGGCTATCAGGGCGTCCATGCGGGAATAAAAGGGATTGAGGATCTCGTTGTCGTCGATACGCAGATGGCAGCTTGCCGTGCCGCCGCGCATTTCCGATCCGTACGAGGGCACCCACGTCAGCTTTTTTCCGGCCTCCATGGAAACATTGGCCAGCAGCAGGCCCGCCGTCAGAACCCCCTGCCCCCCGAAACCAGAACAAGTGATGCTAAGCATTGACTTTCACTCCATTTTTAACGAATTCGCCCAGGGGATACCGGGGTTCTACCTCGGCTTCGATATGCTTCATGGCCGCTTCCGGCGTCATGTGCCAGTTGGTCGGGCAGGGGGAAAGGATTTCCACAAGGGCGTAACCGCCGCCGCTCTGCTGATTTTCGACGGCGGCGCGGATGTATTTCTTGACCTTGTTGATTTCCTTGGCGGAATGCAGGGCCCCGCGGGCCAGATAGCCCACCTTGCGTTCCTTCATGAAGGCGATGACGTCCAGCGGCAGGCCCGTGGTCTCGGCGTCGCGCCCGGCGGGCGAGGTGGCCGTCTTCTGTCCGGGCAGGGTCGTGGGGGCCATCTGGCCGCCGGTCATGCCGTAGATGCCGTTGTTCACGATGATGGTCGTGATATTTTCATTACGAATGGCGGCGTACATGGTTTCCGAAAAACCGATGGCCAGGGCGTCCCCGTCCCCCTGATAGGCAATGACGCAGGTTTCGGGACGAACCCGCTTGATGCCCGTCGCCACGGCGGCGGCGCGGCCATGCGGGGCCTGAATCCAGTCCGTGCCGAAGGAGTACATCATCAGGCCGCCGCAACCGACAGCCAGGGAAACGACGGCTTCGTCGGCAAGACCCATTTCTTCCAGGACTTCCGCCAGAATCCGGTTGATGATGCCATGACCGCAACCGGGGCAATATCTGTTGTCTTCAACAAGAAGCGCGGGCGTTCTTTTCTCAGCCATGATTCCGTACCTCTATTCCGCGATGAGTTCGGCGGCTTTTTCAATGATTGCCGAAGGTTCAGGGATATGCATCCCGCCAAGGAAACTCTCCGTCGGAACGCGCTGCCCCGTTGCCAGCAGCACGTCGTCCCGCAGGCGCGGCAAGGCGCTCAATTCCACCGCAAGGTATCCACGGACGTCGGGATTCACGCTTTCAAAGCCCTTGACGGGGAAGGGCCAGAGGGAGATGGGGCGCAGCAGGCCCAGCCGCATCCCCCGCTCGCGCGCCAAGGCCACGGCTTCCTTGCAGATGCGCGCGCTGACGCCATAGGCCACGAGAACCACGTCGGCGTCTTCCACGCGAACGCTTTCCCAGCGCTGTTCCCTGGCGATCATCGCGTCGTACTTGGCCTTGATGTAGGCGTCGAAATCTTCGATGTAGTACATGGTGGACGAAACCCGCTTATTGGGGCCGCCATGCTTTCCGCGCATGGCCCAGGGCCTGTCGAAATTCACGTCGCGCATTTCGGGCAGTTCCACGGGTTCCATCATCTGGGCGATGGACGCGTCGGAAAGCAGCAGCGCCGGATTGCGGTATTCGTCGGCCTTGTCAAAGGCCAGCATGGTCAGATCCACGCTTTCCTGAACGGAAGCGGGGGCATAGACAAGCAGCTTGTAGTCGCCGTGGCCGCCGCAGCGCGTCGCGGTAAAATAGTCGCTCTGCGCCTGAAAGATGTCGCCCAGACCGGAGCCGTAGCGCTGCACGTCCACGAACACGGCGGGCAGCTCCGCGGAGGCGATGTAGGAGATTCCTTCCTGCAACAGGCTGAAGCCCGGGCCGGAAGAGCTCGTCATGGCGCGGCAGCCGGCCGCCGCCGCGCCGTACACCATATTGATTCCGCCCAGCTCGGATTCCGCCTGTAAAAAGACGCCGCCCACTTCGGGCAGACGAGCGGACAGATATTCGAGAATTTCCGTCTGCGGGGTGATCGGATAGCCGCCAAAGAAACGACAGCCGGCGCGGACGGCGGCTTCGGCCAGCGCATGATTGCCCTTCATCAGTTTCATAGCCATTGCCTAATCCTCCGCTCGCTCGAAAACATTGTCGGGGCAGACCGTGTAGCAGATCGCGCAGCAGGTGCATTTTTCCTGATCCATGCTCACGATTCTGTAGCCCTTCCTGTTCACCACATCAGAAAAAGACAGGGCTTGCGCAGGGCAGCTGCGGACGCAGTAACCGCATTCCTTACAGCGTTCCACATGCTGTATCATCCTTGCTTTCCGCTTCTTTTCTTCCGCCATGGTCTTTCTTCTCCATTTGTGAAGCGTCTTGGAACATTCTCCGTTTGAAACGCGTTGCGTTTCAAACCATCGGCCTGTCGCTTCGCGGAAAAACGCTGTCTTTCCGCTCGCTTCCGACCGGGCGGCGGCGCCGCCGCCTCGCGTTCCGCCTTTTTCGAAGGCAAAACGCTCTATCCTGTGGCGCCTGACTCTTCCGGCATTTTCCATCGGAAGGGCGGGCCTTCGTGACTTGCCTCGGCAGGGTGATTCAGGTGTAGACAGCCGGGCTGATTTTGTCAAAATTTTTTGTATATACGATTTTTTGTTCGCATATACGAATAAAATCTTGAAAAACCTCCCCGGATACCGTAAAAATCAAACAAGAAAACGGCCGCGGCGCAGCCCTGGAGCAATCTCAATACGGCCTGTCGTTTCGCGGAAAAAACGCGGTTTTTCCGCTCACTTTTGGTCGGGCTGCGCCGCGGCCAAAGCCCGGCGGGGGGAAGGCATGTCTTCAAACAGAACGACGCAACGCGCCTTGCAAATCCTTTGTCTGCTGGCCAAGCGGCCGGACGGAATGACGCTTTCGGAGATAAGCCTGGAGCTGGAAATGCCCAAAACCAGCGCGTTCGATATCCTGCGTACCCTGCGGCAGGAACATTTCCTGAGAGAAACGCACAAGCGCTTCAGCATCGGCTACATGGCGCATGAAGTGGGCCGGTCCTACCAGCCGGACAGGGACCTTTACGGCATCGTCCGGCCGGAACTGCCGCCCCTGGGAGACAAGTTCGGCATGACGGCCTCTCTGGTCTTCCACGAAGAGGAAGGGCTTGTGTACGCGCTCGAATACCGGCCGGCCAATTCCATCGTTTCATCGGGAGCGTCGAGCGGCTACGGTTTCATCCACGCTTCCGCGTCGGGAAAAGCTCTCTTCGCCTACCTCTCTCCCGCGAAACTGAAAAAGGAACTGAAAAAGGTTCCCTTCACCGCCCTGACGGAAAACACGATCACGGACGAAGAACGTTTTCTGAAAGAACTCGCCAGGGTGAAAGAATGCGGCTATGCCGTCGACAGATACGAATTCAACGCCTTGCAGACCTGTATTTCCGTACCCGTCTTTCATGGCGGGCAGGTTGTCGCCGCCGTGACGTTGTCGGGGCTTCAGGTGCAGGACGACGACATACCGGTCATTGCCGGCGATATCATGAAGACAGTGAAAAGCATCGAGGGAAAGATGCTCGTTCGCGTCGAAGAGTAGCGGGACAGCGCGGCAACGCATGAAAGGCCGTTCGCGCCGGCGGCCCGCCGCCTTCGGCGCAGCCGGAACGAACGCCCCCGGGCCGTTTTTCCCGCCCGGATCAAAAAAAATGCTTGCCAAGCGCTCCGGCTTCGCGTAGAAAGCCTTTTGTCGCCGAGGTGGTGGAACTGGTAGACACGCTATCTTGAGGGGGTAGTGGCAATTGCTGTGCGGGTTCGAGTCCCGCCCTC
>CALUWU010000052.1 GCA_944324555.1 uncultured Desulfovibrio sp.
CCATGGGCGTTTTACTCTCGATGGAGCCCTTGACCAGGATTGAACTGGTGACCTCATCCTTACCAAGGATGCACTCTACCGACTGAGCTACAAGGGCGTGTCGCTCTCGACAAGAGTGGTTCTACGCAAAACAGGCCCCGGCGTCAAGCAGTTTTTTCAAAAAAATTTTTTCAATCGTAATTTTTTATATAACAATGCGAAATGTATTAATTTTATTCTTGAAAAATCTTTCCTTGCGGGCGGGGCCGTTCCCGGGAAAAAAGGCCTTTTCAGGAGAACGCCGCGCGGAAAAGAGCTGCGATGGAAAGGAAAAGGGGGAGAAAGGCGTCGTCCTTTCTCCCCCGAAACGTGAAAATCAGGAATTTTTCATGGCGGCCGTCAGTTCCCGGAAAAGCGCCCGCCGGGCATGGGGCGGCGAGCCGGGGCTTTCGGCGCGGGCGGCGAGCGCCGTCCGTTCGAGTTTTTCAAGCGTCGCCGCGTCGGCCCCGGGCAGGCAGCTGGTCAGCATGTCCCGCAGCGTTTCGGGCGCGGCTTCCAGCAGGGCGGCGCGCCATTGCTCGGCCCGATGGAAGAGGGCCGCGTCGGCCTGCCGGGCGGCGCCGCGGGCGGCAAGCGCCTCTTCTATGGGCGCCGCGTCGACTTCCCGCATGAGGCGGCCGATGTACTGCATTTGACGGCGTCTGCCCTCCCTGTCGCGGATCTTGTCGTAGAGGCGAAGGGCTTCGGCAAGGTCCGGCGTCAGGGGCAGGGTCGAGCGGGCGGCGGCGTCCAGCGCCGCCAGCTGCTCGCCCAGCTTCTGCAAGGCCGTGCTCTGGCGCTTTCTGGCCGAGCGGCTCGGAGCGTCGACGCCGTCCGTTTCGCCGTCGGCATGCCACTGAAAGGTCTTCTTACGCGGCATGGAAGGCGACTCCAAGAATGACGCCGATCAGCATGACGATGGAGACGACGCCGTTGAGCGTGAAGAACGCCATGTTGACATGGCGCAGGTCGTCGGGACGCACGAGCTTGTGTTCCCAGAAGAGCACGCCGGAAATGAGCAGCCAGATCACGTACCACGGCCAGCCAAGACCGGCGGCGTAGCCCGTGAGCAGCAGAAAGATGGAGGTCACGACATGGGAAAGGCCGGCAATGGCCATGGCCGGGTCGGGGCCGTAGACAGTGGGCACGGAATAGAGATCGAAGGCCAGATCGAAATCATAATCCTGAAAGGCGTAATAGATGTCGAAGGCTCCGGCCCAGAAGGTGACGGCAAAGAAGAGCAGGACGGCGGGCATGCCGAGGCTGTCGGGAGAGACGGCGAGCCAGCCGGCCAGGGGGGCGAGCCCCAGCGTCGCGCCCAGCCAGAAATGGCAGACGGCGGAAAAGCGCTTCATCAGGCTGTAGGTCCCGGCAAAGAGCAGCGCGGGAATGGAGAGATACAGGCAAAGCTGGTTGAGAAAGGCGCAGGCAAAGATGAAGACAAGGCTCATGACGCCGCAGAAGGACCAGGTTTGCCGCACCGTTATTTCTCCGGTCACCAGCGGGCGATCCCATGTGCGGGGATTCTGGCTGTCAAAGGGAAGATCGACAATGCGATTGAAGGCCATGGCCACGGAGCGCACGCTGATCATGGCGACGGTCAGGGCGATGAGCTGCTGCAGCGGGGGCATGCCTCCCGCCGCCAGCACGGCCCCCGCATAGGCATAGGGCAGGGCAAAGATCGAGTGTTCGATTCTGATCATGCGGCAGATGGCCGCGAAGTTGCCGAAGGGCGTCTGAAGGGCAGGCATATCTTAACCTCCGCAGTCGGCGGGATCGCCGTGAAGTTTGTCCAGCGCGTGCGGCAGGGCCGGCAGCACGGCGGCGAGATTTTCCAGGACGGCCTTGCGGCTGCCCGGCAGGGTGATGACGACGCTCGGACCAAGAACGCCGCAAACGGCGCGGGATATGGCGGCATGGGGCGTCTTTTTCAGACTTTCCAGCATCATGGCCGTGGCAAAACCCGGCAGTTCCATGTCCAGCAGCGGGGCCACCGCCTGCGGCGTGATGTCGCGCGGGCCGACGCCCGTGCCGCCGCTGGTGCAGATGATGTCGTATCCCTGCCCGAGGGCCAGCTCGACGAGCAGGGCGCGCAGCGACGGCGAGTCGTCGGGCAGCAGGAATCCCTGGGAATGACACAGGGGCATGGCCTCGCCGATGGCCGAGGCTATGGCCGGGCCGCTGCCGTCGGCGCGCAGCCCCTGCGACCCCTTGTCCGAAAGGGTGATCCAGGCGAGGCTGCGCCCTTCCTTGCGGACATGCAGGCGAGCTTCGCCCACGGGAATGTCGGTGAGAGCCGTCAGCAGGGGACAGGGGGCCGCATGGACGTCGCCGGGCAGCCAGACGCGGCCCGTGACGCGCAGCCATTCCGTGCCGTCGTCGGTAAACAGGCCCGCGCCCGCGGGGAGCGTGGGGAGAGGCCCGGCGGCCATACGATGATGCGGCATGCCGGCCTTGCGGACCATATCCGGCGTCAGGGGCAGCACGTCGCCCGCCGAAGCGGCGCTGAGAATGCAGTGCAGCAAGCGTTTCCTCCATTGAAAAAAGCGGCGCGGAAAATCCGTGCCGCAGCGCGTGCGGGCAGGGGCTCTTCCCTTTTCCGAAGACCCCGCACAGGTATATGCTATTGTAGCCTGTATGGCTTTGCGTTACAAGTCGGAGAACGCAACGCGTCGTTTTCCCGCCCGGCCCGGAAGCTGCAGGGCGGTCTTTGGTGTTGCGCGCCCCGCGGAGGAAGAACCGCCGCTCCTTTCATTTTTCCAAGGATTGTTATGACATCTCGTAGCCAGGATCAGACAGAAGCGCTGCGCGCTCTCGGTACCGGCAAGCTGCCGCAACCTTCCGGCGGCCCGTCCGTCAACCTGCTGGAAGCCTTTCCCAACTGCTATCCGCAGCGTCCCTACGTCATCAGCATCAGCTTTCCCGAGTTCACCTCGCTCTGCCCGGTGACGGGGCAGCCCGACGTGGGCTGCATTTCTCTGGAGTACATTCCCGATCGCCTGTGCGTGGAGTCAAAGAGCTTCAAGCTCTACATGTTTGCCTTCCGCAATCACCAGTCCTTCATGGAGACCATCACCAATACGGTGCTGGAAGACGTGCGGACGCTGCTCGATCCCTGCTGGTGCCGGGTCAAGGGGCTGTTCGCCCCGCGCGGCGGCACGCGCATTCATGTCTTTGCCGAAGAATTCAAGACCATGCCTGAAGAGCAGGACGCCCGCGTGCGCGCCGCCGTGGCCGCATGGCGCGGCGAGGCCGATCCGCACCGGCCCTGAGCCGGACGCGCCGACGCGACCGCCGCCGGGCGGAGGGGCCCGCCCCTCCCTCGCGGCGCGTCCCGAAGTCCGCCGTTTCTTCGATCCTGCCGCCGCGTCTTTCCACGCGCCGGAAATAGCGCGCCGCGACGGCGGAAATTTCCTGTCGGCGCCGTCCCCGGAGGACGCCCGGACCGCCGGGCCGCCTCAAAAAACGAATTTTCAACAGGCCGCAAACGCTCCGGGAGGCTTCATGTCGCAGCACGGCTCTTCATTGGCGCGCACAAGCCTCTTTCTGGGAGGCTGTACGGCCCTGTCGCGGCTGATGGGGCTGCTGCGCGACATGGCGATGGCCTGGCTTGTCGGCGGCGGGCTGGCCGCCGACGCGCTGGTGGCCGCCATGCGCGTGCCGCACATGCTGCGCCGGCTTCTGGCCGAAGGCTCGTTGTCCATGACGCTGACGGCCGCCATTGTCCGGCAGGAACGCGCCTGCCCCGGCGGCGACAGGGCCCTGACGCGCGCCGTGAACCTGCGTCTGGGAGGGCTGGCGGCGCTTCTGCTGGCGGCCGGCTGGCTGGGCGCCCCCTGGCTGCTGGAGCTGATCGCGCCGGGGCTGGGGGCGGAAGGAGCCGGGCTGGCGGCGACGCTGTTCCGCTGGTGCCTGCCCTATGCGGCGGCGGCCGTCATGGCGGCGGTCTGCATGGCCGTCCTGCACAGCCGGGGCGCGTTTTTCTGGCCGGCGGTATCGCCGGTGCTGTTCAACGGCGTGCTGCTGCTCTTTGCCGTGGCCGCGGCGCTCGGGTACGGCGCCCCCGCCTTTCTCATGGCGGCGGGGCTGACCTGCGCGGGCGTCGTGCAATGGGGCGCGCAGGCCTGGGCCGCCTTTCGGGCAATGCCGCCCGCGCCGGCGGCGGAAGGTCTTTCACCCCTGCGGCAGGCCGCGCAGCGCAGACGCATACGCCGCGCGGCGGGAGACTGCCTGCGCCGCATGCCGCTGGGGATCATGGGAGCGGCCGCGCCGCAGCTGGCGACGCTGGCCGCCATGATGGTCGCCTCTTTCGGCTGCGTGGGCAGCGTCGCCGCGCTCTATTATGCGGAACGCCTCATGGAGCTGCCGCTCGGCGTTGTCGGCGTCTGTCTGGGAATGGCCTGTCTGCCCCGTCTGAGCCGGCTTGCGGCCGAAGGCGACTGGCCGGGCTTCGGCTGTCAGCTGGGCATGGCCCTGCGCCTTGCGCTGCTGTTCAGTCTTGCGGCGGCGGCGGGACTGGCCGCCGTCGGGCCGGAACTGGTGGATATTCTGCTCGGGCACGGCGCCTTCGGCCCGGACGCCGTGCGGGCGTCCGTTCTGGCCCTCTGGGCCTATCTGCCGGGGCTGCCGGCCTGCGCCGTGGCCAGACCGCTGCTGGCGGCCTGCAATGCCGTCGGCGCCTGGAGGGCGACGGCGTGGGGCGCGCTGGCGGCCGTGCTGGCAACGACCGCCGCCGGATTCGCCCTTGCCCATGCGCTGCCCCTGCCGCTGGACGTTTGCGCGCCGGCGCTGGCCGTAAGCGTGGGCATGTGCGTCAACGCGCTGTTTCTTTGGCGGGCGCTCCGGCATGGGCGCACGCGGCGCGATCTGCCTCTGGGGCGCCTGCTGCCCGCGGCGAGCGCGTTGCGGGCCTGCGCGGCGGCGGCCGCCGCCGGACTGGCGGCGAGGGGAACGCTTATGGGGCTGCATGCGCTGGCGGTGGACAGCGTGCACGCGCTGGCGCTGCCTCCGGCCTGCGCCGCGGGCGTCGGCGCGTGGTTTCTGACGCTGGCCGTCCTGCGCGACGAGGACGTCGCGTCCTTGTGGCGCGGATTGCGCGGCCGGCCGTGAAGACAGATATTTTTTGAGTACGCAGGGGGCGGACCGGCATGCGTTCCGGCAAGAACGATGGCCGTCCGCGAAATGGGGTGCTGAGTTATGGAACGACGGCAACAACGCCGCTGGATGGTGCTGGGCGTATGGCTATGCGCCATGCTGCTGGCGGCGGGGCAGGGACTATGGGCCATATGGCAGTACAGGGCGGACGCGGAAGCCCGTCTGCTGGGCGACGCCGGACGAACCGCGGCGCGCGTGGTGGGCATGCTCTCGTTGTCGGGCGGCATTCCCGATGCGGCGGCCGCGCTGGTGGCCGTGGACGTGGCCATGGACGACGATCGCGTCTACGGCATCAGGATACAGACCGCCGGAGGCGTTCACGCTGGCATGCGGCGGAATTACCAGTGGGAACCGGTGCCCTGGGATGACGAGATCATGGAAGATACCGTGCAGGGCATGAGCCAGATCAAGGAAGAAGGCCGCCCTGTCGGCAGCGTGGAAATTTATATGTCGCGGCGGCTGACCAACGAGGAATGCGCCCTGACGGTGCGCGCCGAAGCCGTCCGTTTTGGTCTGAACGCCGTCTTCTTTTCCTGCCTGCTGCTCTGGCTGCTGCGGCGCTACGGCGATTTGACGCGCCTGCTCCAGTTCCTTCAGACATGCTGGCAGGGAAAGCGGGCGGAACAGGAACGCGAAGAGCGCAGCGCCGGAGAGCTGGCGCGGGAAGGCGCGCCGGTTCCCCTGGCGCAGCCCGCGTCGTCGGCCATCGACCTTGAAAAGGGGCGTCGCTACATGAGCGAGCATCGGGAAAGCGCCGGGATTACGGCGGGCCTGTTCCGGCAGACGTTTCGGGACGCCGCCGCGCTTATGGGGCGCCTGTTCGCGCGCGGCGCCGTGGCGGAACTGTCGCATCTGGGGCGGCTGCTGGAGCTGGCGGCTCCCTGTCTGGGAGCGGACAAGCTGGCCGAGGCGGCCGGAGCCATGCAGCGGGCATTGAACGATCCGCAGCATGAGACGCCCGCGCAGGCCGTGGAAGCCTGCGCGCAGGCGCTGGACGAAGTCTTGACGGCTCTGGGCTGAGAGTTCCGGCCGTAGAGAGAAACGCTTGAAGGAGGCCGCATGGGGTTCTTTTCCAAGTTCAAGAAGTGGATGGGGGCAGCCGATGAGCCGGCGGAAGAAAAGGAGCGCGACGCCGCGCCCGTAGAGGAAACGTCGGAAAGCGCGCCGCCCGCAAGCCCCGAAGGCGCGGCTTCCGAAGAGGCCGCGGCTCCTGCCGCCGCGCCGGAAGAAGCGCCCGAGGTCGCGGCCGCCGACGAAGCGCCCGTACGCGCGGAAGCGGAAGCCGTGGCGCCCGCTGAGGACGCTGTCGCAGCGGCGGAAGACGTCGAAGCCGCGCCGGAAGAAGCGCCCGAGATCGCGGCCGCCGATGAAGCGTCCGCACGCGTGGAAGCGGAAGCCGTGGCGCCCGTTGAGGACGCTGTCGCAGCGGCGGAAGCGCCCGAGGAAGAGGCTCCGGCGACGCCGGAGGCCGTCGCGTCGCCCGCACACTCCGAAGAAGAATCACCCGAATCTGCCGCCGCGCCCGTCGCAGCGTCGGAAGACGTCGTACCCGCGGCTGATGCGGCTCCCGAGGTCGCGGCCGCACGCGCGGAAGCGGAAGCCGTGGCGCCCGCTGGGGACGCTGTCGCAACGGCGGAAGCGCCTGAGGAAGAGGCTCCGGCGGCGCCGGAAGCCGTCGCGTCGCCCGCACACTCCGAAGAAGAATCACCCGAATCTGCCGCCGCGCCCGTCGCAGCGGCGGAAGTCGCCGAAGCCGCGCCGGAAGAAGGCGGCATGGGGTTCTTTTCCAAGTTCAAGAAGTGGATGGGGGCAGCCGATGAGCCGGCGGAAGAGAAGGAGCGCGACGCCGCGCCTGTAGAGGAAACGTCGGAAAGCGCGCTGCCCGCAAGCCTCGAAGGCGCGGTTTCCGAAGAGGTCGCCGCATCGGACGAAGCGGCCGTCGCAGCGGCGGAAGCGCCTGAGGAAGAGGCTCCGGCGGCGCCGGAGGCCGTCGCGTCGCCCGCACACTCCGAAGAAGAATCACCCGAATCTGCCGCCGCGCCCGTCGCAGCGGCGGAAGACGTCGAAGCCGCGCCGGAAGAAGCGCCCGCACGCGCGGAAGCGGAAGCCGTGGCGCCGGCTGAGGACGCTGTCGCAGCGGCGGAAGCGCCTGAGGAAGAGGCTCCGGCGGCACCGGAGGCCGTCGCGTCGCCCGCATCCTCCGAAGAAGAATCGTCCGAATCTGCCGCCGCGCCCGTCGCCGCGGCGGAAGACGTCGAAGCCGCGCCGGAAGAATCTCCCGAGGTCGCGGCCGCTGAAGAAGCGCCCGCACACGCAGAGGCGGAAGCCGTGGCGCCCGCTGAGGACGCTGTCGCAACGGCGGAAGCGCCAGAGGAAGAGACTCCGGCGGCGCCGGAAGCCGTCGCGTCGCCTGCATACTCCGAAGAGGAATCGCCCGAACCTGCCGCCGCGCCCGTCGCCGCGGCGGAAGTCGCCGAAGCCGCGCTGGAAGGAGCGCCCGTGGTCGCGGCCGTCGAGAAAGCGCCCGCGCCGGAGGAAAAGAAGCCCAGGAAGAAAAAGGGATGGTTCGCCTCGCTCTTTGGCGGCGGCGATGACGAGGAAGAGGAAACGCCGCCTCCTTCCTCCGCAGTCCAGCCCGGCGCGGAAGACGACGAAGCCGCCATGACCCTACGTCTGCGGGAAGCGGAACCGCGTCTGTCGGTCTGGCTTGGCATTGTGCTGGAAGGCGTGGATGAAGCTGGAGATCTTCTGTGGCGCCGTCTGCGTTTCCTGCTGCGCTCGCTGGACGCGCCGGCCGACGAGGTGGACGTCTTTGTCGACGAGTTTGCCCACTGGCTGGATCGCATGGAATATCGTCATATTGATGAATTCCGTTCCGAACTCCAGTATCGTCTGGCCCTCGCGCTGGACATGGAAGACGAGGAAGACGAGCGCAACCGGCTTTTCCTCAAGATCAGCGACGGCCTTGCCCGCACGCGCGAGCAGTTCTCGCGTCAGCTCAACGCCGTGTTCAGCGGGCACGGAGAGTTGACGGAACAGTTCTGGGAAGAACTGGAAGAACTCTTCATCATGGCCGACCTTGGTTACGACGCTTCCATCGCGCTGGTGGAGCGCCTGCGCAAGCGCGCCGCCGACAACGGCGTCGTCAAGACCGAGGACATGCGCGCCGTGCTGCGGGATGAAATCGAGGAGATTTTCCGCGTGCCGCGCAAGATCAGCGCCTACAATCCGCCGGAGGTCGTTCTTTTCATCGGCGTCAACGGCGTCGGCAAGACAACGACCATCGCCAAGCTGGCCTATCGCGCCCTCATGCAGGGCAAGAAGGTCATGATCGCGGCGGCGGATACCTTCCGGGCCGCGGCCATCGAGCAGCTGCAAGTCTGGGCCGATCGCGTGGGCGCGCTGTTCCATGCCCGTCCCGCCGGTTCTGATCCGGCCTCCGTGGCCTTTGAGGCCATGGATCGCGCGCTGGCCGAACAGGTCGACATCCTCTTTGTCGATACGGCCGGGCGCTTGCAGACCAAGCATAATCTTATGGAAGAGCTGACCAAGATTCGCGCCGTTCTCGGCAAGAAGCATCCCGGCGCTCCCCATCGGACCATTCTCGCGCTGGACGCCACCACCGGCCAGAACGCCCTGTCGCAGGCGAAGCTCTTCAAGGAAGCCGCCGGCGTGGACGAACTGATCCTGACCAAGCTGGACGGCACCGCCAAGGGCGGCGTGGCCATCGCCGTGGCCATGCAGGAGCATTTGCCCATTACCTATATCGGCCTCGGCGAAAAGCTGGAAGACTTGCGCCCCTTCAACGGCGACGACTACGCCCGCGCCCTGCTGGGCGAAGGCGAGATCGTCGGCACGGGCAAGTAGGCGGGAGAGGAATAGTGGGGTACGAGGGGGAAGGGAACCCCTTTTCGCTGGCGCGAGAAAAGGGGTTCCCTTCCCCCTCGCGCTCCCCCATCCTTCCCCAAAACGCGCTCATTGGGAGAATGACGATCCCGGCGGCATGGCGGAACATACCCTGTTCGCCCGTCCCCCGGAGACTTCAGCAAAAGGCCCGCCTTCCGGCGGGCCTTTGACGTTTTTCTGTTTGAAACACCGTGCATTCCAAGCCATACGGCGTGCCGTTTCGCGTCCTGCCTTTTTTAAAACAAACCGCTCTAAGAAATTGCCTGTGAATCCCTGGATATCTTTTTTAACCGGGGGACGGCGTACGCAGGGGAAAGCGGTTGCGTCCCCGCAGCGTTCCATCCTCCTGAATAAAGCGCGTTTGGGGATGGGGCAGGGGGTCTGGGGGGAGGGGAAACCCCTTTGCGCGCTAGCCAAAGGGGTTTCCCCTCCCCCCAGAAAAACAAACCTGAAAAAAATCTTGACGTCCAATCCTTGTTCGGATAAACAAGCCGGAGTTCTTCACGGAAGAACGTCCCTGGACGGCAGGGAAGGACAGGATGACCTGTCCTGCGCGCCCAAGGCCCCTCTGCGGCGGCCGCGGGATTTGACATGTGCAGGCGTTGCCAAATGCCGAGACATTGTCGAGCCGTTCCAGCCCGTTGACGGATCCCGTCCGCTGTGCGAACGACCCGGGGCTGTAAGGTGTAGGGGGGCAAACCCCGATTTGGTGACCCTGCGTTCCCTCATGCCGCTGCATTCTGCGGCGGCTGCCTGGAAACGCCGGGAGCGTCACGGAAGTGATGCGGCGTTTCCGCGCCCATTCTCCGCATCCTGTTTTCAGGATTTCATTGACGCGCTGCTTTCAAGCGCCCCAATCTTTTCGTTGCCCTCCAAGCCTCCGTCATAGGGTGAGGCCGCCGGGTCGCATGACCCGCGATAACGCGCGTTGCGAATCGTAACAGGTTCGAAAATGCAGATAAGGAACCCGCGTCGCCCCAACAGGCGCGGGATGTTATCCAAATGGAGTAGGCAACATGACG
>CALUWU010000053.1 GCA_944324555.1 uncultured Desulfovibrio sp.
AAAAAGCAAGGCTCTTGCGTTAAGAAACCCTTAATAGTCGGCCGTTGGCGGGATTGCCTGCGGTAAACGCAAGAGGTGGCGTTGCGTTGTGCGTCCATGCGCTTGATTGCCAAACGAAGCGAGGACGGAGCGAGGGAGATTGTAGCGCATGAAGCACGGTCGAAGCACGGAGCCGGGGTATTTCCCCGGCTTTTCATTTTGACACGGCAGGCGGCGAATATGGGCCGTTTGAAGGCTATCCGGCAAGGGGAATGCCAGACATGCGGAGTCTTCAACCTTTTCACCTGACAGGGCGAAACGCCACCCCGGCAAATGGGAGATGCCCCCAGTTGCTTATTGATACTTATACAACGTAATATCCTGAAATAATATTAACTTATGTTTTTAGTATGTTTTAGTGAACGGCCTGATCTCGACCTCACTTTTGCCGGAAAGGGTAACACTGGGAACCTAACTTGCCGACAATCTCTGGGCATGGCGGCGCTGGCGCTCAACTGCCCCAACGATACAGGGACAGAAAGTCAACGGCATAGTCAACGCCGTTGACCCCCAAAAAAAGGAGTGCGTATCTTCCCCTCTCCACCTTGCCGGAGGGTATGCACTGATGCCGCCGCCGCTGCGCTGAAATTTTAGCGCAGCTCCCCCGGCGGTGGGTGTCGGTAGTGTCGCCCCCCTCTTGCTGCCGGGAAGACTGGCCGCCTTCAATTCGTCAAAATTCATGCCAATGAAACAGGCGATCATGGCAAAAATGGGGCAGCAAAAAAATTTGGGGGCAACTTTGGGGGCATCTAAATTTTTATAATTTTGATTTTTGTTTATATTCAGTATGTTATTGCATATGTTTGGTTCCCTCCCTCGCAAGGAAGTCCGCAAGGCTTTTGCCTGCGGACTTCTTTTTTTGCGTGCAAGACGTTCCTTCTCCGGCGCGTGCCCGCGGGAACGGCTTTCGTCCGCCGGACCCGTCGCCCGGCCCGGTTCGGCCATCGCCGCCGTGCAACGCGCTGGCCGAACCGGAACCGGCGCGCCGCCGGTCATGCGGGGCAATGGACATTCGCGCAAAATGGGAGCAGCATTATCCGCATTCCCGCCGCGCAAGGGCGCGACGGCATGAACAAAGGAGGCTGTATGCGTATTTTGCTGGCGTGCTGTATGGCAATGCTTTTGGCGGTTCCGGCATGGGCCGGGTTCAAGGGGCCGAGCGCGGAGACGACGCGGGTGGAAACCGCCCGGGCCGCCGCGGACGCTTCCGAAGGGACGACCTGCGTGCTGACCGGCAATATCGTCGAGCATCTGACCCGGGATCGCTATACCTTCAAGGACGCCGACGGCTCCGTCGTCGTCAATATCCCGCCCCATGTCTTCGGCGCGCTGGAAGTGACGCCCGCCGACAAGGTAAGAATTACCGGTGAAGTGCGCGGCAAGCGCAATCCCGCGCATCCTGACGGCCACGTCGGAGTCCGCTACATTGAGCTTGTTCGTTAGAGCGTTTCACCATTGAAAAAGGTGAAACGCGAGGCGGCGAGACAGCGCCGCCCGGCCCAAAGTGAGCGGAAAACCGCGTTTTTTCCGCGAAACGACAGGCCGTATGGTTTGAAATGCGAAGCATTTCAAACTGAAAATGTCTAGATCGTTTTGCCAATGCGCCCGACGTCCGCGCGCGACGCCTGGGCCGGGGCGGCGCGTAAAAAATGCTTGACTGAAATCGCCGCCGCCTGTAAAAGGCTTCTCCGCAACGCAGCCGCGTTGCCCAAGATTTCGCTCTGTTGTTTGCGCCGAGAGCGCGCCGCGCCATGGGAACAGAGCTGGCGCACAATTTTCCGTGTTATCGGGGGCTGCCGCAAGGCGCTCCCGTTTTTTTTACCCAACCGCCCGCAAGCCTTCTTGCGCCGGCAAACCGCCCGGGAGGCGACCCGTGAGCTTTCGTCTTGTGGACAGGGAATCCTGGCCGAGGGAACGGCTTTTCCGGCAGTTCCTGACGGAGATCCCCTGCACGTTCAGCATGACCGTTTCCGTGGACGCGACGCCCGTCCGGGAGTCCGGCGAGCGATTCTATCCGTCGATGATTTATCTGCTGTCGCGCGTCGTCAACGCGCATGAGGAATGCAGATACGCCTTCGACGACGAGGGGCGGCTCGGCGTCTTTGACGCCATGCTGCCGGCCTATACGCTCTTTGACGAGAAGACGGAGACCTTTTCCACGCTGTACGCCGACTGTTCGGGCGGCTACCGGGCCTTTCTGGCGGAATATGAGGAAAACCAGCGGCGGCATGACGCGGGCGACGCCGGCCTGCTGTCGGCAATGCCGAAAAATGTCTTTCCCGTTTCCATGATTCCCTGGGAATCCTTTACCGGTTTCAACCTGAATCTGGGGAAGGGCTACGACTATCTGACGCCGATTTTTACGCTGGGGAAATATGTTGCTCAGGACGGCAGATATATGCTGCCTCTGGCCGTGCAGGCGCATCACGCCGTTTGCGACGGCTTTCATGTCTGCCGTCTGCTTGCCGGGCTGCGCGCGGCCATTGCCGCATGGCCCGAAACGGCGCGCGCCTGAGCGGGCGAGGCGCGCCGCGAATGCAAAAGACCGCCGTCCGGGGGCCGCAGTGCGGCCGCCCCGGGCGGCGGTCTCTCGTTTTTTTCAGACGCGGCGAAGCGTTTCCCCTTCGCCGGGCGGCTACAGGGTGATCAGTTCATAGTCCATGTTGCCCAGACCGAGGTTCTGGGCGTGTTCCAGCTGGCTGCGCCAGTGGGTGGAGGGGTGGATATCGGTGAAATGGTCGTTGTGCTTGTGTTCGCACTGGGCCAGGGCGCTGTTGGGCAGCACGGGCGCGGCGTTGACGGCGTCGATGCAGGCATGGTCGAGCGCGACGGGGTCAAAGCTGGCGAAAATGCCCAGATCGGGCACGACGGCGGCGTCGTTTTCGCCGTGGCAGTCGCAGCAGGGGGACACCTGATTCACCACGCTGACGTGGAAGTGGGGGCGTCCGGCCAGCACGGCCTGGGCGTATTCGGCCATGCGCTCGTTGAGGATGGTGCTTTCCGCATCAACGGCATTGCTGATGGCGTCGAAGTTGCAGGTTCCGATGCAGCGGCCGCAACCGACGCACTTGTCGTGATCGATGCTGGCCTTGCGGTCTTCGCCGAAGCTGATGGCGCTCTGGGCGCAGTAGTGGGAACAGGTCTTGCAACCGCGGCACTTTTCCGGGTCCACGGTGGGCTTGCCGCAGCTGTGCATGGCCATCTTGCCCGCGCGGCTGCCGCAGCCCATGCCCACGTTCTTGATGGCGCCGCCGAAACCGGTCATTTCATGCCCCTTGAAGTGATTGAGGGAAATGAAAATGTCGGCGTCCATGACGGCGCGGCCGATTTTGGCGGAGGTGAAGTGCTTGCCGCCGGTCACGGGAACTTCAACGTCGTCCGTGCCCTTGAGGCCGTCGCCGATGATGATCTGACAGCCGGTGGACAGGGGCGAGTAGCCGTTTTCCTGCGCGGCGGTCATGTGCTCCAGCGCGTGCTTGCGGCGGCCCACGTAGAGCGTGTTGCAGTCGGTAAGGAAGGGCAGGCCGCCCTTTTCCTTCACCAGATCGGCGACGGTCTTGGCAAAGTTGGGGCGCAGGAACGAAAGGTTGCCGGGCTCCCCGAAGTGCAGCTTGATGGCGACAAACTTGCTTTCCATATCTATGGAATCAATGCCGGCCTTGTGCATCAGCTTGGTCAGCTTCTGCAGCAGGCTGGTGCCCACGGGGCAACGCATGTCGGTAAAATAGACTTTGGATGCGCTCATGACGTTTCTCTTTGCGGCCGCAGGGCGGCGTTGAATGTGAGCGGGCGCGGGGCTAGCCGCGTCCCATGAAGCGTTTGCCTAGGGAAAAGGCTCTTCCGACGGCTTCGCCGACGCAGTGATAGCGTTTCTGGCCGCCGTCATACAGCAGAGGATCGATTTTCTGGATATCGGGAGCGCCGTCTTCCAGACAGACTTCGAGCAGGCTGACGTTGACGATTTCGCCAATGAACTGGGTATGGCTGCCCAGTTCGAGGGTATGCCGCAGGCGGCATTCCAGCACCAGCGGACACTGGGCCACGCAGGGGGCGTCCACGCGGGGAGAGCGTTCGGCCGTCAGCCCCAGTTCCAGAAACTTGTCGCAGTTCTTGCCGCAGGCCATGCCCGCGAAGTCGACTTTCCCGGCCAGGGCCACGGAAGGCACGTTGACGGTAAAGGCGCCCCGGGCAAGGATTGCGGCGTGGCTGTACCGCTCCGGTCGAATGGAGACGGCGATGCAGGGCGGTTCGGAACAGCAGACGCCGCCCCAGGCCGCGGTCATGATATTGGCCTTGCCCTCGCCGTCGTAGGCGCCCACAAGAAAGGCCGGCAGGGGATACGCCAGAGGCGTCGGACCAAGATCGATGCGCTTCATGCAAACCTCCGAAAATGGCGTGGCGGCGCTGCAACGCGCCGCCGGGCCATTTCGCCTATCAGGCAATGACGCTCCTGTAAAGACGGCGCCTTCGTTTTTTCGCGGGCGTCGCGGCCTCAGGCCTCCCTGCCCAGGCGATAGGCCTCCCGCAGGGCGTCCGGCCGGTTGCGGATGTCGCCGGGGGCCGTCGCGCCCACGCCGCGAACGACGCCCTTGAGCGCGCACTTTTCAAAACAGGCGATCCAGCCCTTCAGGCCGTTGACGGCCCCGTCCACGGCGCTTTCGTCCTGTTCGGCGGCGCTGGCCAGCAGATAGACGTCGCGGAAGGCGTAGTCCGCGGCGTACAGGGGATTGCTGCGGTCCAGCAGCGTTTTCATCTGGCCGCACATTTCATAATAGTAGACGGGCGTCGCAAAGGCGACGACCTCCGCCTCCTTCAGGCGCGCGACGATTTCCGCCGCGTCGTCCCGCTGGACGCAGCGCAGCGTCTTGACGCAGCTCAGGCATCCCCGGCAAAAGGCGATATTCTTGTCATGCAGCGAAACGAGTTCCACCGCGTGCCCGGCATCGGTCGCGCCCCGGGCGAATTCTTCCGCCAGAATCGCTGAATTGCCGTTCCGGCGCGGACTGGTTGAAATGACGAGAATGCGCTTGCTCATAGACTGTCTCCTTGCCGCCGGCTTCGGCCTTCCGGCCCGTTGTGGCGGCGTCGCAAGAATACGGCGACAGCCCCGTAATGATAAAGAGCGAAAATGCGCCGATTCTTGCCTGATTCTGCCATTTTTCAGGCAGGGCGCGGAGGCCTTCCCTCCTGCGGGAACGTCAGGACGCGCCCCCGCGGCGGCGGGCCGCAAAGCGGGCGTAGGCCCGCGCGACGGGAGACGCGGGGTCCATGGCGGCAAGATGACGACCGTCGGCGGCGGAGCGGGGGAGCGGTTGTATCGCCTCCTCGAAGTCGGCGGCCCGTCGCAGGGGGCCGTCCAGCTCGGCCTTGCCAAGGATGAGCGAAACTTTCACGGCCCGGAAGAAGGGCTTTTCCATGAACGCGTTGACGCGCTCCAGTATTTCGTCGTTCTGCAGGTGCAGCTCCTGAAGGCTCATGGCGTCGTCCGCGCCCACGAGCAGCACGGCGTCCCTGTGCCCCAGGGGCCGGGCCAGCGGCGCCAGCTCCTCGCCCATGACAAGCTCCCAGTGACGCCACAGCAGGGACAGACGCGCCTGATCCGGCGAGCTGCCAAGCCCGCGCAGCACGCCGTCCAGCACCCGCTCCGCGGCCAGCGGCCCGGTCTTGCGCCGCTGTTCCTTTTCTTCCTGCGTCCATTCCCGCCTGTCGCGGCGCGCGTCGCGCCGTTGCGTCTGCCCGGCCTCGCGCGGCGCGCGCGAAGGCGCGGGAGAGCGCCGCGTCGCGGCGGGCCGTTCTCCGGCCGGAGCGGGGCGGCGCGACGTTTTCCCGCCTTTCCCGCGTTCGCCGCCTTCCTTGCGTTCGCGTTCCTCCGCGTGCCGCAGCATCAGTTCCAGGGCTCGTTCGCGGGCGTCGCCGCTCATGAAGGCCTCCTTTTGTCGGGGACGAGGAAATGCTTGACTATATCTGGATAAATCAATATTTGTATCAAGCAAATTTGATACACCAACCAAATTCCGCAGGCACTGACATGGCCCTTTCCTACTTCAAGGCGCTTTCCGATGAGACGCGTTTACGGCTTGTGCATATCTTGTTGCATTACGAGCTGTCGGTCAACGAGCTTGTGCGCATCTTGAGCATGGGGCAGTCGCGCATTTCCCGCCATCTGAAAATCCTGTCGGAGGCCGGGCTCCTGACCTCGCGCCGCGACGGGCTGTGGGTGTTCTATTGCGCCGCGCCCGCCGGGGAGGCGCGCGAATTTCTCCGGGCCGTGCTGCCGTTCATGCATGCGGACGCCGCCATGAGCGCGGACTTGCGCGCGGCGGCGCACACCATCGAGGAGCGCGCCCGCAGCACGCGCCAGTTCTTCAACGCCATTGCGGAAGACTGGGACGAACTGAACCGGGAGGTGCTGGGCGGCTTTGATCTGCCCGCCGCCGTTTGCGCGGCCGCGCCGCGCGACTGCGGCGTCGCGGTCGATCTCGGCTGCGGCACGGGGGCCGTTCTGGAACGCCTCCAGTCCCGGGCGCGCACGCTTGTCGGCGTGGACGGCTCGGCCCGCATGCTCGACATGTGCCGCCGCCGTTTCGCGCCGTCGGCCCTTGCCGACGAAAGCCGCCTTTCCCTGCGTATCGGCGAACTCGATCATCTGCCCCTGCGCGATCAGGAGGCGGATTTTGTCTGCATCAATCTGGTGCTGCATCATCTTTCCGATCCCGAGGACGGTCTGCGCGAGGTGCGCCGCATACTGGCGCCCGGAGGGCGTCTTTTCGTGGCGGACTTCCTTCGTCATGACGACGAAGCCATGCGGAGCCGCTACGGCGACCGCTGGCTGGGCTTCGACGAAGATCATCTGACCGGCGGCCTGCGGCGCGCGGGCTTCCGCATTCTTTCCTGTACTCGTCAACCCGTGGGGCGCGGCCTTTCGCTGCTGCTGGTTTCCGCCTGCGCCGGGGGCGCCCCCGCATCCCTTCAAGGAGATTTGCAATGACACAGCCTCTTGATCTTTCCCTGACCCACAAGGTGGCGGATATGGCCCTTGCCGAGTTCGGCAAGAAGGAAATGCAGCTTTCCGAACGGGAAGTGCCCGGCCTCATGGAGTGCATCAAGAAATACGGGCCGCAGAAGCCGCTGAAAGGCCTGCGCGTGACCGGCTCCCTGCACATGACCATTCAGACGGCCATGCTCATCAAGACCCTGTACGAACTGGGCGCGGACATCCGCTGGGCTTCCTGCAACATCTTCTCCACGCAGGATCACGCCGCCGCCGCCATTGTCGAGCAGGGCATGGCCAAGGTCTTCGCCTGGAAGGGCGAAAGCCTCGAAGAATATTGGTGGTGCACGGAAATGGCGCTGACCTGGCCCGACGGCAAGGGCCCGGATCTGATCGTGGACGACGGCGGCGACGCCACCCTGCTCATCCACAAGGGCGTGGAAGCGGAAAATGATCCGTCCATTCTGGAAAAGAAGTACGACAACAAGGAATTTCAGTGCGTCATCGACCGTCTCGCGCTGCGCTACAAGGAAAATCCCCGTCACTGGCATGAAGTCGCCGCGCGCGTGAAGGGCGTTTCGGAAGAAACCACCACCGGCGTGCACCGTCTCTATCAGCTGGAAAAGGAAGGCAAGCTGCTCTTCCCCGCCATCAACGTCAACGACTCCGTGACCAAGTCCAAGTTTGACAACCTCTACGGCTGCCGCGAGTCTCTGGCCGACGGCATCAAGCGCGCCACCGACATCATGGTGGCGGGCAAGGTCGTGGTCGTGATCGGCTACGGCGACGTGGGCAAGGGCTGCGCCCAGTCCATGCGCGGTTTCGGCGCGCGCGTGCTCGTGACGGAAATCGACCCCATCTGCGCCCTGCAGGCCGCCATGGAAGGCTACGAGGTCACCACCGTGGAAGACGCCCTGCCCTACGGCGATATCTACGTGACCTGCACCGGCAACTATCACGTCATCACCGGCGCGCATATGGAAGGCATGAAGGACGAAGCCATCGTCTGCAATATCGGTCACTTCGACAATGAAATCGAAATGACCTACCTCGAAAACACCCCCGGCGTCACCAAGCTGAACATCAAGCCGCAGGTGGACAAGTGGACGCTCAAGTCCGGCCGCAGCATCATCGTGCTGGCCGAAGGCCGCCTTGTGAACCTCGGCTGCGCCACCGGTCACGCCAGCTTCGTCATGTCCAACAGCTTCACCAACCAGACGCTTGCCCAGATCAAGCTGGCTACCGAAAAGCTGGAAACCAGGGTCTACACCCTGCCCAAGGAACTGGACGAGGAAGTGGCGCGCCTGCACCTCGGCCGCCTTGGCGCGAAGCTGACCCGCCTGACGCAGGAGCAGGCCGATTACATCGGCGTGAACGTGGACGGCCCCTACAAGAGCGCCATGTACCGTTACTAGAATCCTTTTCGCGGGGGGCTCTCCTTTTGCGCAGGCAAAGGGGGCGCCCCCCGCAAACGATTTCATCTTTCTCAAAATCCGCGCTCTGTCCGGGCGGCGGGACGGCGTCCCGCGTCGCAGGCAAAATGGCGGCCGGCGGGCGCCCGTTTCAGAACGCCCGCAAAAGACCCCGACCAAAGGACAGTTTGCGGCGGAGGCGACGACAGGAGAATTTTCGGAACGACGGTTCCGACGCCATGAAAAATGTCACCATCTACACGGACGGTTCCTGCCTCGGCAATCCCGGCCCCGGAGGCTGGGCGGCCATCTTGCAGCTTGACGGCACGGAACACCGCAAGGAGCTGTGCGGCGGCGCGCGCCTGACGACGAACAACCGCATGGAGCTCAATGCGGTGTTGCAGGCCCTGGGCGCATTGCGTGAACCTTGCGCGGCGGCGCTGTATACGGATTCGCAATACGTTTGCCACGCCGTGGTCAAGGGCTGGCTCTGGGGCTGGAAGCGCAAGAACTGGGTAAAGTCCGACAAGAAGCCCGTCAAGAATGCGGATCTCTGGCAGCGTCTTCCCGCCCTGCTCCAGCGGCATGACGTGACGTTCCACTGGTTGCGCGGTCACGCCGGGCACCCGGAAAACGAGCGTTGCGACGAACTGGCCCGCGCCTTTGCCGCCCGCCCCGATCTGCCCGAGGACGAAGGCTTTTCCCCGGAAAACGCCTAGGGCCTGTTAACGCAAATTTTACAAATAATTTCAGTAGATAAAATAAAAATTCTGTACACGCGCCTCGTATTCCTGACTCTTCCCCCGATAAAAGCGCGCTGGGGAAGGGATGGGGGGCTTGGGGGGAAGAACTACGGGAACGCCTTTCCGCTGGAAAGGCTGGGCCCTCTCGCGCTGGCAGCGACCGGATGGCGGCCGCAGGCCGTGCCCGTTGCGACGAAGGAAGCTACGGGCATCGACAGCAGCGCTGAGGGGTTTCCCTTCCTCCCGGCAGTTTACAAATAGGTTAACACGCCCTAGCCGAACGCGGCCAGCGCCCGCCCCTGCTTGAGGCTCACCCGGCCAAGCGGCACATCGCGCCACCAGAGCGCGGCCTCAGTACCGGCAAGGCCGGTGCGGAAGCTCCGGCCGCTGAGCAGGCCCTCAATCTCTTCCGGCTCGTCCAGCACAAGCGCGGCCTCATGACCGGGGGCGTCGCCGTCCGCGCCGGGCAGAAAGTCCCGCAGGCGCGGCGCGGGCGCAAATCCCCGCTTGCCGAACTGCCCCAGCAGCCCTCCCTGCCAGCGGCAGCCCGCGGGAACAATCCCGGCCCGCGACGGAATGAAGCGAAGCTGATCCCCGAAAAGCATAACCTCCCCGGGCGGCAGCAGATCCGGATCAAAACAGGGGCCGCGCAACCGCTCGCGGGCAAAGGGACGCCCGACGGCGCGCCAGTCGCCGTCGCCGGCCTCCGCCTCCTCATCCCCGGACAGGACGGACGTTTCCTTGGAAAACAGCGCCACATAAAAGCCCTGGGCGCCGGACTTTTCGCCGTCCACGCGCAGGGTCCCCTCTCCGCCGGGACGATGCTCCCAGACAAATCCCTCGAACGGCGTCAGCGGCAGCCGCCGCAGCCCCAGCCGTTCCTCGGCGTAGAGCGTCTGCGCCTCGTTCTCGTCGTCGTTGGTCGTGCAGGTGGAATAGACCAGCCGTCCGCCGGGCCGCAGCAGACGGGCCGCATGGGCAAGAAGCCGTCGTTGCAGACTCGTCAGCGTCCTGATCTTGTCCCCCTGCCAGAGCGTCATCACCTGCGGGTTCTTCTCCACCGTCCCCCAGCCGGAACAGGGCGGGTCCAGCAATATCCAGTCCCAGCTCTCCGGCGTCAGGGGCAGCGCCTGCCCCTCGTAGGAACAGGTGGCGGCATGCGGCCAGTTGCAGGCGTGCAGATTCGCGCGCAACGTGGCCAGACGGGCGCGCGAAGGCTCGTTGCCAAGCACGAAACCTCCCGGCCCCACAAGCTGGGCCAGAAAGCCGGTCTTGCTGCCGGGGCTGGCGCACATGTCCAGCACGGCCGCGCCGGGCTCCGGCGCAAGCGCCAGCGGCGGCAGCATGGAAGACCTGTCCTGTATATACAGATAGCCGAAAAACGCGGCCAGCGACGCCCCAAGCGGACGCGGCTCGACGGTCAGACGACGGCACCAGGGCGAAAAGGGCTCGGGCTCGAAGTCGTACCCCTGCGCGCGCAACAGCGCTTCCACCCGCGGGATGCGCCGCTCCGGACAGACCAGACGAAACGAACGCCCCGAGGAAACGACCGAAGAATCATGTTCACGTTTCATGCCCTGTGCATAGCCGCAAGCGGGACAGGCCGCAAGCCCCGAAGTTGCGCGGGGCGGGAACTGTCGCTATAGTGCGAAAGCGCCCCTCTCCGAAACGCGGCAGGGACGAACCAAGGAGAAACATGAGTATGAAAGTAACATTGCGACTGAGCCTCGCGGTCTGCCTCATGCTGCTTCTGGCATTGCAGGCCTCCGCGGCCCTTGCGGCCAGGACCTTCGTGGTGCTGCCCTTTCAGGTGAACGCGCCGCAGAGCTACGCCTATCTTGGCAAGGCCCTGCCCGCAACCCTGCAGGCAAAACTGACCCGGCCCGGCCAGACCGAAGGCCGCGTGGGTTCCACCGTCGCCACCTCCTCCGCTCAGGCCCGCGGCCTGCTCGGCGGAGCGGACTACGCCGTCTGGGGCAGCATCGCCGTTACCGGAACGGAATGCACCATCACCCTCAACAGCGTGGACAAGGCCGGCAAGACCTGGAGCAAGAGCGATTCCGGACAGGTCAGCATGCTGACCAGCGTCGTCTCCAGCCTGAGCGGCGCCCTCGGCGCCGAAGTGCTCGGCATCGGCGGCGGTTCCGCGCGCTCCGCCGCGCGCGGCAACGACATCATCATGAACGAGACGGGCAACCAGCAATCCCGTACCTACCTCAATCCCCAGTTCCGCTATCAGGGCGCCAGCGAATCCGACGGATCGCGCCTGCGCACCCAGCGCATCAAGGAAAAGATGGTCGACATGGCCGTGGCCGACTTCAACGGCGACGGCAGGAACGAGGTCGCCATTCTCACGGAACATGAAATCCTGATGTTCTCGTGGAACGACCGCAACGGCCTCCAGCCCCTGGGCCAGATGCGCCTGCCCAGCTCCAACGACACCTACTCCATGCGCGCCATCGATCTGAACCGCGACCGCGCGGACGATCTGGTCGTCGCCACCTTCGATCCCGACAACAACCGCCCCTACACCTACTTTGTCAGCTTCAAGGGCAACAAGTTCAAGGAAATCGCCGAACGCGTTCCCTACTTCGCCAGCGTCATGCGCCTGCCCCCCAGCTACGCTCCCACCCTTGTGGGCCAGCGCTGGGACTCCATCAAGCTCTTTGCCCCCGGCGTGCACGTCATGGTCAAGAAGGGCGACAGCTATGAACTTGGCGGACGCATTTCCCTGCCCTCGGGCGCCACGGTCTTCAACTGCGCCTGGATACCCTCCAGCCGCAGCAATCCGAGCGAACAGCTCGTCATGCTGACCGACGACGAAAAGCTCAAGGTCTTCCAGGGCGTGGGCCAGAGCCTCATCCATACCACCATGGAACGCTACTCCGGCTCGTCCACGGGCATGGACTTTTACAAGAGCATGCCCGGTCTGGGCGTGAACAAGACCTATCAGCTTCCCAGCAAGTTCTTTGCGCCCATGCGTCTCATCGTGGCCGATATCGGCCATACCGGCGAGTATGCCCTGCTGATCAACAAGCCCATATCCACCGCGGCGCAGCTCTTCGACCGCTACCGCTACTTCCCGCAGGGCGAAATCCACGCCCTCTACTGGGACGGCGTCGGCCTCGGGCTCAAGTGGAAGACCCGCCGCATCCGCGGCTCCGTCGCGGAAATCGATCTCGCCGACGTCAACAACGACGGCGTGCTCGATCTCGTGGTCGGCATCAATACCTCTTCCGATCTCGGCATCGGCAGCCGCCAGAGCATGGTCACGGCCTACCCCCTCGACATGTCCCAGACCGACCCCAATACCCCGGCGGACCTGAGCGACTTCGAAGTCAAGCCCAACTAGCATTCCCGATTCCCGGGGAGGAAGCGGGCCGCTCCCCCTTCCTCCCGCGCTCCCCCGCCCGTCCGCGCCCCGCGAGACGTCAGGCGGGGGAGCGCCTTCCCTGTCCCTTTTCGCGCGCTTCCGGACGGCCGCGCCCCGACGCCGGCCCCGCTCCCATCCCGGGCAAGAACGCTCCCGGACGCCGCGCTTTCCTCCGCGCCGGCGACGCCCGCCCCTGTCGCCGCCGCGCCCTTTCCGGCATGACGCCGATCCCTTTTAGCCGCGTGGATAATTCCGCGCCCCCTGCATGGAGGCTGTATGCGCGTTTTGGTCATCGGTTCCGGCGGACGTGAACACGCCCTGGTGTGGAAACTGAAGCAAAGCCCCCTCGTGGATGAAGTCTACGCCGCTCCCGGCAACGGCGGCACGGCGCGGGAAGGAGCCGTCAACATCAATATCGCCGCCGACGATATCCCCGGGCTCGTCACCTTCGCCCGCCGCGAGGAAATCGGTCTCGTGGTCCCCGGCCCCGAACTCGCCCTGACCCTCGGCGTCGTCGACGCCATGAAAAAAGCCGGCATCCCCTGCTTCGGCCCCGACGCCTACTGCGCCCGTCTCGAAGGCAGCAAGGCCTTTGCCAAGGAAATCATGCGCCGGGCAAACGTGCCTACGGCGGCCTGCGCCGTCTTTGACAATCTTGACGCGGCCCGCGCCCATGTGCAGGCAACGGGCGCGCCCCTGGTCGTCAAGGCCGACGGGCTGGCCGCGGGCAAGGGCGTCGTCGTGGCCCAGACCACGGAAGAAGCCCTTGCCGCCCTCGACGATATCATGGGCCGCAAGGCCTTCGGCGCGGCCGGCGCAAAGGTCGTCATCGAAGAATGCCTTGTGGGCGAAGAAGCCTCCTTCCTCTGCCTCTGCGACGGCCTGCGCGCCGTGCCCCTGCCCTCCGCGCAGGATCACAAGGCCGTTTACGACGGCGACAAGGGCCCCAATACCGGCGGCATGGGCGCCTACAGCCCCGCCCCCGTCCTGCCCGACGAAGACGCCGAACGCATGGCCGACCTTGTGGCCCGCCCCATCCTGCGCGAACTCGCGAAGGACGGCCACCCCTTTGTCGGCGTCCTCTATGCCGGTCTCATGATGACCGCCAACGGCCCCCGGGTGCTGGAATACAATACCCGCTTCGGCGACCCCGAATGTCAGCCCCTGCTGATGCGCCTCGACGGCGATCTCGTGCAAATCATCCAGGCCGCCCTTGCCGGCGACCTCGCCTCCGCCTCCGTTCGCCAGAAGCCGGAAAGCGCTCTCGGCGTCGTCGTCTGCGCCAGGGGCTATCCTCAGTCCTACCCCAAGGGCATGCCCATTGAAGGCCTCGACGAAGCCGAAGCCGACGGCGCCAAGGTCTTCCACAGCGGCACCGTCGAAGAAAACGGCGTTTGCAAGGCCAACGGCGGCCGCGTCCTCTGCGTGACCGCCCTCGGCAAAACCCTCAGGGAAGCTCAGGCCAAAGCCTACGAGGCCGTCGCAAAAATCCGCATGCCCGACAGCTTCCACCGCTCCGATATCGGCGACAAGGGCATCCGCCGCCTGCAACAGCAGGAAAACGCCCGCTAGGGCCTGTTAACAGTAGTCGTATTCTTTGGGGGGAAGGGAAACCCCTCTGCTGGCGCGAGAGGGGTTTCCCTTCCCCCCAAGCCCCCCAACCCTTCCCCAGCGCGCTTTTATCGGGAGAATGAACGGTTCGGGAACGCCGTCGCTTTCCTCGCGCCGTCCGTCCCCCGGAAGCATGGGCAGGTTATCCGGGAAAAAGCTCCGCCCACGGCCCCAGGCGAGCGGAAAAACCGCGCTTTTCCGCGAAGCGACAGGCCGTAGGGCTTGAAACGCAACGCGTTCCAGGCTGAAAAGGCTCTGGAGATTTCATTTTTGGGGAACGCCCCCGGCGCATCCCTGTAATCCAGCAACAAGGAGAAATCATGGCCCGCGTCGTCATCATGATGGGTTCAAAATCCGACGAGGAAAAGGTCGCTCCCTGCGCCGATATCCTCAAGCAGCTCGGCATCCCCTACGTCTTTACCGTCAGCTCCGCCCACCGCACCCCCGAACGCACCGAGCGCATTGTGCGCGAGGAAGAAGCCAGAGGCGCCGAAGTCTTCATCTGCGCCGCGGGCATGGCCGCCCATCTGGCCGGGGCCGTCGCGGCCCGCACCATCAAGCCCGTCATCGGCATCCCCGTTTCCGGCGGCCTCATGGGCGGTCTCGACGCCCTCCTCTCCACCGTCCAGATGCCTCCCGGATTCCCCGTCGGCACCGTGGCGATGGACAAGGCCGGCGCGCGCAACGCCGCATGGATGGCCGCTCAAATCCTCGCTCTCCACGACGCCGACCTCGCCGAACGCATCCGCGCCGCCCGCGCTAAAATGCAGGCCGACGTGGAAAAAGCCGCCGCCGAAGTCGAAGCCGCTCACTAGATTTCTTTTTCCGGGGGAAGGGGAACCCCCTCTGCTAGCGCGAGAGGGGGTTCCCCTTCCCCCGGCCCCCATCCCCTCCCCCAGCGCGCTTTTATTCCAGATAAAATACAGCGCCGCTGTTTTCCCCGCGCCTCAGGGAACCATTCCCCAACGTCGGGGAAAACAAACGAACAGCTGTCAGTGAAAATTCCGGGGGACGCCCGAACAATGGCTGTCGCGCGTGTCACAAAACCCGCACAGCAACCCGACAAGCGATTTTAGAAGGAGGAGGGGGGAGTTTGAGGGGGGAGGGGGAAACTTTTTTTCGCAAGAAAAAGTTTCCCCCTCCCCCCTCAACCCAACCACCCCAACCAACCCAACCAACTCACCCCATCCCAAATTCGGACGAACAGAACAGACAAGCGGGGGCGGCATGACAGAGCCACTTGTAACAATTGATCACCTCAGTCTCTTTCTTCCCGGCGACGCGGCGCATAAAAATGTGCTGCATGATATTTCCTGGACGATCCGCCGGGGGGAACACTGCGCCCTGATGGGCGTCAACGGCGCGGGCAAGACGACGTTGCTTTCGCTGCTGCACGGCCTGCTGTGGCCTTCGGCCGGGAGTATCTCCTGGCACGGGCCAGAGGGGCCGGAAACGTCGCCCATTGCGGGGCGATCCCTGTCGGCTCTGGTTTCGCCGGCGCAGCAGGAGCGCTATCAGCGGCTGGGCTGGAGCATCACGGGGCGGGAACTGCTGCTGACGGGCTTTGAAGATACGCCGCTGCTGTACAGCGTCACATCGGAAGAACAGGATGAAGCGGTAAAGGACATGGCCGCCCGGCTGGACGCCCTGCCGCTGCTGACGCGCCGCCTGCCGGAAATGTCGCAGGGGCAGCTCCGCATCCTGCTGCTTGGCCGGGCGCTGCTGCGCCGTCCGGCGCTGCTGCTGCTTGACGAATGCGTGGACGGCCTGGACATGGAACACCGCCGCAGCTTCTTCGCGACGCTGGAAGAGATGATGCGGGAAGCCGGCCCGGACATGACCGTCATTCTGAGCAGCCACCGCATGGATCAGGTTCCGTCGTGGTGTTCGCGCCGCCGCTGGATCGACGGAGGACGCCTGCTGCCGGAAGGGGCGACGCCGCCCTTTGACGCGGACGAGAATTTTCCGGGCGGCGCCTGCGCCTCTCCCGCTCCCGAACCGGACCCCGACGCGCCGCCGCTGATACGGGTGCATGGCGCCGAGGTCTTCATCGACGGGAAAAAGGTGCTGCGCGACCTCAACTGGACCATGCGCCGGGGCGAACACTGGCGCATCACGGGCAGGAACGGTTCCGGCAAATCGACCTTTCTGCGAATGCTGGCCGGGGACGAATTCGTGGCGGCGGGCGGCGGCATCACGCGCTACCTGCCCGGCAACGGCGGCGAGACCAGCCTGCTGGCAGACATTCGCAAGGGCGTGCGGCTGGTTTCCGATCTGTCCCAGGCCGGCTACGGCTACGACGTCAACGCGCTGGAGCTGGTCTGCACCGGCTTCGACAACAGCGTGGGCGTCTACCGGGAATTTGGCGCGGATGAAATTGCCGAGGCCATGCGCGTCATGGAAGAACTGGACGCCGCCGAGCTGGCGGACGCCTCCATCCGGCAGGTTTCGACCGGCCAGCTGCGGCGGCTCTTTCTCGCCCGCGCGCTGGTGGGCCGCCCCGACGTGCTGCTGCTGGACGAGCCCTGCTCGGGGCTCGATCCCGCGGGCCGGGCGCATTATCTTGCCCTGCTGGACAAGCTGGCCGCGCGCGGCCTTCATCTGGTCTACGTCTCGCACGAGGAGGACGAGGGGCCTGCCTGCCTCAATCGCCGGGCGCGCATGGAAGAGGGCAGACTGCTCCCGGCCTGACGCCGCCGGGGAGGTTGACAGCCGCCCTCCGCCTCCCTACCTTACGCACAAAGACACCTGCCGCATGGCGGCAAGAAAGGATTCGACATGCCTCTTTGCTCTGTTGAAGAAGCCATTGCTGAACTCAAGCAAGGCAAGATGATTATTCTTGTGGACGATGAAGATCGCGAGAACGAGGGCGATCTGACGATGGCCGCGGAATTCGCCACGCCGGAAGCCATTAATTTCATGGCCAAATTTGGTCGCGGCCTTATTTGCCTGCCCCTGGCTCCCGAGCTGGCCGACAAGCTGAACCTGCCGCTGATGACGCAGCGCAACGGCTCCCGTTTCGGCACCAACTTCACGGTCTCCATCGAGGCGCGCGAAGGCATCACCACGGGCATTTCCGCCGCCGACCGCGCGCACACCATCCGCACGGCCGTTGCCGACGGCGCGCGCCCCGAAGACATCGTGACCCCCGGGCATATCTTCCCCCTGCGCGCGCGCCCCGACGGCGTGCTTTCGCGCGCCGGGCAGACCGAGGGCAGCGTCGATCTTGCCCGCCTTGCCGGGCTCAAGCCCGCCGCCGTCATCTGCGAGATCATGAAGGACGACGGCGCCATGGCCCGCATGCCCGATCTGGAGGTCTTCGCCGCCGAACACGGCCTCAAGATTGCCGCCGTCAAGGATATCATCCGCTATCGCCTCAATCGCGGGCAGGTTTCCGTCCGCTGCGACGCCAAGGCGCACCTGCCGACCATGTTCGGGGACTTCACGGTCTATGCCTATGAAAGCGATCGCGAATCGGGAACCCATCTGGCCATTGTCAAGGGCGACATTTCCGGGCCCGAGCCGGTACTCGTGCGCGTGCACAGCCAGTGCCTTACCGGCGACGCTCTCGGCTCCCTCCGCTGCGACTGCCGGGGACAGCTGGGAGCGGCCCTGCGCCAGATCGAGCAGGCCGGACGCGGCGCGCTCATCTACATGCGTCAGGAAGGCCGCGGCATCGGCCTTGCGAACAAGATTCGCGCCTATGCCCTTCAGGATCAGGGCTACGATACCGTCGAGGCCAACCGCAAGCTCGGTTTCCCCGACGATTTGCGCGACTATGGCACGGGCGCGCAGATTCTTGTGGATCTCGGCATTCACAAGATCCGTCTGCTGACCAACAACCCCAAGAAGATCGTCGGCCTTTCCGGCTACGGCATCGAGATCGTGGAACGCGTGCCCATCGAGATCGAAGCCTGCCCGGATAACGAGGCCTATCTGCGTACCAAGAAAGAAAAGATGGAGCACCTGCTTACGGGCATCCGCTGCCATTAGCGTTCTTGTCCGGGGGGAAGGAAAAGGCCTTTCCGCAGAAAAGGCGTTCCCGCCCGCCTTCCCCCCGGGCCTCCCTCCCTTCCCCGGCGCGCCTCTCCGCGCGTCCCCGATCATGCTTGCCCTTGCCGGCGTTCTTCCCGCGCAGCCTCGCGGCGCGGGCGGGGCGGCGTTCGCCCTTTTTCTTTCTCGCCCGACAATTTTTGTCTCCGCACCATAAACGCAAGGAGTCGCCATGAAGGCGCTTGTAGTAGACACGACGGAACCGGCGTACAATCTTGCGCTGGAAGAAGTTCTTTTTGACACAATCGACGAGAAGGGCGAGGGCCTGTTTCTGCTCTGGCGCAACGCGCCGTCAATCATTGTGGGGCGGCACCAGTGCACGGGGGAAGAGATCAACGCGGAATTCGTGGAGCGGCGCGGCATTCCCGTCGTCCGGCGCAACACGGGCGGCGGCGCGGTCTATCACGATCTCGGCAATCTGAATTTTTCCTTCATCGAGCTGGCGCCGGGGGAAGGCAGGGTGGACTTTGCGCGCTACCTGACGCCCATCTGCGCGGCCCTGCGAAAGCTGGGCGTCGAAGCGCAAATTTCCGGCCGCAACGATCTGGAGGTTGCCGGACGCAAGATTTCCGGCAGCGCCCAGCGGATTCAGGGCGGCAAGGTGCTGCATCACGGCACGCTGCTGGCGGAGCTGAACTTTGAGGACATGGCGGAGGCGCTGCGCGTGGAGCCGGAGAAGTACCTTTCCAAGGGCGTGCCGTCCGTCCGCGCGCGCGTGGCCAATATCGCGGAATTCTGCCCCCGGGCGAACCTGATGGACGATCTGCGCGCGGCGCTGACGGAAGCCTGCGCCGAACGGCGGGCGGAACTTGACCCGGACGTGCGGGAACGGGCGGAGGCGCTGGCGGCGAGCAAGTACCGCGTCTGGGACTGGAACTACGGCGCGTCTCCGCCCTTTACCTTCCGGCGGAAGGAGCGCTTCCCGTGGGGAAGCGTGGACATGCGCCTGGACGTGCGCAAGGGCGTGGTCGCGTCGGCGCGCGTGCACGGCGACTTTTTCTCGACCGCGGACGTCGGCGAGCTGGAACGGCGACTGATCGGGCTGCGCCATGAGCCCGCCGTCATGGCGAAGGCTCTTGACGACGCGCCGTGGGCGAGCTGGTTCAGCGGCTGCGATCCCGAGCGGATGCGCGAGTTCTTCCTCCGGCCATAGGCGCGGAACGCATCCGGGCAGAACCGCGCGACGCGGCGTTCCCCCCGACAAGAAATTCTCTTCCCGCCCGCGAACGCCGGTCCGGCCTTGACCGCCCGGACTGACGGCAGCCCACGCCCCGACAAAAACGGCGCGCGGGTTTTGGGGAAGACGGGGATGCTTCCCCCTCAAAAAGACTCTTCAGGAAACGGCCTTCGTAACGGCCGGCGGAGACGCCGGCCGATGCGAAGGCCGTTTTGCAGTTGTGAAAAAAGAAACGTCTCGCGCGATAAAAACGCCGCGTCTCTTGTAGCTTTTCGGGGAATACGCTATCATTCATCATCTCCCGCCAGAAGCGGAACAGGAAGACAACAGGAGCGGCGCGTCCCCCGCCCGCCGGGGAGCGCTCCCGCCGCATGCAGCAACAATGGCACACGCGAAAGCCGCGCTTTCGCGACCTCAGGAGGAACGCATGTCCGAATTGCGAACGACGCCGCTTACCGCATGGCACGCGGCCCACGGCGCGAAGATGGCGCCCTTTGCGGGCTGGGAAATGCCCATTCAGTACGAGGGCATTCTCGTGGAGCATCAGCATACCCGCGAGCATGCGGGGCTGTTTGATATCTGCCATATGGGCGAATTCCTCATCGAGGGGCCGGGCGCCGACGCGGCGCTCTCCCGCGCCGTCAGCCACAATCTTGCGACGCTCAAGGCGGGGCGCTGCCGCTACGGCTTCATCCTCAACGAACAGGGCAACGTGCTGGACGACTGCATCGTCTACCGTTTCGGCGACGACAACTTCATGATTGTCGTGAACGCGGCCTGCGCGGCGGGCGACTTCGCGACCCTGCGCGCCCGGCTGCCGGAAAGCGTTTCCCTGAAAGACGTTTCCGACGATACCGCCAAGATCGACCTTCAGGGGCCGGAATCGCTGGACGTGCTGGAAGCCCTGACCGGCGAGAACTTTCACGGCCTGCCCTATTTCGGCTTTGTCAAAACGACCTGGAACGGCGCGTCCCTGCTGGTCAGCCGCACCGGCTACACCGGCGAACTCGGCTTTGAGCTGTACATTCCCGCCGCTTCGGCGCTCGCCTTCTGGGAGGCGCTGCTCAAGGACGCGCGCGTCAAACCCGTCGGCCTGGGAGCGCGCGACACCCTGCGCCTTGAAGCCGGCCTGCCCCTCTACGGGCACGAGCTGGACGACCGCCACAATCCCGCGGAGGCGGGCATGGGCCGCATGATGACCAGCGAGGCCGACTACGTGGGCCGGGCCGGGGCCGGGGAAATCCGTCAGGTCCTGCTGGGTCTGGAGCTGGAAGGCCGCCGCGCCGCCCGCAACGGCGATCCCGTGCTGGCCGGCGGCAAGGAAGTCGGCGTCGTGACGAGCGGCTCCTTCGCGCCGTCGCTGGGCAAGGTCATCGCCTTTGCCTGGGTGGACAAGGCCGCCGCCGACGGCGTGAACTTCACCATCAAGGCCGCCCGCGCCGAACTTGCGGCAACCCGGGCGGAACTTCCCTTCTACAAGGACGGCACGGCCCGCAAGAAGCTGGCCTGAGGTCCTTCCGCGACGCGACGCGCGTCCCCCTCGCGTATCCACTATCATTCACTGGAGGAAAAAACGCCATGTCCAATCCCGCCGATCTTCTCTATGCCGACAGCCACGAATGGGTAAAGGTCGAAGGCGACGAAGCCGTCGTGGGCATTACCCATTTCGCTCAGGAATCCCTCGGCGACATTACCTATGTCGAACTGCCCGCCGCGGGCGATACGGTGAGCGCCGGCAAGGAATTCGGCTCCGTGGAATCCGTGAAGGCCGCCAGCGATCTTGTTTCTCCCGTCAACGGCGAGATCACGGCCGTCAACGACACGCTGGAAAACGCGCCCGAGCAGCTCAACGGCAAACCCTACGAGACGTGGATCATCCGCGTGAAACTGTCCTCCGCGCCCGAAGGGCTGATGAACGCCGCCGCCTACGAAGAACACTGCAAGAACGAACATCACTAGAGCGTTTTGCCTTTGAAAAAAGGCGAAGCGCGAGGCGCGCGGCCGGAAACGGCGACGTTCCCCGCCGCCCGGCGCCTCGTTTCCAATCTCTTTCCGGTTCCCGCCCGGCCGGGGCGGGGCCGGAAAGCCTCCGGCCTCATGTCGAAGGTTCCCCCCCGGAGCAATTTCAGTTTGAAACGCGTTGCGTTTCAAACCATACGGCCTGTCGTTTCGCGGAAAAACGCCGTTTTTCCGCTCACTTTGGGCCGGGCGGCGCTGTGCCGCCGCCTCGCGTTTCACCTTTTTTCAAAGGTGAAACGCTCTAGCCCGCCACGCCAAGGAGTGACGTATGCCCTTCATTCCCCACACGCCGGAAGAAACGCGGGAAATGCTCGCGACAGTCGGCGTCCGTACGCTGGACGATCTCTTTGCGGACATTCCGGCTTCCATGCGCCCCAAAAGCTTCAACCTGCCCAAGGGGCAGAGCGAAGCGGCCGTCTGCGCCCACTTTGAAGACATGGCGGCGCGCAATCGCACGACGCTCATCTCCTTCCTGGGCGCCGGGTTCTACAACCACTACATTCCCAAGGCCGTGGACGCCCTGGCCGGGCGCAGCGAATTCTATACGGCCTACACGCCCTATCAGGCCGAATGCTCCCAGGGAACCCTGCAGGCAATCTTCGAATTTCAGACGGCAGTGGCCCGCCTGTTTGAAATGGAATGCGCCAACGACTCCATCTACGACGGCGGCACCTCCCTGTTCGAAGCGGCCATGATGGCCGCGCGCGCCACCAAACGTTCCGTCATCGTCGTTGACGAGGCCGTCAACCCCGTCTGGCGCGCCATGCTGCAAACCTACGCCGCCGGCGTCAACGTGACGTTCAAGGTCGTTCCCCAGAAAGACGGCCTCAGCGACATGGACGGCCTCAAGGCCGCCGTGGACGAGACCGCGGCCGCCGTCATCGTCCAGAATCCCAACTTCTTCGGCGCGATTCAGGATTTCAGCGAACTGTTTGCCAGGGCGCAGTCGTGCAAGGCGCTCGGCATCATTTCCGTTTATCCCGTCATGCAGGCCGTTCTGAAAACGCCCGGGGAAATGGGCGCCGACATCGCCGTGGCCGAAGGTCAGAGCCTCGGGCAGCCCCTTTCCTTCGGCGGCCCGTACCTCGGACTCATGGCCTGCCGCAAGGCGCTGGTGCGCCAGATGCCCGGCCGCATCGTGGGCCGCACGCAGGACGTGGACGGCAAGACCGGTTACGTCCTCACCCTTCAGGCCCGCGAACAGCACATCCGCCGCGCCAAGGCCACGTCCAACATCTGCTCCAATCAGGCTCTCTGCGCCCTGCGCGCCCTGATCCACATGTCGCTGCTCGGCCCCGACGGCCTTGCCCGCACGGCGGAAAACAACATGGCTCTCGCCCGCTACGCCGTGGAGCGCCTTACGGCCCTGCCCGGCGTGCGCCTGCTCAACAACGCGCCCTACGGCAACGAAGTCGCCCTGCGGCTGCCCTGCTCCGCCTCGCGCATTGTCAACGAGCTTGCCGAACACGGCTGCGTGCCCGGCTACCCCGTAGCCCGCTACTATCCCGACATGGACGACGTGCTGCTACTGGCCTGCACCGAAAGCAACAACCGCCATCAAATCGGCTTCCTGGCCGAAAGCATGGGAGCACTGCTGTGAAAACGATTTTCGCCGAATCCGTGGAAGGCCGCCGCGCCGCCGGTCATGCCGTACCCGTTGACGACAACGCCCCCCGGGCCGCGGACATGCTGCCCGCCGCCCTGCTGCGGAAGAATCCCCCCCGCCTGCCCCAGTGCTCCGAACTGGACGTGGTGCGTCACTTCACCGGCCTTTCCAAGCTCAACTACAGCGTGGACGCCAATTTCTATCCGCTTGGCTCCTGCACGATGAAGTACAATCCCAAGTTCAGCGAATACGTATGCGCCCTGCCCGGCTTCGCCCGCCTGCATCCCCTGCTCGCCCAGCTTCCCCGCACGGCCGTCTATACGCAGGGCGCGCTCCAGTGCCTCTACGAAGCCGAGCAGTGGCTCTGCGAAGTCACCGGCATGAAGGCCTATACCTTCCAGCCCATGGCCGGCGCCAACGGCGAGTTTACCGGCGTGCAGCTCATCGCCGCCTATCACAAATCCAAGGGACGCCGGCGCCCGAAAATGCTGATCCCCGACTCCGCCCACGGCACCAACCCCGCGTCCGCCGCCCTTGCCGGTTTTGAGACCGTCAACATCGAATCGCGCGACGGCATGGTGGACCCCGAAGCCCTGGCCCGGGCCATCGCCCAGTATCCCGACGAGGTGGCCGGTCTCATGATGACCTGCCCCAACACCCTCGGGCTCATGGAAACAAAACTTCCGGCCATCGTCGAGGAACTCCGCAAGATCGACGCCCTGCTCTACTACGACGGCGCCAACATGAACGCCATTCTTGGCAAGATGCGCGTGGGCGACGCCGGGTTCGACGTGGTGCATCTCAATGTGCACAAGACGCTCAGCACCCCGCACGGCGGCGGCGGCCCCGGCTCCGGCCCCGTGGGCGTGGGCGAGCGCCTCCTGCCCTTCCTGCCCGCGCCCCGCGTGCGCCGGCGCGAGGACGGCGTTTTCTACCTCGACGAGAACCTGCCCCAGAGCATCGGCAAGATCGGCCCCTTCTACGGCAGCTTCGCCGTTGTCGCCCGCGCCCTTGCCTACATGATGCGCCTTGGCGGCGAAGGTCTCGCCCGCGTGGGCGAATACGCCACCCTGAACGCCAACTACCTCAAGAAGCGCCTCGAAGGCGTGCTTGACATTCCCTACGACCGCATCTGCGCCCACGAATTCGTGGCCTCCGCGCCCGAAGGAATGCGCGCCCTCGACATCGCCAAGGCCCTGCTTGATCGCGGCTTCCACGCCCCGACCATCTATTTCCCGCTGATCGTCCATGAATGCCTCATGGCCGAACCCACGGAAACGGAAAGCAAGCAGACGCTCGACGCCTTTGCCGACGCCATCAGGGAAATCGTCGAACTGGGCAGGAGCAATCCGCAGGCCCTGCTTGACGCTCCCGTCACGCTGCCCGTGCGCCGCATGGACGAAACCGCCGCCGCAAGGCAGATGGTACTCACCGAGGACATGGGATAACCCCTGTCCGCGACAGTTACGCCGGGGACGGCCCCTCTCCCGCTCCAGCGGCGGGGGGGCCGTCCCCTCCCCGCCCCGGCGCCCCCCGGACGCGACGCGATACTCGGGCGAGCGGATCGGCTCGCTCTCCAGCCCAAAAGGACAATCATGCACTACTGGCTGTTCAAGACCGAACCCGGCTGTTTCTCCTGGGAAGACCTGGCGGCCTCCCCGGAACAGACGACATCGTGGGACGGGGTACGCAACTATCAGGCGCGCAATTTCATGAAGGCCATGAAAACGGGCGATCAGGGCTTTTTCTATCACAGCGGCGACGCCCCCGCCATTGTGGGCATCGTGGAAGTCTGCCGGGAAGCCTATCCCGACCATACGGCGCTCGACCCGGAAAACCAGCACTTTGACCCGCGGGCAACCCCGGAAAAACCCGTCTGGGAAATGGTGGACGTGCGCCTTGTGCGCGCCCTCCCCCGCCCGCTCCCGCGCAAGGAACTGCTGCAATGGCCGGAACTGGCAGGAATGGAACTCCTCAAACGCGGCAGCCGCCTCTCCGTGCAGCCGGTTTCCGCCGAACATTTCGCCTTTATCTGCTCCAGGGCGCTGCCCCGATAGGGCCCCCTCCCTTCCGTCCGGCAAGGCCACAAAAATTTTCCGCCCCTCCCGGCCGGACCGTATTGAAAAGACCTCTCTTTGCGTGTATGCGTAAAAAAAACGGCGACAGCCGTTTTTTTTACTGTTGTAGCCCGGCTTGGATTGAGCGCACAATCAGACGAACCGACTAGGCAAAGTCGGCATTATCCGCTATAGCTACAGCCCTACTCGCGAACACGGCCCAGAAAGCCGCAACCCGGAGACGAGTCTTAGAGGAGGCCCCATTATGGTTAGCCAAGCGCTGGTAAAAGATTTCGAGGCGATGCTCGGCAAGGAAAACGTCTTTTCTTCCGAGGCCGATCGGCAGAGCTATTCTTATGATTCCGCCGTGTTGCAGCCGGTGGTTCCCGCCCTTGTCGTGCGCCCCACCACTACGGAACAGCTCGGACAGTGCGTCAAGAAACTGTACGACAACGGCATCCCCATGACCGTGCGCGGCGCCGGCTCCAACCTGTCCGGCGGCACCATCCCCGACAAGACCGATACCGTCGTCATCCTGACCAACGGTCTGACCCGCATCCTTGAAATCAACACGGCCGACCTGTACGCCGTGGTGGAACCCGGCGTCGTCACCGCCGATCTGGCCAGCGCCGTCGCCGCCCAGAACCTCTTCTATCCCCCGGACCCGGGTTCCCAGACCGTCTCCACCATCGCGGGCAACATCGCGGAAAACGCCGGCGGCCTGCGCGGCCTGAAATACGGCGTGACCAAGGACTACGTCATGGGCGTGGAATTTTTCGACGCCACCGGCGAACTGGTCAAGACGGGTTCGCGCACGGTGAAATGCGTGACCGGCTACAACCTCGCGGGCATGCTCACGCAGTCCGAAGGCACGCTGGGCGTCATCTCCCAGGCCGTGCTGAAGCTGGTGCCCCCGCCGAAGGCCAGCAAGGCCGTCATGGCCGTGTTCAACGACATGCAGGAAGCCGCCGACGCCGTGGCGGGCATCATCGCCGCCCACGTCGTGCCCTGCACGCTGGAATTTCTCGACAATCAGACCATCGTGCGCGTGGACGACTACACCAAGGCCGGCCTGCCGCGCGACGCGGGCGCCATCCTGCTGATTGAAGTGGACGGCCATCCCGCCCAGGTGGCCGACGACGCCGAAGTCGTGGAACGCGTGCTGAAGGAAAACAACGCCCGCGAAGTGCATGTGGCCAAGGACGCCGCCGAAAAGACCAAACTGTGGGAAGCCCGCCGCATGGCCCTGCCCGTGCTGGCCCGCTGCAAGCCCACCACCGTGCTGGAAGACGCCACCGTGCCCCGCTCGCAGATTCCCGCCATGGTCAAGGCCGTCAATGAAATCGCCGCCAAGTACCGCGTGGAAGTGGGCACCTTCGGCCACGCCGGCGACGGCAACCTGCATCCGACCTTCCTCTGCGACAAGCGCGACAAGGAAGAGTTCGCCCGCGTGGAAGAGGCCATTGACGAAATGTTCGACGTGGCCCTCAAGCTCCAGGGCACCCTTTCCGGCGAGCACGGCATCGGCACGGCCAAGGCCAAATGGATGGAAAAGGAAACCTCGCGCGGCACCATCCTCTTCTCGCAGCGCCTGCGCCGCGCTCTCGACCCCAAGGGTCTGCTCAATCCCTCCAAGCTGGTGGGCATCTAGGGCACGGGAGAACGCATCATGAGCGATTTGCAAAAACTTGCCCGGCGCCTCATGGCGCTGGAAGATCGTATTGCCGCGTGCATGAAGTGCGGCCTGTGCCAGGCCGTGTGCCCCATGTTCGGCGCCACCATGATGGAAGCCGACGTGGCCCGCGGCAAGCTGGCTCTCATCGACAATCTGGCCCACGAAATGTTCAACGATCCCCAGGCGCTGGCCGACAAGCTCGGCCGCTGCCTGCTCTGCGGCTCGTGCGAGGCCAACTGTCCTTCCGGCGTGAAGATCATGGAAGTCTTCATGGAAGCGCGGGAAATCGTCTACGCCTATATCGGCCTGCACCCGCTCAAGAAGATCATCTTCCGCACCCTGCTGGCCACGCCCACGGTCTTCAACCTCGCCATGCGCGTCGGCGCTCCCATGCAGGGCCTGATCTTCCGCAAGAGCAAGGACGCTCAGGGCACCGTCTGCGCGCCCCTGCTCAACTTCATGCTGGGCGATCGCCATATTCACGCGCTGGCCAGGAAACCCCTGCACGCGATCTACGGCGACCTTGACGAACCCCGCCATATGGGCGGCCTGCGCGTGGCCTTCTTCCCCGGCTGCGTGGCCGACAAGATGTACACCCGCATGGGCGACGCCTGCATCCGCGTGCTGCACCATCACGGCGTGGCCGTCTACATGCCCTCGGGCTTCGCCTGCTGCGGCATCCCCGCGCTGTCGTCCGGCGACGCCAGGGGCATGGTCAAGGAAATGAAAATCAACCTTGCCCTGCTCGAAGACCTGTCCTTTGATTATCTGATCACCCCCTGCGGCTCCTGTACCTCGACGATCAAGGAACTCTGGCCCCGCTACGCCGAACGCCTCGGCGCCATCGAGAAGGGTCTGGCCCTGCGTCTTGCGGCCCGCACCATGGATATCAATGAATTTCTGGTCAAGGTCATCGGCGTCAAGGCCGCCGAAACGAAGCCCGGCGCCCGCAAGGTCACCTACCACGACTCCTGTCACCTGAAAAAGGCGCTGGGCGTGGCTCAGGAACCCCGCGACGTCATCCGCTCCAACCCTTACCTGAATCTGGTGGAAATGAAGGAAGCCGATCGCTGCTGCGGCTGCGGCGGTTCCTTCAACCTCTTCCACTACGACCTGTCCCGCCGCATCGGACAGCGCAAGCGCGACAACGCCGTGGCCACGGGCGCGGAAATCGTCGCCATGGGCTGCCCCGCCTGCATGATGCAGTTTGAAGACGTCCTGTCGCATAACCAGGACGACATGCAGGTGAAACACACCATCGAACTGTACGCCGAAAGCCTCAACCTCATGTAGGCCTTCGCATCGTCCCCCTTGCGTCATCCCGGGAGCGCGGCGGTATCCGCCGCGCTCCCCGTCTCCGAGGCGGGACGCGGCGTCCGCGATATCATCCCATTGTGAAGGAGACATACATGGCCCCTGAACATCAGCAACTGCTGGACACTTTCAGCGCCAATGCCCAGTCCACGACCGCCGTGGTGACGGAAGCCCCCAACATGGCCGCCGCCCTGCAATACGTGGCGGACGTGTGCGAGAACCGGCCCGCCGCCGAACTGCTGGCCGATGAAGACGTGGAAAAAGGCCCCAACGGCCCCAACGGCGTGCCCACCCGCGTGCAGCGCATCATCGCCGCGCCCGATCTGGACGACGCCGAATTTGAAATTCTTTCCGGCATCTGCGCCGAAAAAGGCTTTGCCTGCATCCGCAACGGCCTCCGCAAGCACCTCGCCGGCTTTGAAGTCGGCGTGACCAAGGCCGTTCTCGGCATCGCCGCCAGCGGCACCTGCATGGTGGACAGCGACGACGAAGACGCCCGCCTCGCCGGCATGGTGAGCGAAGTCCACATCCTGCTGCTCAAGAAATCCGAGGTCTATCCCGACCTCTCGTCCATCGCCCAGAAGGTGCGCGAACGCATGAACGCCCGTCCCGCCACCTACACCACGTTCATCACGGGCCCCAGCCGCACCGCTGACATTGAGCGCGTTGCCGCCGTGGGCGTGCATGGCCCGCTGGAACTGCATATCATCTTGCTGGAGGACTAACGAACCATGC
>CALUWU010000054.1 GCA_944324555.1 uncultured Desulfovibrio sp.
CCTCTCGCGCTAGCAGAGGGGTTTCCCTTCCCCCCAAACAACTTACGAATAGTGTTAACGTGCGGTACCTGTTTGCGCCAGCCGTTGCAGCAGCGGCGCGACGCCGGGCTTGTCGTCGTTGGCCGCGAGCAGGGCCCGGGCTTCGGAGCGCGTTTCCTCCGGCCAGTTTCCTTTTGTCAGGATGTCGGCGGCGAGGCATAGCTCTTCTTCGGCGACGGGCAGGCGGCGCAGTTCGCCAAGGCATGCGGCGTTGAAGGCCGCATTGCCGTCGGGGCTGACGAAGTCCCGCAAGGTCTTTTTTACGGCGTCGTCGTCGCCGTGAAGGGCGAGAGCCCGCAGCGCCGCGCGGCGCGTCTCCATGCTTTCCCCTTCGTTTCCGGCGACGTCGCGCAGGAAGGAAAACAGGGCGGCGTCAACGTCGCTGACGCCGCGCAGGAGTTCCATGCGCGCGTCTTCGTTTTCCAGGGCGCCGTAACGCGCGATGACGTCCGCGCCGCTCGGGCCGTTCCCTTCCGTCCTTCCGTCTTCCGGCAGGGTGACGCGTTCTTTCAGAAACGCAAGATATTTTTCGCCGCCGCCCTCGGGCAGATCGTCGTCGTTCAGGAAGAATTCTTCGCCGTCCATCTGATACGCCCGGAGCAGGTACGCGACGGCGTTTTCCTCGTCGCCGAGTTCATGACAGCATTCTCCAAGGCGGAGCATGACAAAGACGTTGTCGCGCCCGTCGCCGCTCGCATTCTCCCGGGCTTCGTCAAAGCAGGCGCGCGCCTGCGCGAACCGGCCCCGCCGGAAATGGATATTGCCCGCGGCGGCCAGAAACCAGACGGTTTCGGCGTAGATGTTCCGGGGCCGGGGAATCAGATCAAGAGCCGCCTGCCATGTCCGCAAGGCGTCGTCTTCCCTGCCCTCTCCTTCCTGCCGGCCGCCCTGTTCGGCCAGAACTTCCAGTTCCCTCCGAAGGGAAGGGGACAGTTCCGCCGGCGTTGCGGAATCTTTTCTGTCCATGATGTCTTTCCTTGTTTTTTCCCTGTTCTTTCACTACGCGCCGCGACGCGCGGACAGGCGCGCTCATGATGGGCTGAAATGTTGCAACGCTCTAGCCCTTCAGCTCGTGCAGGGCGTTCCGGGCTTCTTCGTGTCCCTGCGCGGCTGCTTTTTTATACCACTGGCAGGCTTTTTTGTCGTTCTGCTTTATGCCTTCGCCGTAGCGGTACATGTCGCCGAGGGCCTTCTGCGCGTCGGCATGGTTCTGGCTGGCGGCCGCTTCGTACCACCCGCGGGCCGTGCGGAACTTCTGCGGCGCGCCCCAGCCGTTGTGATACATGACGCCAAGGCGGTACTGCGCGGCCGCATCATCCCTGGCGGCGGCCTTTTCATACCATTGGCGGGCCATGTCATAGTCCTGCGGCACGCCTTCGCCGAGGCGGTAGTTTTCGCCGCGCTGATACAGGTTCCGCACGTCCATGTCGTCGAGCTTCTTTTGCGCGGCCCGAAAGCCCTGTGCGGCGGCCTTTTCGTACCATTGGCGGGCCTTGTCATAGTCCTGCGGCACGCCTTTGCCGCGGTGGTACATGACGCCGAGACTGTATTGCGCATCGGCATGCCTCAGCGCGGCGGCTTTTTCGTACCATCGGCGGGCCTTGTCGTAGTCCCGCAGCACGTTTTTGCCGAAGTAATATTTATCTCCGAGCCAGTAGCAGTCGCGCGCGTCGTCGCTGTTTGATTCGGCCATGTGGGGAAAGCTCCTTGGTAAAGCGCGCTTGAGGGCATGCCGGGCGTTTTGCTTTTGCAAAGGTAAAACGCTTATCCGGGGGACGGGCGGCCGATGGAAAGCGCCGGCGTCGCCATGCTGCCTGATACTCCAGAACAAAGCGCGCTGGGGAAGGGATGGGGGGTCCGGGGGGAAGGGAAACACCTCCCGCGCCAGCGGAGGGGTGTCCCTTCCGCCCGGCAACAATGACACATCAGAATCTCCGGGCATTGTCGCCGCAGAGGCGCCAGAGGATTTCGGCGTAGATGTTCCGGGGCCGGGGAATCAGATCAAGAGCCGCCTGCCATGTCCGCAAGGCGTCGTCTTCCTTGCCCTCTCCTTCCTGCCGGTCGCGGGCGTCGCTTTCGGGATGACGTTTTGAGGATGGCGGAAAGTTTATGCGGAAAGGCGCCCCCCTTCAAGCCGCGCGCCTTCGGGAAGGAAGGGCGCGCGTCCTTTGCCGCCCTGCGGGCGGGGCCGGCGGGAATTCAAGTTGATCGTCCTGAGCTTCAAGGATATTATGGTATATGGTACTTTTCGCGTTGCGTATGGCGTCAGGCGTTCATTGTCTGGCGTTTTCTTCCTTTTCTTTCGGAATGTATCCGCAATAACAGACTGCAAGAATATCTTGTTTCCTGCGACGAGGGGTTCTGTCCTCGCCCGCCCGCAAAGCAGGATTTCTCCATGAGATGCCGTCGGGTCCGACTGTCGGGAGACGCGCTCTTGCCGCATGTTTGCGCCTGCCCTTGCGCGAGTCGGGGCTTTCGGGCGGTCTCCGCCCTTGATAGAAGGAGTGGCAATGCCGGTAACGTGCAACGATTTGCAGGGGCTGAAAAGTTTTTCACGCATCAGGCTGCTTGCGGGGGAAAAGGGGCTTGGGCGTGTCGTCACCTGGCCCCATATCGGACAGACTGCGGAGATTTCGCCCTGGGTGCACGGCGGGGAACTGCTGTTCATCACAGGCATTGAACACGGGCTGGAGATGCTGCCCGGGCTCCTCGACGAGTGTATCCGCAACAATCTTGCCGGGCTGGTGATTCTTGTCGGCAGCGAATACATAGAGGACGTTCCCCCGGAACTGGCGAAGCAGGCCGACGCGGCGGATTTTCCTCTGTTTGCCATGCCGTTTGAGCTCAAGCTGGTCGACGTGATGAAGGAGATCGCAGACCTTATCGTCCGGGACAAGCTGGAGCGCAAGAAAGAGGAGGATATTCTTGAGCGGCTGCTGTTCGATGGGGAAGGGGACGCGCCGGAGCTTGTGCGAAGCCTGTTTCCCGAAGGGCGGCCGCAGGAGCTTTTTTGCTTTGTCTGCCTGTTTGGCCTGTCCGCGGAACAGCGGGAGCGCGCCGGCGCCGCGGAGCATCTGCAATACCGTCTGCTTTCCCTTTGCGCCGTCAAGAATCTGAAAGTCTGCGCCATGGTTCAGGGCGGCAGGGTGGTCTGCCTTGCGCTGACTCCTTCCCGGCAGAAGGCGGAGGAGGCGGTCGCCTATCTTGAGGCCTCCCGCGACGTTGTCAGCCACCTGTGCGGCGACGCCGCCCTGACGCTGGCGTTCGGCAGAATTTATTCCGGGGGGCGGGATGCGCGAAAGAGCTGCCGGGAAGCCTTTTCGGCGCTGGAGCTTGCCGGAAGGATCGGCGGCTTCAGGGTCGTGCATTATAAGAAGCTGGGTATTTACAGGCTATTGCTTCATCTTGACGATTCAGACATGCTGCGCGAATTTTACCATGATTTTCTTGATCCGCTTCTGCTGTACGACAGGGAGAACAACGCGTCGCTTGTCGCCACGCTCAAGGGCTATCTTCTGTGCAACGGCAATATTACAAGAACGGCGCAAGAGATTTTTGTCCACCGCAATACGCTTCTTTATCGCTTGAACCAGATACGGGAACTGACGGACTGGGATCTGGAAGACGCCCGGACGCGCATGAATCTTCTGTTGAGCATTCTGATCATGGAATATCTTCAGGACGCATGAAATCCTCCCGCCTTGCGGCGCGAGGATGTTCGTGCGGGAGGGGGGCTCCCCGGCCGTGACGGCGGGAAGATCAGCCTTCGGCAACGGCGGCGGCGCCGCCGTCGTCGTCCTTGTTTTCCCGGGCAAGCGAGAGCATCACGACGCCAATCATGATCAGGGCGCAGGCGAGTATCTTGACGCCGGTGATGGTTTCGCCAAGAAGGAGCGCGCCGCAGACAAT
>CALUWU010000055.1 GCA_944324555.1 uncultured Desulfovibrio sp.
GCCCCCTCCCCAACGCGCTTCTTTCAGGCAGACGAGCAGGGCGGTAACGCCGTCGCTTTTCTCAATCTCACCGTCCCCCGGCAGGACGGTTTTTTTATTTCTTTTCCGGGGGGCAGTTCCCGGCGGCAAGACAAGAGCGCCGTCGTCTTCGACGGCGCTCTCCGATCGCGCGTGAAACTGGCGGAAGACTTCTTCTTCCCTACGCGCGTTTCTGTTCCGCCGCGGCGCGGGCGGCCAGCGCCGCGCCGCCCCAGAGGCCGCTGTAGGGGGTGTCGAAGCGGGCGACGGGCGTCTGCTCCAGGATTTGCAGTTCCGGCGCGAGCAGAAAGGATTCCCGAAAGGCGGGATGTTCGGTCACGGCGGGATTCCGCAGAACCATGCCGCCTGTCAGGAAGAGGCCGCCGCGACAGAGGGTGGCCAGCGCCCACTGGCCGCACACGCGACCCAGCAGACGCGCATACCAGCGCAGCCCCTCTTCCTGCCCGCACAGTCTGGCCGTCGCTTCGGCTTCCGGCAGACGCTCGCCGCTCAGAAAATGATGGAGCGCGGCCACGCCCCGGCCTGTGACCACGTCGTCGGCGCGCAGCATGCGCCGGCGGAGCGCCTCCTGCGCGAAGGCGGCAAATTCCAGCTCTTCCCGGCCTTCAAAGGGGAAGGGCGTATGACCAAATTCCGAGGGAAGCGCCTGCCGGCAGGCGCGGCCCGAGGCGTCGTGTCCCTGAACGAGCCAGGCCGTCCCCAGCCCGGTGCCCGCTCCCAGTACCGCAATGGGCGCGTTGCCGGCGTCCGGCGCGGGCGCTTCCGGCCCGAAGAGCCGGACGGCGCGGGCGCCGACCGGCGTCAGGCAGGCGTAAGCCTCGGCAATGAAGTCGTTGACCACCCGGCAGCGGCGCGCGCCGAAACGGGCGGCGGCGCGCGGGTCAACGGTCAGCGACGCATTGCTCAGACGCGCCGTCCCATCCGGGCTTACCGGCCCGGCGACGCCCATGACCAGCGCCCGCGCCTGCGCGAGAGGCGCGTCCAGCGCTTCCTCCCATGCCCGGAGCAGGGCGTCGGTATCGGTCATGCTCGCCGTGGGACGTACTTCCACAGCTTCCAGCGCCAGCGCGCCGTCCTCTTCGCGGAAACGCGCCATGCGGCACTGCGTGCCGCCAATGTCCATCACTGCAAGCATTGTTTCCTCCTGTGGCGTTTATGCAGCCGCTCCGGGCGGAACATGGTAACAGGAATTTGTGTTTCCGGGGGACGGATGGCGCGAGGAAAGCGGCGGCGCTCCCGAAACGCTTCATCCTCCAGAGAAAAGCGCGCCGGGGAAGGGATGGGGGCCCGGGGGAAGGACTGCGGGAGCCCTCCCGCGCGATCCCCCGGAGAACAAAAGCGGCTTTCCATTTCGTGTTTCCGGGGGACGGATGGCGCGGGAAAGCGGCGGCGTTTCCGAAACGCTTCATCCTCCAGAGAAAAGCGCGCTGGGGAAGGGATGGGGGGCCGGGGGGAAGGGAAACACCTCCCGCGCCAGCGGAGGGGTTTCCCTTCCCCCCGGAGAATCCACTATTTCTGCAACCAGAGATCGAGGCGCTGGCGGAGGTCGTCGGGGGCGTAGCGGGGGGCGTTGTAGAAGCCGGCTTCCTCGCGCTGGCGGGCGGCTTCGGCGAGAATGACGGCGGCGGCGACGGAGACGTTGAAGCTCTGGATCATGCCGTGCATGGGGATATAGAGTTCGCCGTCGGCTTCCCGCGCCAGCTCGTCGGCGACGCCGCTGTGTTCGTTGCCCATGATGATGGCGGTGGGGCGGGTGAAATCCCAGTGGCGGAGGGGCTTTGCCGTGGGGGTGCAGTCCGTGGCGAGAATCTGCATGTTGGCGGCGCGCAGGGCGGCGAAGAGTTCGGCCTTGTCCTTGTGGCGGACGGTATCGACCCATTTCCGGGCCGACGCGGAGGTCTTGCGGCCCAGGGTGGGAAAGGGGGTGTCGGTATAATAGAGGTGAACCCGCTCCACGCCGAAGGCGTCGCAGGAGCGATAAATGGCGGAAACATTGTGCGGGTCATGGATATTGGCAAGCACCAGCGTCAGGTCGGGCTGACGATGCGCCAGGACCTGTTCGAGGCGCGCCCGGCGGCGTTCGGTGGGTTCTTTCATGGCGGAGTCCTTTTCGTTTGTGCTCCGGCGCGCGGCGGGCCCGGAGCGCGGATCGTTTCCTGTCATTGCAGAAAAGCGGACGCAAGGCAAGCGGCCCCGCCCTGCGGCGCGCCGGAGCGAAGGCGGGGAGGGGGAGCGCGCGTCCCGGCGCCGGCGCGGGACGTTGCATCCGGCGCGTCTTGCGGTCTTTTGGGGAGATGTAATGCTTGTGCAATAATGTACAAGCGTGCATGGAAGAATGTTTCAAAAGAGGGCGTCAATGCATTGCCAACGGGCCGTCTTTGCCTTAGTCTGGAAGGACTATTCTGACACTACAGACTAGAGGAGTTCTCCTATGCAACGTTGCTGGTCATTTGCTCTGGCTCTGCTGATGGTCATGGGGCTGCCTGCTCTGGCGCTGGCGGCCGGCGGAGCCCATCCCACCATCCCCGGGCCTGAACTGTCCGCCGTCTGGGTCATCCCCTTTGCCTGCATGCTGTTGTCCATCGCCGTCATGCCGCTGGCCGCGCCGCATTTCTGGGAACACCATTTCGGTAAAATCGCCGTGTTCTGGGGGCTGGCCTTCCTTGTCCCCTGCGCTTTCGTGTACGGCTTCAGCACGGCGCTTTATGAAATGCTGCACTCCATCCTGGGCGAATACGTGCCCTTCATTATCTTGCTGTTCTCGCTCTTCACCGTCGCGGGCGGCGTGCGCCTGACGGGCTCGCTGGTCGGGCGCCCGGGCGTGAATACCGGCATCCTGGCCGTGGGCACGATTCTGGCAAGCTGGATGGGAACGACCGGCGCGGCCATGCTCCTCATTCGTCCGCTGCTGCGCGCCAACGCCCATCGCCGCTATCGCGCGCACTCCGTAGTCTTCTTTATCTTCCTTGTGGCCAATATCGGCGGCTCCCTTACGCCTCTGGGCGACCCGCCGCTCTTCCTCGGCTTCCTCAAGGGCGTCAGCTTCTTCTGGACGACCCAGCACCTGTTCATCAAGACCCTGCTCATGACCGTCGCCCTGCTGGGCATCTACTTCGCGCTTGACACCGTCCTGTACGCGAAGGAAGGCAAGCCCGTGCCGCCGCAGGACGCCGGCGCCCCGACGGAAAAGCTCGGCTTCGACGGCAAGATCAACTTCTTCTTCCTCGCCTGTGTGGTCGTGACCGTCCTTTCCTCCGGCCTCATGCAGCTCGGAACCGCCTTTACGGTCTACGGCGTGCCCATCGAAGGCCAGAACCTCCTGCGCGACATCCTCCTGCTTGTCATCGCCGGCCTTTCCCTCAAGTTCACCAGCAAGCGCTGCCGCGAACTCAACGGTTTCTCGTGGGCGCCCATTGAAGAAGTCGCCAAGCTCTTCCTCGGCATCTTCATCAGCATGATTCCCGCCATCGCCATCCTGCGCGCTGGTACCGACGGCGCCCTTTCGAGCCTCATTCATCTGGTGTTCGACGAAAGCGGCGCGCCTTCCAACGCCATGTTCTTCTGGCTTACGGGCCTGCTCTCCAGCTTCCTTGACAACGCCCCGACCTACCTCGTGTTCTTCAACACGGCCGGCGGCGATCCCAACGTTCTCATGAACGAAATGGCCACGACGCTGGTCGCCATTTCCGCGGGCGCCGTGTTCATGGGCGCAAACAGCTATATCGGCAACGCTCCGAACTTCATGGTTCGGTCCATCGCCGAAGATCAGGGCGTCAAGATGCCCAGCTTCTTCGGTTATATGGCCTGGTCCGGCGGTATCCTTGTGCCGCTGTTCCTCATCCTGACGCTTATTTTCTTCTAGGCGAGACCTTCGCAACGGCTCCGGCAAGGGAAGCGTCCGCCCCGAAAGGGCCGCTTCCCCGCCGGCGGCCGGAAGCGCCGAAAGGAGGATGCGTTCCTCCCCGGCGGGCGGCAATGCCGCCGACGGTCTGATATCTTTACGAAAAGGGGAAGAAAGTTTCGCGCGACGGCGCCGCGACGATTGTCGCGCGTCCTTCCGCGGGGCTTTTCTTCCCCCTTTGCTTACCGGCGGGAGCGCGTATGTCTCTTAGAGCAAGAATTATTATCATCATGGCGGTAATGCTGACCGTCAGCGCGGGCATTGGTCTCTTTTCTCTCATGAAAATCAACAGGCTCAGCAGCGTTTCGGCCGAGCTGATAGACGACGCCATGCCCGCCATGGTCGCGGCGCAGCGCATGAATACCCTGTCTTCGAACTTCCGCATTGTGGAAATGTTCCACGTGCTGGCGACCTCCGCCGAGGAAATGGCCGAAGACGAAAAGCATATGGCCCGCATCCTTCAGGAATTTTCGGAACAGGGCGATATTTACAACCGCTTTCTGAACGAGGAGCAGGAAATAAACCTGTTCGGGCGGATCAAGACCGCCATGGACAAGTATCTGGAACTCCACAACAAGCTGATCGAACTCTCCCGCGACATGAAGGTCGACGAGGCCCACGAGCTGCTTGAGGACGAGTCCGGTCCCTACTTCGACGAACTCTCCGGCGGCCTGCTCGAACTTGTGGACCTCAACGTCAAGAACAGCCACGACGCCGGCCGCGACATCGCCGCCGAAGTGGCGTCCGCCCGCTACCTGATCGCGGGCAGCATCGTCGTCAGTCTCATCATCGGCACGCTGCTCGCCGTCTTCCTGCTGCGCGATACCATGCGCCTGCTCGGCAAGGACCCGCGCGAACTCGACGCCCTGGCCCGGCGCGTGGCCGCCGGCGACTATACCCTCGACGACGACGGCGCCCGTCAGGGCGTCTACGCCTCCATCGTGGAAATGGTCGAGGCCCTGAAAAAGCATATCGAAGACGCCAAGAGAGAATCTGAAGTCGCCCGCGAACAGACCCGGCGGGCGCAGGAAGCCGTGCAGGAGGCCGAAGAAGCCCGCCGCGCCGCGGAAAACGCCCGCCGGGACGGCATGCTGGCCGCCGCCGGGCAGCTGGAAGGCCTGATTGACGCGCTGGCAAGCGCCTCCGATAATCTGGCCTCCCGTATCGAACAGTCCGACAAGGGCGCGGCCGCCGCCTCGCAACGCCTTGGCGAAACCGCAACGGCCATGACCCAGATGAACGCCTCCGTTCAGGATATCGCCGGCAATGCCGACAACGCCTCCAACGCCACGGGCGAAACAAAGGAAAAGGCCGTCGCCGGCGCCCGCATCGTCGACAAGGCCGTGCAGAGCATCGCCAACGTCCATCAGCGCTCCCTTGGCATCAAGGAAGACATGGAGCAGCTCAATCAGCACGCGCAGGCCATTTCACGCATCATGGACGTTATTTCGGATATCGCCGATCAGACAAACCTTCTGGCCCTCAACGCCGCCATTGAAGCCGCGCGCGCCGGCGAAGCCGGACGCGGCTTTGCCGTCGTGGCCGACGAAGTGAGAAAGCTGGCGGAAAAGACCATGGATTCCACCAGCGAAGTCGGCGGCGCCATTCGCGCCATTCAGGAAAGCGTCGGCAAGAGCCTTGAAGGCGTGGACAAGGCCGTGGAAGTCATCCGCGAAGCCACGGAACTGGCCAATCAGTCCGGCGGCGCCCTTCAGGAAATCGTCTCCACCGTGGAAGGCGCGGCCGAACAGGTCTCCACCATCGCCGCCGCCAGCGAGGAACAGTCGGCCGCCAGCGAAGAAATCAACCGCAATATCGTCGTTGTTTCCGATATCGTGCAGCAAACCGCCGCCGCCATGACGGAAGCGTCGCAGGCCGTCGCCAGCCTCGCGGAACAGTCCCAGAGTCTGGCGCGCCTGGTGCAGCAGATGAAAAATTCCTGATGCAGGCAACCCGGCGCGCCTGCTTGCAGCGCGTCCGGCGTATTTCTTTGGGGGGAAGGGAAACCCCTCCGCTGGCGCGAGAGGGCCCAGCCTTTCCGACGGAAAGGCGTTCCCGCAGACCTTCCCCCCAAGCCCCCCATCCCTTCCCCAGCGCGCTTTTCTCTGGAGGATGCAGCGTTTCGGGAGCGCCGCCGCTTTCCTCGCGCCGCCCGTCCCCCGGAAACACGAAAGGGAAAGCCGCTTTTGTTCTCCGGGGCTCGCGCGGGAGGACTCCCGCAGACCTTCCCCGGCGCGTTTTTTCAGAGGGGCGTCGGGGTATGCGGCAAACAGCATCCCCAAAAAACGCGCGCGATTGCTTTTAGAGCGTTTCACCTTTTTCAAAGGCGAAACGCTCTAGGTTCAGGACTTATTATCAAGACCTGTCTTCCTGCGGGATAATATGCAAAAAAAATAAAATATCACTATATGTTACAAAAAGATTATCTTTGCCTGCCTGTATATTATGCGCGGGTTTTGGGGAAGATGGGGGAGTTTGAGGGGGAAGAAACCCCTTTTTGCCGCAAGCAAAAGGGGTTTCTTCCCCCTCAAGCCAACCGCAA
>CALUWU010000056.1 GCA_944324555.1 uncultured Desulfovibrio sp.
TCCCCATAGAAAACCTGACGCCGGTATTTAGGGGCAAAGACAATATGATATTTACAATTCCAACTGGTGTGCGATAAACTTTTAACGTCACTCATCGTGACCTCCTTTTGATTTGTTTTCGAGTGCAGTTGCCAGACCGCACAAGAACCCTAACAAATCAAAAGGAGTTTTTATGACATGTGCAAAGCTGTAAGCTTTTTTGAACCTCCCGCCTAGCGGGAGGTTTTCGTTTATACAAACAGGCGGGGCGGCCGGAGCGATACCCGCCCCGCCGCCCCGTCAGGAAGAAACCGGCTGTTCCGGCAACGCACAACCGGACTGTGGAGGTTGCCATGTCTCTGGAAAAAAAGGAACTATCAACAAATTCCTGTCGTTACTGGCTGCATACGCTTATTTTCTTCGCCATAATGATTTGTGTTTCACATATACAGCCGCCCCAGCCCCTGACGCCTCTGGGCATGAAAGTCATCGGCATCTTTCTGGGCGTGCTGTACGCATGGATTTTCATAGATATCATCTGGCCAAGCATCGCCGGACTGCTCGCCATGGGAATTCTTGGCGTCATGAAGCCCGTGGAACTGCTTAACAAGAGTTTCGGCGATCCCATTGTGGTCATGATGCTGTTTATCTTTATCTTCTGCGCCGCCATCAGCCATTACGGCCTCTCCCGTTTCATAGCTCTCTGGTTTATTTCCCGTCGCTTTGTTCAGGGGCGGCCGTGGATTTTCACCTATACGTTCCTTGCGGCGGTCATGCTGCTGGGCGGGCTGACCAGCGGCACGCCGGCCGTGCTCATCGGCTGGAGTCTCTTCTATGGCGTCTGCGAGATTTGCGGCTACAAGAAGGGAGACGGCTACCCGACCATGATGATTTTCGGCGTTGTGTTCGCAGCCCAGTTCGGCATGTCCATCATTCCTTTCAAGTCCGTTCCGCTGGCCATTATCGGCGCTTACGAAAAGATATCCCATACAAGCATTGACTATGCCGCATATATGATCATGGCCCTCGTCGGCGGCTTTGTCCTGCTGGGCGCCTTCATTCTTGTCGGACGCTTCCTGTTCCGCCCCGACATGGAAAAGTTGCGCGCCCTGGATATCTCGCGCCTCGCCGCCGACAGTTCTCTCACGCTCGACAAGGTGCAGAAGCTGGCGCTCTTCTTCCTCTTTGCCCTGCTTGGTCTCATGCTCGCGCCGAGCTTTCTGCCCTCGGACTTTTTCCTGACGCGATGCATCAAGTCCATCGGCTATACCGGCATCTGCATGCTTATCGTCATGTGCATGCGCTGCATTCGCATTGACGGCAAGTCCATGCTGCCGGTCAAGACCATGATCGACAAGGGCGTTTCCTGGGAAATCATCTTTCTTCTTGCCTTCGTCTTTCCCATCTCCGGCCCCATGAGCGATCCCGCCAGCGGCATTACCAGCTTCTTCATGCTGCTGCTTGACCCGCTTTTCGGTCAGAATTCCCAGATTCTCTTTGCCGTCACCCTCGGCCTCTTTGCCGCCTGTCTTACGCAGTTCATCAATAACAGCGCGCTGGGCGCTGCCCTCATGCCGCTCATCTATTCGTATTGCACAGCCAACAACTTCCCGCCTGAAACAAGCGTCATTCTGGTCGTCATGGGCGTTCATCTCTGGCGTTCCTGACGCCCGCGGCCAGCTCTACCGCCGCGACGCTCCACGGCAACGACTGGTGCGACGCCCGAAGCATCTGGAAGATGGCGCCGACAATGATCGCCCTTTCCTATCTGCTGCTGGCGCTGCTCATGCTTACCCTCGGTCGCGTCGTTCTGTAGCCCTTCCGGGGCAACCGCACAGAAAAAGGCGGGCATCGCCCGCCGCCCGCGCGCATCTCTCCGGGCGGACTTCCGCCGCGCGCGAAAACAGGGGCGGGAAGGTCTTTCCTTCCCGCCCCTCAAACTAGATAAAGGAAAAGCAATGTTTCTTTCCGAACCCCTGGCGGCCCTGAAACGACATTGCCGCAGACGCGACGTGCGCCCCGGCCTGCGTCGTTACGGCATGGAAGCGCTGAGCTGCATGGTGCGCGGTCTTTTTGCATCGCTTATCGCAGGGCTGATGCTGAGAACGTTCGGGGATCTGTGTCAGCTGGAACTTCTGAAGGAAACGGGAACGACGGCCATGCGGCTGATGGGTCCCGCCGTCGGCGTTGCCGTGGCCTGGGGACTTGGCGCGCCGCCTCTCGTCCTTTTTGCATCCGTGGTTACCGGCGCGACCGGCGCCGCCGCCGGCGGCCCGGCGGGCGCGTTTCTCGCGGCGCTCGCCGGAACCGAATGCGGCAAACTGGTCGCCGGATGCTGCCGCGTCGACATCATTGTAACGCCGCTTGTCACCGTCCTGACCGGGTCTCTCGCCGCGCTGCTGATCGGCCCGCTGATCAGGGAACTCCTGTCGGGCATCGGCGCCCTGATCCAGACCGGCGCCCTTGTCGCGGCCCTGATCGGCATGGCCATGTGCACGCCGCTTTCGAGCACTGCCATTGCCATCATGCTCGATCTCCACGGAATCGTGGCGGGCGCGGCGACGGTAGGCTGCTGCTGCCAGCTTGTCGGCTTTGCCATCGCCGGCTATCGCGACAACGGTCCCGGCGGGCTTGTCAGCATGGGTCTGGGCTGCGCCATGCTTCAGGCTCCCAATATCATGAAAAACCCCTGGATATGGCTTCCCCCGATCCTTTCTTCGCTGCTGCTCGGCCCCTGGGTCACGACCCTGTTTCCCATGAGCAACCTGCCGGAAGGCGCGGGCATGGGCAGCAGCGGCCTTGTCGGCCAGATAGGCGCCGTTGCCGTCATGGGAGCGAACACGCGGACCTTCGCCCTCATCGCCGCCTTCCATTTTCTGTTGCCGGGACTGCTGTGCGGCGTTTTCGCCGCCATTCTGCGCCGGATGGGCAAGATCCGCGACGGGGATATGGCCGTACGCTGACGGGGAACGTTATCCGCCCGATTCCTGCCGCGCCCGCCGCACGGCGGGGCTAGCCTTCCTCCTTCTCTTCCGCATGTTCGGCGAGAAAGGCGATCAGCGCGCGCACGGCGGGCGAAAGATATTGGCGCTGCGGATGCGCCAGAATATAGGTCCGCTCCGGGAAAAGATGATCCAGAGGATAGATGCGAACATCCATTCCCGTCCGGCCGACAACATGCGCGTCCAGAATGGACACGCCCTGCCGCAACGCCACATAATGCAGAATGGGAAGAAAAAACCCCGCATGCTGCACGATATTCAGCGTATATCCCTTCTCGCGCAGACATTCTTCCACATTCCTGTCCAGAACGTAATCCGGCCAGAAGCCAATAAAGGGGAGAGAAACAAAATCTTCCAGACGCAGGGGGCCGCCGTTTCCCACTTCCCAGGAAGATGGCGCGACAAGACACATGGGCGTGCGCAGCAAAAAGTAGCTCTGCGCGCCCTCCGGGAACACCGTGTCTATCCCCGCCACGAGATCGACATCCGGCATGTAGTAGCTTCGCACAAGCTCCGCCAGAGGGACCGGCAGAACCTCGACGCTTACCATGGGAAAGCGCTGTCTGAAACGTGAAAGCAGGGGAGGGAAAAAATAGCTTGCCAGCGAATAGGTGCTGACAATCTTTATTGAACCGCTGATTTCTTCCGCGCCGCAAACCTCGCCTTTCATCTGATACAGCAGCATGAAAACCTGCTCGCTGAGGTGAAAGAGCTTCACGCCGGCCGGCGTCAGTTCTATGGGCGTTGCGCGCCTGTTGACAAGCTCGACGCCAAGCCGCTTTTCGAGCTTGTTGATCTGATAGGTGACGGTGCTTTGCGAACGTCCAATCGCCTCCGCGGCGCGCGAAAAGGATTTCAGTTGCGCGACGTGGTAGAAGCTGTTCAGCCAGGAAAAATAATCGCCGCTAAACTCTTCGACCTGCTTTCGAGCCATCGGCCATGCCTCCTCTCTCAAAAAACTTTTCATGCCGGGCTTGCGCGATCGGAAGGAACGCGTTCCGCCGACCGCCCGCTCCCGATGATACCCCCATTGAAAATAAAAGAGGCAAAAAAATTTTTTCTCCCAAATGTTGACAAGTCTCCCCCTCTTGCGTAAATACGTTTTCACGCGATGCGTACGGGTCATTAGCTCAATTGGTAGAGCAGCTGACTCTTAATCAGTTGGTTCGGGGTTCGAGTCCCTGATGGCCCACCAAAGAAAAAAGACGGGTTTGTGGAATTTCCGCAAACCCTTTTTCTTTTCTCTATCTTCTGGATTCTGCCGGGGAACGCCATGCCAGCCGCCATAGACGCCGCCGCCTTTCTCCAACGCCGGGATCAGGGGCTTCCCCTGCTCGACGTCCGCTCTCCTTCCGAATTTGACCGCGCCCATATCCCCGGCGCCGTCAATCTGCCGCTTTTCAGCGACGAGGAGCGCGCCCGCGTCGGTACCGTTTACGCCAAACAAGGACGCGCCGACGCCGTGGCCGCAGCCCTGGCCCTGACGGGCGGGCAACTGGAGCAAAAGCTTGCCCGGGCGCGCGCGCTGATTGAAGAAGCGACCCCGGGCGGTTCGACCGTCCTGCTGCACTGCTGGCGCGGCGGCATGCGGAGCGGCGCCGTCGGCTGGCTTCTGGAGGCCGCGGGCTTTCGCGTCCTGCTGCTGGCGGGAGGCTACAAGGCCTACCGGCGGCATGTCCGGCAGGGTCTGGCGCAGCCGCGTCGCGTCGCGGTGCTCGGCGGCATGACGGGATCGGGAAAAACGGAAATACTCCATGCCCTGGCCGGTCTGGGCGAGCAGGTCGTCGATCTGGAAGGTCTGGCCGTACATCGCGGCTCGGCTTTCGGCTACATGGGCCGGCAACCCGGCAACGAATGGTTTGAAAATCAGCTGTTCGAGCAATGGCGCGCGCTTGATCCGCAAAAGACCGTCTGGATCGAAGATGAAAGCATCCATATCGGCAGCGTCACCTTGTGCGCCGAATTTTTCGGACACCTCTCGCCCGCGCCGCTGGTGCGCGTCGACGTCCCGGAAGAAAGCCGCATAGACAGACTTGTACGCCTGTACGCCAGCGACGACATGCGCGAAGAAATTCGCGCGGCCCTGCAACGTCTGCAAAAACGTCTGGGCCATGAACTGACGCGCCGCTGTCTGGACAGTCTGGAGGCGGGAGACTGCCGCTCCGTAGCCCGCGCCGTTCTTGCCTATTATGATCGCTGCTACAGCTATCAGCTTGAACGCCGCGAAGGCCCGATCATCCCCCTGCCCTGCCCGAAGGACGACCCCGAGGAAACCGCCCGCCGCCTGCTGACGCTGCGCATTTTCTGAGGTCGCGGGCGCGCCTTGCGAAACACTTTTCCCGGCGTCCGATCGGAAAAGAAACCCACCGGCAAAGCCGGTGGTTCTTCATATGCGCCTGTAAGGCTCTGTTACCAGCAGCGCCCTAACAGGCGCATCTCGATCTGGCACATGCATTTCTGTTACCGGCGGCCCGTAAACGGGCT
>CALUWU010000057.1 GCA_944324555.1 uncultured Desulfovibrio sp.
GGATGCCCTTACTGTGTCTGCCGACAGTTTTCCAATGCCCTTTACCTTGGGTGTCCTTGTAGCAGAAACAGTAAATACGATCCGGCAGGCCGGTTCTTGGATCACGTTTGGCGGACTGGCGATAGAAAACGCCCTCGAACTTGGTTTTGATGTATTTTCGGCTGGTTACGTCGCTCATGAAGAAATAATAACGACGAATTGCTCAAATTGGAAGATGATTATCCATTTGTTATCCAAAAGGCATTTTGCCAAAACTCTTTCAGGCTATAACATGTCTGATTTATTTATTATTTTGGCAGCAATGCTCGCAACATGTGAGGGAGAGAGAGAGAGAGACGGCGCTGGGCATGGCGGTTTCCTGGAGTGGTAAACAGCAAGCCCGCGCCATACATCGCGGCGCGGCAACTCGTTGCATGTCAAGGAAGAACGCCGGTCGCGGCGTTCGGCCAAGTTTCTGTTATTTTCAGGTATTTTTCAAGAAAAAAGACAATTTTGCACGCCGGAAAGACGCGAATCGCCGTTTTCGGCATTGCGTCGGCGCCGCTGTGGGGCACAATATGCTGAAAAGGAATAGAAGAAACAGTATAAAGAGGGGGCGGGACTGAGCTTGCAGCTCTTGCGGCCGCCGTCGCGGAGGCCGCAAGAGCTGCAAGATGGCGGCGGGAGGCTGTTATTCGCTCTTCATTTCGGAGATGATGGTCGAAAGTTCCTGCGTCTGCCGGGCCAGTTCGGTAATGGCGCTGTTGGCTTCGTTCATGGATTCCGCCGTCTGGGTCGCCATGACGTTGACCTGTTCGACGGAACTGTTGATGGCGTCGCTGGCGCTGGACTGTTCCCTGCTGGCGTCGGCGATGGCGTTGACCTGTTCGGCCGCCTGAGCGATATCGTTGACGATCTCCTTGAGCGCGTCGCCCGACTGCTTGGCCAGAACGGTGGTCCTTTCCACTTCCTCGACAGCCGTGCTCATGATTTTCATGCTTGCCGTGGTGCTTTCCTGAATGGCGTGGATGGCGCTGCCGACGTCGGTCGTCGAGGCCATGGTCTTTTCGGCCAGCTTGCGGACCTCGTCGGCCACGACGGCGAAACCGCGCCCGGCTTCGCCCGCGCGGGCGGCTTCGATGGCGGCGTTGAGCGCCAGCAGGTTCGTCTGATCGGCAATGTCGGAAATGACGCCCATGATCTGATTGATGTTCTGGGCGTGTTCCGTCAGTTCCTGCATGTCGTCCCGGAGCTGGGTCGTGACGCCGTGAACGCGATCGATGCTGTTCAGGGACTGGTGCACGATATCGGACACGGTATCGGCCTTTTTCCGCATGTCGTCCGACATGTGGGCCGCGTTGTCGGCGTTCTGGGCGACATGCTGCACGGTCGCGTTCATCTGGGTAATGGCCGCGGCCGCTTCGGAGAGGCGTCTGGACGAATCCTGCGATGTGGAGCTGACCTGCTCGATCTGGGCCGCGAGCTGGGTGGAAGCCGACGACAGGGTGTGAACGATGCTTTCAAGCCGGTTCGCGGCCGCGTGCATGCCTTCCCGGCGGGCGTTTTCCGCCGCAAGCGTCGCCTGTTCGGCCACGGACTGGGCTTCCTGCGCATGTTCCATGGCCTTTGTGGCTTCCTGCGCCTTTTCCCTGCTTTCGGCCAGCAGGCGTTCAATATTGTCCCGCATCATCTGGAAGGCTTCGGCAAGCACGCTCAGCTCGTCGCTGCGGGCCTTGCCTTCTTCCACGGCGGCCTTTTCCTCCTCGCTGAACTGGAGGTTGCCTTCCGCGATATTCTTGGCAATCTGCGAGCTCATGCGAATGCCGCCCGCCACGCTCCGCACGCTGAAGAAGACGACGGCGCCGACCAGCAGAATGCAGACGGACAGCACGATGACGCCGTTGCCGAGCATGGTCGCGAGCGGCTCGAAAAGTTCGTCGCGGCTGACGTCCATGATAATGATCCAGTGCATGCTGGGCAGCGCCTGATAATAAAGCAGGCGCTCTTCCTCCCCGTTCATGTAGCTGGTCACGCCCTGGCCCGTTTCAAGCATCCGGCGAACATGAGGGAGGGAGCTGTCGTCGCGGCCGATGAGGCTCTTGTCGGGATGCAGCGCCATTTCCCCTTTCATGTTGTAGGCGTAGCAGAAGCCCCGCGAGCCGATTTTCAGCTGATTGGTCGTCATGGACGCCAGACCGGCGTTGTCCATCGTCATCATGACCATGCCGACGCGCTTTCCTTCGGCGTTCTTGAAGGAGGCGGCGAGAATGGTCGCCTGAATGCCGCTGGCCCGGGAGACGACGTTCTGCACCTGAATGTCGTCGCCCTGCATGGCTTTCTTGAAATATTCCCGATCCGCGTAGGAACTGCCGATATTCTTGTGGGCGCTGTGCGCCAGAACGGTGCCTTTCGCGTCGACAAGCGCCGCGGAATAGATCATGGCGTAGTCTTTGACGAGGCTCGCGGCGAGGTTGGAGGCCTTTTCGCTGAGCGCCGCGAGTTCTTCCTTCGACGCGCCGGCCTCTGCCGCCTGGATCAGCTGCTGAAAGCTGGTCAGATGCGACAGGCTGCGGAGCCCTCCGGTCAGGGTGCGCTGTACGGAGCGCAGTTCGTTGACCTGCGTGTCGACGATTGTCTCCAGATCCGTCTGAATTTGCGCTTCCATTACCTGACGGGCGCTGCGATAGTCCAGGAAGGACATGACGCCGAGCCCCAGCAGGACGGGCAGCAAAATTCGCAGCAGCATTTTATGCAGCATGCTTAGCTTCATCCCTTTCTCTCCTTGTTCCCGGGGGTCTGCAAACCTTTCTTCCCCGATATTCCTGTTAATTCAAACACAAGCTTGTATAAAAGACAATTGGAGGCGGATGGTTTTCCGGAAGGGCGCCCGTCGCGGCGGGCGCCGTGAATCGTGACGTAAATACAGAAAAGTCATTTGTTGATGAAAGCGGCGGATGCGCGGCGCGTGTTGACAATAATTTTTTTATCCTGTAAAAATTAAATAATATGTATATATTGCGTTAAATTCTCCAAATATTTCCCAATTTGCGCTGGCCGCCGGGGGGCGCGCCGGCGGCGCGGCGTCGCGGCCGGGAAAATAAGACAAGGCGATACCATCTCGCCGGGGAGGCTGAATGTCTCGCAGAAAGAAACGGCGGGCTGCGGAGCGCCCCGAGGCGGCCTCGACGGCGGAGCGCATAGAGGCGCTGGACGTGTCCGAGGCCAGAAAGGCGTTGTATCGTCTCGTGCATGAACGGGACGCTCTCGGCGCGTGGGGCTTCATCAACACCGCCGGCTTTACCTGGAAGGAGCGGCTGGCGGCCGTTTCCCTGCCGGTGCTGCTGGCCGGCTGGATCGGCTATCTGGTCTACGGCGTCTGGCGCAAGGGGCTGACGCTGGCCGTGTGCTGGGCCGCCTATGTTCTGGCCGTCTGGAAGCTCGACGGCTCGCCGGGCCTGCTCTCTCTCTATCTTCCCAACGTCATTTTCGCCTTCATGGCCGAGGGCGACATCTACCGGCAGCGCGTGCTGCGGGAAAAGTTCTGGCTGTAGCCGCCGGAGACGACCGCCATGCGCGTTTCTGTCATTATCCCCGCCTGGAATCTCTGGGAAACGACCGCCGCCTGCCTGAAGGCGCTGGCCCGTCATGACGAGGGCGCGAGCGTCGTCGTCGTGGACAACGGTTCCGCCGACGCGACGGCGACGGAGCTGGCCCCTCTGGGCGCGGCGCTGTTCGGCCCGCGTTTTCGCCGGGTGCGCCTGTCTGAAAATCTGGGCTTTGCCGCCGGCTGCAATGCCGGCGCCCGGGAAGCGGACGGCGACGCCCTGTTCTTCCTCAACAATGACACGCAGGTCAGAGCCGGCTGGCTGGGGCCCCTGCGCGAGGCGCTGGCCCGGCCCGGCGCGGGCGCCGTCGGCCCGCTGCTGCTCTATCCCGACGGCCATGTCCAGCATTGCGGCGTGAGCTTCACGCCGCTGGGCGGCGTGAAACATCTCTACGCGGATTTCCCCGGGGGGCATCCCGCCGTGCGGCGGGCGCATCCGTTGCAGGCAATCACGGGGGCGGCCCTGCTGCTGCGGCGCGCCGACTTCGAGGACGCGGGCGGATTTCGCGAAGAGTACGCCAACGGTTACGAGGATCTCGATCTCTGCTTTACCCTGCGCCGGCGGGGGCTTTCCCTGTCCGTCGTTCCCGAGGCCGTCGTGGTGCACGCCGAGAGCCGGACTCCCGGCCGCCATGCGCGCACGTCGGCCAATGCGGCGCTCTTCAGCGCGCGCTGGGGAGATGTCGCGCGCCCGGACTATCACAGGCAGGCCGCCGCGGACGGCTATGTCGTCCGTCTGAACGCGGAGGGCGTGAGCTATGCGGCCCTGACGCCGGAGCGGGAACGCGCCCTGACGGAGGAATGGAGCGGGCGCGCGGCGTCGGAAGAGGCCGTGCGCGCGGCGCTGGAGGCGGAGCCTCTCTGGCAGGGGGGCCATCTGCTGCTGGGGCGTCTGCTGGTCGAAAGGGGCGCGCGCGAGGAGGCGCTGAAGGCCGCTGAATACGCCTCCCGTCTCCTGCCGACGCCGGAGGTCGCGCGTCTGCTGCTGCGCGCCGCGCAGGCCGCGGGGCGACAGGACCTGGCCGCGGGCGTCGCGGCGGCCCTGCGCCCGGATACGGCGGCGCTGCGCGAATGCGCGCGGCGGGTGCGGACGCGGCGCGCGCAGGCCGCCGCATGGGGCGACGCCGGGCTTGAGAGCGTCTGCGCGGACTGGCTGCGCGCCTATGGCGGGGGGCGGCGGTAACGGAGCGGAAACCCCGCGCCGGGAGCGGAAAAAACGCCGGTTCGCGGGGTCTGACGTTCATCATTTTTTCCATTGAGGAAAGGACATGCTGGATTCCATAGCCGAAATCTGCGTGGCCGGCGGGGGAAGCTGGGGCACCGCGCTGGCCCATCATCTGACGACCTGCGGCCTGCCGACGACGCTCTGGCTGCGCGACGAGGCCGCGGCGCTGGCAATCAACAGGGAACATCGCAATCCGCGTTACGTGTCGTCGTTCGACCTGCATCCGGCCCTGCGGGCGACGAGCGATCCCGCGGCGCTGGGCGCGCCGCTGGTCGTGCTGGCCGTGCCCTGCCAGCAGCTGCGGGGCTGGCTGACGCGGCACGCGGACTTTTTCCATGAGCGCCCGGTGTTCGTGGACGCGTCCAAGGGGCTGGAAGTGGGCACCCTGGCCTCGCCGGGACGCATGGTGGCGGAAACCGTCGGGGAGCGGGCGCGTTACGCGGCGCTGTCCGGCCCGTCCTTTGCCGCGGAGGTGCTGCGCGGCCTGCCCACGGCCGTTGTGCTGGCCTGCGCCGACGAGGCGCTGGGCGCCAGCCTGCGCGACGCCTTTTCCGGGCCGAATTTCCGTTGCTACAGCAGCACGGACGTTATCGGCGTCGAGCTCGGCGGCGCGCTCAAGAACGTCGTCGCCATCGCGGCCGGCATGTGCGACGGTCTGGGCTTCGGTCACAACAGCCGGGCGGCGCTCATCGCGCGCGGACTGGCGGAAATCAGCCGTATCGGCGAAGCCTGCGGCGCGCGGCCGTCCACCTTCATGGGGCTTTCCGGCCTGGGCGATCTGACGCTGACCTGCACAGGCGATCTTTCGCGCAACCGTCAGGTGGGTCTGCGGCTCGGGCGCGGGGAATCGCTGGAAGCGATCGCCGGGGATCTGGGCATGGTGGCCGAAGGCGTGGCCACGGCCGACGCGGCCTGCGCGCTGGCGCGGCGTCTGGGCGTGGAGGCGCCGATTGCGGAGGCCGTGCGCGCCATCGTGCGCGAGGGGCGTTCTCCGGCGGAAGAGGTGCGCCGCCTCATGACGCGGGGCCTGCGGGAAGAATAACCGGCCTTCAGCCGGGGGCGCGCAACCCGCGGCGCGTCCGGGGGCGCCTTTCCGGCGGCGAAGGGGCCGGCGCAACGTGTTCAAGCCGCCATTCCCGCCCCGTATTGCGCCGGAGAATGAATTGCGCTAGTCTGAGCGGCAAAGTTTTCGCTATTGTTTGCATCCGTTGCGTTTTGACGAACATTTTTATGCAGTTGCATATCTGCAATGGCGGTTCGCATCCTCGGATTGCGGTGTGACGGCGCCGAAGGCCGTTTCACGGGCGAAAGCGGGAGGAAATGCCCGCAGGGCACGCCGGAAGAAGAGGGTCCGGCTTTGTGGTCTGCGCGTTGTGAAATCCAACTGCTCAGGGGCGCGTATGTTTGATCCTTCTTTGACTGCGGGTGCGGCCTTTCTGTACCTGCCGGGGCTTTTTTTTCTGCTGGCGGGCACATGGCTTGCCGTGCGGCAGCGTCATGACGCAAGACGCCTGATATACTGGGGCGCGCTGCATGACGCGGGGCTGCTTTGCCTGGCTCTCGGAGCCGCCAACGGTCCGGCCTTCGCCGGCGTCTGGCTGTTTCTGCCGTTTCAGACGGTCTGTCGTCTGCTGGCCCTGAGGGCCCTGGGGACGCTGGCGCGGGCGCGCGGAGGCGAAAGCCTGGAAGCCCTGCGCGGAGCGGGCTCCACCTGCCGCAAACCGGCCCTGCTCTTTGTCTTCGGCCTGATGGCGGCCGTGGGCGGAACGCCCTTCCTCATGCCCGAGGCGCGGGCCTGCATCACGCAGGGCGTGCTGGCGGCGGCCCTCCCCTTCGGCGAGGCCAGCCCGCTGGTACTGCTGCTTGTCGAGGCCGTGTGCGCCACGATTTTCATCGCCCTGCACGTGCGGGCGCTGCGCGTCGTCTGGTTTGAGCCCGCGCCTCTGGACGCGGCGGATCGCGACGCGCGCAAGGAAGCCGGCGCCGGCTTCCTCGCCTGGCTGCTGGCCGCGCTGGCGGCGGGCATGGGCCTGCTGCGCGAGCCGCTGCTGGCCGCCGCGGCGGCGTGCGCCGGCTACGCCGCGCCCCATGCGCCGGCGCATCCGGCCTTCTGGATGCTGTTCTGCGGCGCCTTCGCGGTGGGGCTGGCCTTCCTGTTCAAGGTCCGGGGAGCGGAATTCCTCGGCGTCGTCGCCGCGGCGCTGGCCTTTTCCGCCGTCGTCACCGAGCCGCATCCCGTCGCCGCGGCCCGGCTTTTCCTGGGCATGATCTCCCTGATCGCCCTGGTGGTCGCCGTCTATTCGGTGGGCTACATGGCCCATGCCGAGCGCAAGGGCTGGTACTGGTTCTTCCTGCTGCTGACCTTCGCCTCGCTGGCGGGCATCGTCTCCACGGCGGACATGGGCGCGCTGCACGGCTACTGGGAGCTGATGACCTTCGCTTCCTATTTCCTTGTGGTGCATGAAAACAACCGCACGGCGCACGACGCCGGCTTCAAGTATTATGTGATGTGCGCGGGCGGCGCCTGCCTCATGCTGCCCGGCCTCATGCTGCTGGGCGGCGGCGGTTCGCTGCTGGCGGCGGTGCCCTGGGCCGCGCCGGAGCTGAGCGTCTGGGCCGCGCAGGCCGCCATCTTCCTCTGCTTTGTCGGCTTTGCGGTCAAGGCTGGTCTGGTTCCCTTCCATTCCTGGCTGCCCGACGCGCATCCGGCGGCGCCTTCTTCGGTGTCCGGCCCCCTGTCGGGCGTCATCACCAAGATGGGGATTTTCGGCATCGTCCTGATCATCTACGGTCAGGCCGGCGGCGTTACCGAAGCCATTGAGGGAAGCCTCGCCGCCTCCTTCGATCTGAACTGGTTCGGCGGCTGGCTGACCCTGCTGGGCGCCGCCACCCTGATTTACGGCGAGATCATGGCCCTGCGTCAGGAAGACCTCAAGCGCATGCTCGCCTATTCGACCCTCGGCCAGATCGGCGAAATGGCGCTGGTGCTGGGCATGGGCACCTGGCTGGCCGTGACGGCCGGTCTGGCGCACACGCTCAATCACGCCCTGATGAAGGACCTGCTCTTCCTTGGCGCGGGCGCGCTCATCCTGCGTACCGGCAGCCGCAACCTTCGGGATCTGCGCGGTCTCGGCCGGCAGATGCCGTGGACGGTTTCCTGCATGGCCGTGGGGCTTGTCTCCATCATGGGCCTGCCGCCCTTCGGCGCGTTCTTCAGCAAGTATCTCATGATTCAGGCGGCCGTGCAGGCCGATCACATCTGGCTTGGCGTCCTGATCTTCGGCGGTTCCCTGGTGGGGGCCGTCTATTATACGCGCATCCTGAAGACGCTGGTGTTTGAGGAACGTCCCGCCCATCTGCCGGCGGTTTCCGAAGCGCCCGCCAGCATTCGCCTGGCGCTGGGGCTGCTGGCCGTTCTCTGTCTGGCTACGGGCCTCGCGCCGCAGCTGCCGCTCCTGCTGGTGGCTCCGGTGGCCTCGGCCTGCTTCTCCACGATGGGCGACGAATTCCTTGTGTTCCAGTCCGTCATGGTGCCGTGGGAATGGTACGTGATCGTGCCGGTCTTCGGCGCGCTGCTGCCCGTCTTCTTCCGCAAGTCTCCCGTGCGGGCCGGGGCGGCCAGCGTGGGCGTGCTGCTGCTTACGGCCCTGCTGGTGGCCGTGCTGGGCGGCGAGCTGGACACCCTGTCCTACTGCTTTGCCCTCATCGTGCCTCTGGTGGGCGCGCTCAACATGGTCTACGCGCTGGGCTACATGAGCCACAGCCATACGCAATGGCGCTTCTACTGCGCCTTTACGGCCATGTGCGGCGGTCTTGTCGGCATGGCCGCAAGCACCTACCTGTTCAGCTTCTTCCTGTTCTGGGAAATCATGAGCTCGTGGACGCTGTACATGGCCATAGCGCATGAGGGCGACAAGGACAGCCTGCGCGAAGCCTTCAAGTACTTCTTCTTCAACGTGCTGGGGGCGGGCTTCATCTTCGTGGGCGTCTGCATCATCGGCCCGGCCGCGCCGCTGTCCGCCGTCGCGGCCCTGCGTCCCGAAAGCCTCCTGACCCTGCTGCCGCCGTGGGCGGCCTGGGTCGGCATGGCCCTGCTGGCCGTCGGTTTCGTCATGAAGGCCGCGCAGTTGCCGTTCCGCATCGACTGGCAGATGCACCCGGCGCTGGCGCCCACGCCCGTGTCCGGCTACATCTCCTCGGTGCTGCTGAAGAGCGCTGTGATCGGCCTGATCAAGCTCTTCATGCTCATTGGCGGCGGTCTGGCGCTGGCGCGCGTGCTCGGGCTTGAGGAGCAGTCGCTCATCACCGATGCGGTCATGTGGATCGGCGGTATCACCATCGTCATGGCCGCCACGCAGGCCCTGCTCGTCAGCAACGTGAAGCTCGTCTTCATCTACTCCACCGTGAGCCAGATCGGCTACATGGTGCTGGCCGTGGCGGCGGGCGGCGTGCTCGGCTACGCCGGCGGCATGCTGCATCTTGTCAATCACGTCTTCTTCAAGGACCTGCTCTTCCTTGTCTGCGGCGCCGTCATGTTCGCGACGCACAAGGACAGTCTGGACAATCTTGGCGGCATCGGCCGCAAGATGCCCTTCACGCTGTGCATGTTCGCCATTGCCGGCCTGTCGGCCGTCGGCGTGCCGCCGACCAGCGGCTTCACGTCCAAGTGGCTCATTTATCATGCGCTCATGCAGGCCGGACAGCCCGCCCTGGCCCTGCTTTCGCTGCTTGGCAGCGTGCTGACGCTGGCCTATGTGGCCAAGTTCCTGCACGCGGCCTTCCTCGGGCAGCCCGGCGAGCATCTGGACGACGTGGAAGAGGCGCCGCTTGTCATGCGCCTGCCCATGCTTGTTCTGGCCGTCGGCTGCGTGCTTACGGGCGTGTTCCCCGGTCTGGCGCTGACGCCCATCAACGCCGTGCTCGCCGAATACGGCGCGCCCACGCTGAACGTGGGCCTGTCCGGGGTGCTGAGCGGCGCGGGCGCCTGGAACGCCACGGCGGTATTCGTCATGATGGCGCTTGCCTTCGCCGGCGGCTGCTGGTTCCTCCGGCGCTTTGTGCGCCTGCGCGAGATCGACGTGCACATGTGCGGCCTGCCGCCGCAGACGGCGAGCAGCCGCATGAACCCCTCCGGCATGTACGCCGGGCTGGAGCGCGCGCTGCGCTTCTTCCCCGGCAACGAGCTGCGGCGTCTTCCGTCGGCCGAGCGGGACGAACGATAGGTGTTGCCTGCGGGAGCGCGGTCTCGGGATCGCGCTCCCGGCAGGGGACGGAAAGATTCCCTGATGGAGCGCCCCTTCCGGCGGCGCTCCGTCCCGGATTGCCAGAGAACGAGAAGGAGAATCGGCATGGGCGATATTTTGCTTGCCGTGGCGCATATGTGCATTTTTCCGGGCGGCGTGTTCGCGCTGGCCGTGGGGATGCTGTTCAAAGGTATTGACCGCAGGGTGGAGGCCCGCCTGCAACGGCGCGTGGGGCCGCCGCTGACGCAGCCCTGGATTGACGTGGCCAAGCTGCTGACCAAGGAAACGCTCATTCCCCGCACGGCCTGCAAGAGCGCCTTTTTGCTGGCGCCGGTGGTCGGCTTTACCGGCATGGCCGTGTGCGCGGCCTTCATTCCCGTGCCGGGCGTCTTTCAGGGGCTGTTCAACATGGGCGACCTGCTGGTGCTGTTCTACCTGCTGCCCATTCCGGCCATCGCCATGATGCTGGGCGGTTCGGCGTCGAGCTCGCCTTTCGGGGCCGTGGGCTTTTCGCGCGAGATGCTCATGATGCTGGCCTACGAGACGCCGCTGCTCATGGTGCTGCTGGCCGTGGCCATGCTGGTGGGCAAGGAGGCGGGCACGGGGGCCGAGTTCTCCCTGCTCAACGTGGTGGGCTGGCAGCTTGAAAACGGCTCCATCGGCTTCAATCCGATCATGATTCCCGCCTTCGCGGCCTATCTCATGTTCCTGCCCGGCACGCTGGGCGTGGCGCCGTTCGATATTCCCGAAGCGGAAACGGAAATCATCGAGGGCCCCCTGCTGGAATACGGCGGCCCCCTGCTGGCCCTCTTCCAGATTGGCACGGCGCTCAAGAGCTTCGTCGTGCTGGGGCTGGGCGTGGCCCTGTTCTTCCCCGGCACCGTCGGCGATTTCTGGTTGTTCAACCTGCTGTGGTTCTGCCTCAAGTGTCTGCTGCTGATGCTGCTGGCCGTGACGCTGGTCAAGTCCGCCACGGCGCGTTTCCGCATCGAGCAGGCTTTCCGTTTTTATGTGACGGTTCCCACGGTTCTGGCGCTGATCAGCCTCGTGCTGGTCTGGGCGATGTAAGGAGGTCTTCCCGTGAGCACGGATACATGGCTCAAGAAAATGTCGGGGCGTTCGCCGTGGCTGTCCCGTAACAAGGCGTGCTCCTGCAACGGCTGCGACGCGGAACAGGCCACGAGCGCCGGCATACCGCGCTACGACGTGGAGCGCTTCAGCTGCAAATACTGCGGAAGCCCGCGTC
>CALUWU010000058.1 GCA_944324555.1 uncultured Desulfovibrio sp.
TCCAGACATCGTCGATGCACGCGCCCCAGTGGTGGTCCTCCCGGGCCCAAGCGACCTGACGGGAAGGGTCTAAGCCCCCGTGTCGGCGGTCCGACGCCAATTCAAAGATAACCATATTGCAAAGGAGTCCGCGTGAAGGAGCGTTGCATCATCATTCCCGCGCTGAAGAAAAACGCCGTCATCCCCGATCAGCTGGTCAAGCGGCTGGCCGGGGTCACGCTCATGGAACGCGCGCTGCACACGGCGCGGGGCGTCGCGGCCGCGGACGACATCATCGTGCTGACGGACAGTCAGGAAATCACCCTGATCTGCGAGCGCGCGGGCGTGGGCGTGCGCTTCAATCCCGCCTTCCGCTTCACGTCGCTGAATATCGTCGCGGAAATGCGCGATCTGCTGGAAGAGCTGGCGCAGGAATACGAGCATTGCCTGATTCTGCGCGCCTCCTGCCCGCTGATGACCTGGGTGGATGTGGAGGACGCCTGGAAGCGTTACCGCGAGGCGGACGCCGACAGCCTTGTGACCGTCAAGAGCGTGCGGCAGCGCCTCTGGAATGTTCAGGGCGACACGCTGGAAAACCTCCTGCGCGACGACGGGGAGCAGGCGCTTGTGCTGGAAAGCCGGGCGCTGATCATCCTGCGTGCGGCGGCGTTTCTGCGGGCCGTGCGCGCCGGCAGGACGGCCGTCATGGGCAAGACCATCCCCTACTTTCTTAATGATCGGGCCATCGAAATTCAGGGCTATCAGGACTGGTGGATTTGTGAAAAGCTGCTGCTGCGGCGTCATGTGGTCTTTGTCGTGGCGGGCTGGCCCGCCATAGGCATGGGGCACGTCTTCCGCGCGCTCATGCTGGCCCACGAAATCACCGATCACAAGATCACCTTTGTCTGCACGCGCCAGAGCGAACTGGCCGTGGAAAGCATCGCCCGCAAGGATTACCGCATGGTGCGGCAGGGGGGCGAGGACCTGGCGGACACGGTGCTGCGCCTGCGCCCGGATCTGATCGTCAACGATATTCTCAATACCGATCCCGCCTATATGGCGCGCCTGCGGGAATCGGGCTGCAAGATTGTCAATTTTGAGGACGACGGCCCCGGCGCCGCGCTGGCGCACCTTGTGATCAACGCCCTTTACGAGCACGGGGACCCGGCTGATCCGCGCCTGTGCTGCGGGCCGGACTATTTTTGTCTGCGCGACGAATTTGCCGGCGCCAGCCGCTGCGTCTTCCATCCTGAAGTGAAGACCCTGCTGATCACCTTCGGCGGCACGGACGCCGCCGACTGCACGCTGCGCGTCCTGAATATCGTGGAACCCCTGTGCAGGGAGCGCGGCGTCACGATCCGCGTCGTGGCCGGGCCGGGATACGCCCACAAGGAAAATATGGAACGACATATTGCGGTTCTGGGCAATCCGCTGGTAGAATTCACATGGGCCACCAACGTCATGAGCCGGATGATGGAAGGGGCGGACATGGCCGTCTGCGCCGCCGGACGCACCGTCTATGAACTGGCGCATATGCGGGTGCCCGCCATTGTCATCGCCCAGCACGAGCGCGAGGCAAAGCATACCTTCGCCCGCGAGAACAACGGCTTCCTCTTTCTCGGGGTGGCCGGGCAGATTGACGACGCGGTCATCGAGGGCGCGTTTCGCTCGCTGCTGGACGGCCCCCTGCGCGCGCAGCTCTACGCGCGGCAGAATACGCTTGACTTTACTCGCAACAAGGCCCGCGTCGTCCGGCTCATGCTGGATTTGCTGGGCGATATCAAGGACTGAACGCTATGCCCAAGAGTTCGCTCGGCAAGACCGTGGCCATTGTTCAGGCCCGACTGGGTTCCAGTCGGCTGCCCATGAAAAGCCTCCTCTGTCTGCACGGCTATCCGATTATCGACTGGGTGACGCAACGCCTGTCCACTTCCCGTCTGCTGGACAAGATTATCGTCGCCACGCCGGACACCCGGATGGATATGGTGCTGCACGAGCATCTGCGCCGCAGGAATATCGAGACCATGGCCGGATCGGAAAACGACGTGCTGTCCCGCTTCTGCGACGCCGCCCGGCTGACCGGCGCGGATACCGTCGTGCGCGTCTGCGCGGACAATCCGCTGCTCTGGGGCGAGGCCGTCGATCGCCTGCTCCTCTTCTATGCGGTGACGCACTGCGACTACGCCTATAACCACATCCCCCGCAATAATCTCTGGCCCGACGGTCTCGGGGCCGAGGTGCTTTCGGCGGATCTGCTCTTCGATCTGGAGCGCAAGGCCGAAACGCCGGCTCAGCGGGAGCATTGCCTCAATTATATCTGGGACAATGCCGATCGCTACTGCATCGCGACCTTTGATCCCGAAGAGGCCTCGCTGCGCCGCCCGGATATCCGGCTGGACGTGGACACGCCGCAGGACTTTGTCCGGCTTGCGCTGGCGCCGTTGCGCATAGACATGCGCGCCGATGAGGTCGTGCAGATCATGGATCGCTCCGCCGGAGAATGGACGCCGCCCCCGAACGGCGCGTCCCCGCGCGTTGCGGAGCTTTCGTGACCTCTGGAAAAGCGCGCCGGGGAATGGATGGGGTTCTCTTCCCCCCGGACAACAATTCCGCTCTCCCCAAAGAATACGAAGAGCTTGCACAAATTGGGTAAAAAAGGGGTGTTCCGGCTGTCTTCTTCAGCCCGGAACACCCCTTTTGGCATTCTGTACCCTACGCGCCGCGCCCCTGCCGCCGCAGCCAGTCGTCAAAGATGGCGGCCAGCGGCCTGTCTTCGCGCCGGACGGCCTCGTCTCTGGCGCGGCGCGCGCGGCGCAGCCGCTCCCGCGCGGCGTCGGGGCGATCCCGCAGCAGGTTCAGGGTCGCCCCGGCCAGCTCGGCCTTTCCCTGCCGCTGGGCGCAGGTGAGGAGGGCGCGCTGGGCTTCCGGCACGGGGAAGAAGCCGACGGCCTCGCCAAGGGTTTCCAGCGCGGCGGCGCCCCTTCCTTCCCTTTCCTGAAGGGCCGCAAGACGCAGGCTGCCGTCCAGCCAGAGAGGCTCCCTTTCCAGCGCCTCTTTCAGGCGATCCTCGTTGTCCGGCGTCGCGGCAAGTTCCCGCAGGCGTTCCGCGGAGGGGCGCAGATAGGTGATCAGGCGATCGCTCAGGCAGGCGTCATAGCCGTCCGCGCGCGCCAGACGGTGAATGTCGGGAAGGGCCGCCGTTTCCCAGCGGGAGGCGAAAAGATCGGCGTTGGCGTCGTTATGCGCCTTGCGGCCCGGCGTTTTCCCTTCATGATGGATGACGACGCTTTCCGGCGCGACATGCAGGCGCAGCCCGCGGCGGCGCAGCGAAAAGCAGAGATCCAGATCTTCGTAGCCGTTGCGGTAGCCTTCATGAAAGCCGCCGCAGGCGTCAAAATCCGCGCGGCGCAGGGCAAGGCAGGCGCCCGTGACGGCCTGAAGGTCGTGCGGACGCCGCAGGGCCGGATGCGTTCCGGGAAAGCGCGCGTACAGGTGACCGGGATTGCCGAACAGCGAAAAGAAAATGCCGCAATGCTGGTTGCGGCCGTCGGGGTAGAGCAGCAGGGGGCCGGCGGCGCCGACGCCTTCCCGGCGCAGGGCCTCCCGGAGCGGCGACAGCCAGCCCGGCGAAACCGTCGTGTCGTTATTCAGAAAGAGCAGCAGATCGCCGCGCGCCGCGCGGGCTCCGGCGTTGCAGCCTGCGGCGAAACCCGCGTTCTCCTCCAGCCGGACGCGCGTAAAGCGCCGGCCGAACAGCGCCGCGCCTGCGGCGGCCAGTTCCGTGGCCGTGGCGTCGTCGGAACCGTTGTCCACGACCACCACGTCCGAGGTCAGTTTCTCTCCTTCGTCTTGCGCCGCCAGGGAACGCAGACAGGCCAGCGTGGTTTCCCAGAGATTCCAGGCCGGAATGATGATCGAAAAGCCCATGCGCGGCTCCTGTTGGTTGGCTCTTGCGCGCGGAAGCGCTCCCGCGCCTTCGGGACGCGGGAGGCCGTCGCGCTATTCCTGACTGGCGGGCGCGCGCTCCAGCAGCCGTTGCAATTCCGCCTGGGCTTCGCCGGCGTCCAGTCCCATGCGCCGGGCCAGCTGCGGCAGGTTGTCCACGGCGTCGCAGGAGCGGACGTAAAGAGGTTCGATATCCGCGGGAGCGTAGTCGCCGTGGCGCGCCAGCAGGCGCAGGGCGTCCACGGAGGGCAGGCGCAGGCCGTCAAGGCGGAGAACGTCGCGTTCCGCGAGCGCCTCCATCAGACGGGGATTGCGGCCCAGGCCGCCGCCGCAGACGGCGCCCCCCGGCGTCGCCGCGATGCGCGCCAGCGCCTCGTCCGGGGTGCAGAGGCTCACGGGTTCGGCGGGCTGGGCGGGAATGCACCAGCCGTAGGAGACAAAGGGCTGGAAATGCACCAGATCGCGGCGGGCATGGGTCAGCGTCCAGACGGGAACGCCGTAGGGCAGGCGGCGTTCCATCGCGGCGGAGGTGGCAAGCGCCTGCATGTAGTCGAGCCCCGCCAGTTGCAGCCCCGGAATCGCGCGGCGCAGCGCTGCGGCGGTGGCCAGCACAAGACGCACGCCGGTAAAGGAGCCGGGGCCGCGCACGCAGGCAAGGCGCCGCAGCCGCCGCAGCCGGAGACCGCAGACGCGGGCCATGTCCGCCAGCGCGGGCGCGAGTATTTCCGTCGCGCGATCGCCGCGCCCCCAGAGCTGGGCGCAGACGAGTTCCTCGTCGCGGGTGAGAACGATCTGCAACGCGCCTTCGGCGGCGTTGAGCGCAAGTTCCCAGCCGGTGCCTTCGTCTTCTTCCATGTCCATCATGCGCCGCCTCCAATCCAGCCCCAGCCCCGCAACAGGCGGACGATATCGTTATAGGTTGCAAAGATCATGAGCATGGCGAGCAGGGCGACGCCGAAGCGCATGGCCCAGGTCTGAATGGGCATGGGAATGGGGCGGCGAAAGACGATTTCCAGCAGGAAAAAGAGAATTTGCCCGCCGTCCAGCACCGGAACCGGCAGCAGGTTCAGCACGCCAAGGTTGATGCTGATCAGGGCCGCCAGACCAAGAAGCCCCACCAGCCCCTGTTCCGCCTGCTGCCCCACCATCTGCGCGATCATGATGGGCCCGCCCACCTGATCGGCGGGGATGACGCGCTGCGCCAGCTTGACAAAGCTTTGCCACGTGAGATCCAGCAGCCGCCCCGTCTGGGCAAGGCCCTCGTTCGCGGCCTGAAGGAATCCGAGTTCCACGCGGCGCACGTTGCCCGAAGCCGTGATGCCCACGAGCCAGGCCTTTTCTTCTTCGCCGAAAATGGTCTTGCGGACGGCCAGACGGGGCGTCACCGTCACCTGAAGCAGGCGGGCGTCCTTGGACACCACGCCGGAAAGATCCGTCACCCCGATCCCGCCGGCGGCGGAGGCGCGGGGACGGGAGATCATCAGCTGCAACGGCGCGCCGCCGCTGTTGTTGATGGCCTCGGCCATGTCCTGCCATTCCGCGACGGGAGCGCCGTTGATGCGGAGGATGGTGTCGCCGGGGAGCAGGCCGGCGACGGCGGCGGGACTGCCGGCCTCGACCTTGCCCACATGCGGCAGCAGCAGGCCCAGCCCCCAGCCGTAGGCCATGATCCAGCAGAGCAGCCAGGCCAGAAGAATATTGAAGAGCGGCCCCGCGGCCACTACCAGCAGGCGCTGCCAGGCCGGGCGAAAGGAAAAGCATTCCTCTTTGGTGAAACCGTCGGGGACTTCGGCGTCTTCGCCTTCCCCTTCGCCCACCAGGGCGACGTAGCCGCCCAGCGGCACCAGCGAAAGGGCGTATTCGGTCTTGCCCCGCTTGCATGTCAGCAGCTTGGGGCCAAAGCCCAGGGAGAAGGTCGAAACCCCCATGCCCAGCGCGCGGGCTACCAGAAAATGCCCCAGTTCGTGAAAGAAGATCAGGCCGCCCAGAACGACGACGGCGGCAACGATGGTTGTCAGCACTCGCTTACTCCGGCGCGGGCCAGCTTTCGGGCCAGCTCGCGGCTTTTTTGATCAAGGTTTTGTATGCGCGTCATGGCCTCGCAGGCGTGCGCGGCCGTTGTTTCAGGGTCCGCCGCGGGATCGGGCAGGCTCCACGGGCGGCGGCTGTCGTTTCCGGTTTCATGGCGGTCCATGACCTCGGCGATGATGTCGGCAATATCCGTAAAGCCGCACCGGCCCTCAAGGAACAGTTCCACGGCGGCCTCGTTGGCGGCGTTCATCACCACGCAGGCGCCGCCGCGCCGCTCCAGCGCCCGCCATGCCAGCGCCACGGAGGGGAAGGCCTCGGGATCGGGTTCGTAAAATTCCAGCGGCCCGCAGGAGAAGAGATCAAGCCCCGGCGCGTTCACTGATAAGCATTCCGGCCAGAGGAGGCAATGCCCGATGGGCAGGCGCATGTCCGCCGGTCCCATCTGCGCCAGGAGGCCGCCGTCCCGGAAGCGGACGAGCGAATGGACTACCGACTGCGGATGCACGGCCACGCGCAGCGCCTCGCGGGGAATGCCGTAAAGATGGTAGGCCTCGACGACCTCCAGCGCCTTGTTCATCATGGTCGCGGAATCGATGGTGATTTTCGCGCCCATGCTCCAGTTGGGATGCTTCAGGGCCTGTTCGCGGGTAACATGGCGCAGTTCCTCGCGGCGGCGACCCCTGAAGGGGCCGCCCGAAGCCGTCAGGATAAGTTCCTGCGCGTCCTGCCCCCGCCCCGCAAGGCACTGGAACAGCGCGTTGTGCTCGGAATCTACCGGCAGGATGACGGCGGAACGCGCCGTGCAGACCCGCCGCAGCAGATCGCCCGCCAGCACCAGCGACTCCTTGTTCGCCAGAGCGATAATCTTTCCCGCCAGCGCGGCGGCCAGCGTTCCGGCCAGTCCGGCCGCGCCGACCTGAGCCGACAGCACCATGCGGACTTCCGGCAGCGAGGCCATGCGGGCGTAGCCTTCCGCGCCGACGAGAATTTCGGGCGCGTACCCGGCGGGCCGCATGTCGCGCAGCCGCTGCCGCAGGGCGTCGGCCGCCTCCTCGTCCAGCACGGCCAGCAGGGGAGGGCGGAATTCCGCGGCCTGCGCGGCCAGCGCGGCGACGTTGCGCGCGCAGGCCAGCCCCAGCACGGAAAAGCGCGCGGCATGCGCGCGGATGACCTTGAGCGCGTTGCCGCCGATGGAACCGGTGGAACCCAGAATGACGATCGGACGGCGTCCCCGCAGGGCTTCGGGCGCGGGTGCTTCGGAAATATAGTTGATCGTCGGGCCGCCCCGACCGGGCCAGAGTGCCGTCATGCGCGAACTCCTTTGATTGTTTGCCGCTCGTTGCCTGCCGCGCCGCCCGCCGGAGGCGCCGCTCTGAAAAAGCGCGCTGGGGAAGGGATGGGGGGGCTGGGGGGAAGGGCAACCCCTCTCGCGCGAGCAGAGGGGTTTCCCTTCCCCCCAGACAATCTTCAAACGGTTCAGACTCATTACGGTTTTCTTGAAAAAGGAAGCGGGCGGAGGCCCCGCGCCTCGCAACTATCACCGGGGGCCTGCGGCCCCCCCCCCCACCCCCCCCCCCCACCCCCCCCCCCCCCAC
>CALUWU010000059.1 GCA_944324555.1 uncultured Desulfovibrio sp.
CCGGCACCGACATCGGCGATCGCGTCACGGCCTGGTATATAGACACGCAATCAATAAGCACCTATCCCCAAGCAAATCACGCCATCCCCATGTGGGCGCCCTGCTGCGCGGCCGCGTGCACAGCGCGCCCACATGGGGATGCGGCTACCAGTACGGCAACGCCCGCATCCAGTATACCGACGCGTCGTTCAGCGAGCCCCTTGCCCGCCTCTTCGCCCCGCTCATGGGGCTGAAAGTCCGCGTCAAGCACGACGAGGCCGCGCTCTTCCCGCACGGCTCCTCCGCCCAGATCAGCGCCCCGGATCGTCTCCGCAGCGGCCTGTTCTCGCCGATCTTCGCCGCTGTGGAACGGGTGTGCAACGCCTGCAAGATCATCCAGCACGGCAAGATTCACCTCTATATTCTCTATATCTTCGCCACGACCGTGGCGCTGCTCGTGTGGGGGCTGAACCAATGAACGGCGTATACTTCCTTCATCTGGCACTGGCGCTGCTGCTGGCTCCGCTCTTCACGGGCGTCATCAACCGCGTCAAGGCCAAGGTGGCCGGGAGACACGGCAAGCCCCTGCTCCAGCTCTATTTCGACCTTTTCAAGCTCCTGCGGCGCGGCGAAGCCCGCAGCACCAGCACCACCTGGGTCTTTGCCGTCGCGCCGGGCGTCGGCCTCGCCGCCACGCTCTGCGCCCTCGCGCTGCTGCCGCTGGGCGGCGCCGCCTCTCCCCTGCGCTTTCAGGGCGATTTCTTTCTGGCGGCCTACCTGCTCGGCCTCGGCCGTTTCGCCATGATTCTGGCCGCGCTGGACACGGCCTCTCCCTTCGAGGGCATGGGCGCCAGCCGCGAAGCCTGCTTCTCCGCCCTGGCCGAACCGGCGCTCTTTCTCTGCTTCCTGACGCTCGCCAACATCGCCGCCGGCGCGGCGGGCGGCGCCGCGGACGCGCCCTCTCTCAGCCTGTCGTCCATGTTCGCGGGGCAGGCGCCCGCCGCCTGGCTCTCCGGCCGCGCCGAGCTGGCCCTGATTCCGGTGGCCCTCTTCGCCCTGCTGCTGGTGGAAAACTGCCGCATCCCCGCCGACGACCCCACGACCCATCTTGAACTGACGATGATCCACGAGGCCATGATTCTGGATCACTCCGGGCCGAATCTGGCGCTGATCCTCTACGGCGCGGCCCTCAAGCTCTGGCTCTTCGCCGGGCTGACGGCGGGCATTCTCCTGCCGGAACTGCCCTTCTGGCCCGGCCTGATCTGTCATCTGGTCGCCATGTTCGCCCTGGCCGCGCTGGTCGGCCTTGTGGAATCCGTCATGGCGCGGCTGCGGCTGATACGCGTGCCCCGACTCATCGGCGGCGCGGGCGCGCTGGCCGCCCTGACCCTGATTCTGAGTCATGTGCGGTAGCCCGCGCGGCGGACATCGCCCGGGTCGCCCCGTCTTTCAAGGCACTCTGCCCCAGGAGAAGGAAAGAACATGTCCATCCTGCTTTTGCTGCTCTTCCTGCTGCTGCTGAACAATCTGCTCCTGCTGGGAACGGATCGTCTGGCAGGCATGAACCGGCTGGTAGCGGTGCAGGGCTGCCTGCTGGCGGCGCTGCTCATCTGTCTTGACCACGTGATCATCGGCGCGGCCATCCTGCTGATCAAGGGCGTCGGCCTGCCGCTGCTGCTGCGGCGGACCCACCTCCGCATCGGCGCGCCGTCGTCGGTGCCGCCCCATCTGCCCTATGCCGCCGCGGTGCTGGCCGGCATGCTCGGTCTCGTCTTCGCCCTCTGGCTCGAAAAGCAGCTCCCCCTGCCGCAGGGATTTTTCCCGCCGTTCCTGCTGCCAACGGCCCTGGGCACGCTCTTCTGCGGGCTGCTGCTCGTCATCGGCCGCGCCTCGGCGCTTTCGCAGGTCATGGGCTATCTGGTGACGGAAAACGGCATCTTCCTGCTGGGCTCGCCCCTCATGAGCGCCGGCGCCGTCTGGTTTGAACTGACGCTGCTGCTCGACCTCTTTGTGGCCGTCTTTGTCATGGGCATTGCCATCAACCATATCTCAAGCAAATTTGAAACCATAGATGTAGGCCGCTTCCGCAGCCTCCGGGATTGATCGCCATGCTAGAAGCCCTGCTGCTCCTGCCGCTGCTGGCGGCCGCGCTGATGATGCTCATTGCCAGAGCGACCGCCGGGCGCACGCTCCTTGTCGCCGCCGCCGTCGCGCACGCCGTGCTGACCGCCGCCGTACTGCGCCGGATCGCCGAAGGAAACCCGCCCTCGGCCTTTGGCGGCCTGCTCGCGCCCGACATGCTCGGCGGCCTGTTCCTCGGCGTCGCCTCGGCGCTCTTCCTCGTCACGTCCGTCTATGCCGTCGGCTATCTCAAATCGGAGGAAGACCTGGGCGAGCGCTCCCACATGAAAACCGGCGAGCGCTTCACCAACGCCCCCGAACGCCGCTTCACCGCCTGTCTGTGCATCTTCCTTTCCGCCATGACCCTGGTGACCTGCACGCGCCACCTCGGCGCCCTCTGGGTCGGCATCGAAGCGACCACCCTCGCCTCGGCCCCGCTGATCTATTTCCACCGTCACCGGGAATCCCTTGAAGCCACCTGGAAATATCTGATCATCTGTTCCGTGGGCATCGCCCTGGCGCTGATCGGAAACCTGCTGCTTTCGTTCGCCTTTGTCGCAAAGGGGCTGGAAAGCGCCAACGAGGCCGCCGATCAGCTCTCCCTTCTCCTGCGACTGGCCGCCGACGTCGCCCCCGGCGGCCCGGCCGTGCCCTGGCTCAAGGCGGCCTTCATCTTCTTCCTTGTGGGCTACGGCACCAAGATGGGCCTCGCCCCCCTGCACAACTGGCTCCCCGACGCGCACAGTCAGGCGCCTTCGCTGGTTTCGGCCCTGCTCTCCGGCGCGCTGCTCAACTGCGCCCTGCTCGGCATCCTGCGCGGGCATCAGATCCTCATCGCCGCCGGTCTCGGCGGCTTCAGCGCGCAGCTTCTGCTCTTCTTCGGCCTGATCTCGCTCGCCGTCGCCGCCGTCTTCATCGTCGGACAGGGCCATTACAAGCGTCTGCTGGCCTACTCCAGCGTCGAGCACATGGGCATTCTCGCCTTCGGCATCGGCCTCGGCGGCGTCGCCGTACACGGGGCCATGCTCCATGTCCTCTGCCACTCCCTCACCAAGTGCATGCTCTTCCTGCTGGCGGGCAACATCCTCAGCCGTTACCATACGCTTTCCAGCCACGACGTGCACGGCATGCGCTGGGCCATGCCCTTTACCACCGTCCTCTGGGCGGGCGGCTTTCTCGCCATCGTCGGTTCCCCGCCCTTCGGCCTCTTTGTCAGCGAACTCTGGATCTTCAAGGGCGCGCTGGCCCAGGGGCAATGGGTTCTCGGCGCCGTGTATCTGGCCCTGCTGGCCGTCATCTTCGTGGGCATGAGCGTGCCGATCCTCCACATGATTCAGGGAACCCGCCCGGCGGACCTGCCCCGCGCCACCCGCGAACCGCTGCTCAGCGTGCTGCCCCCCCTGGCGCTGGGTCTGACCGTTCTCCTTCTCGGTCTGTATGTGCCGCAGGGGCTGCGGCACGCCCTGTCGCAGGCCGCGCGTACCATCGGAGGTTAGGCCATGCGTTTCCCCTATACCCGGAGCATCAATATCGCCGAAGTGGAAGAGCTGCGCGGCGCGCGCTGGCGTGAGGAAACCGGCGCGCTGCTCGACGCCGGCTGCCGCCTGCTGGCGCTCTTCGCCCTGCCGGGCGGCGCTCCCGACGACGCGCGCAGGAGCCTGTGCAGCCTGCTCTGCAACGACGAGGACGGCGGCCTCCACCTCCTGCGAAGCGAACCCCTCTCCGGCTACGCCTCCCTTACGCCCCAGTATCCGCAGGCGCATCTCTTCGAGCGGGAACTCCATGAACGTTCCGGCGTCATGCCCGCCGGCCACCCGTGGTTCAAGCCCGTCCGCTTCAACGCGCCCTGGTCCGATACCGAACGCCGCCCCGGCCCGGCGGAAAACGACTTCTTCCGGGTGGAAGGCCCGGAAATCCATGAAGTGGCCGTAGGCCCCGTTCACGCCGGCATCATCGAACCCGGCCACTTCCGCTTCCAGTGCCTTGGCGAAACCGTCCTGCATCTTGAAATCTGTCTCGGCTTCCAGCATCGCGGCGCGGAAGATCTCTTCCTGAGCGCCGCGCCCCGCCGCCGCGTCGCCCTGGCGGAATGCTTCGCGGGCGACAGCAGCATCGCGCACGCCACGGCCTACTGCACGGCGCTGGAACGCCTCGCGGGCGTCGTCGCGCCGCCCCGCGCCCGCCTGATCCGGCGCGCGGCCCTCGAACTGGAACGCCTTGCCAACCATATCGGCGACCTCGGCGCCATCGGCGGCGACACCGGCTTTCTGCCCACCTCGGCCTGGAACGGACGCATACGCGGCGACGTGCTCAATACCACCGCCGTTCTCTGCGGCAACCGCTTCGGGCGCAACCTCCTTTGCCCCGGCGGCGTGCGGCAGGACCTTTCCGCCGACGAATGCGCCGACGCCTCCGCCCGGCTTCAGGCCGCCTACCGCGACGCCCGCGCCGCCGTAGACGTCATGCTGGCCAGCCCCAGCGTCCGCGACCGTCTGGAAGGCGTCTGCGCCGTCAGCCCGGAAACGGCCCGTTCCCTCGGGCTGGTGGGCATGGCGGCCCGCGCCTGCGGCCTGCCCGCGGACGTCCGCTTTACGCACCCCCTCGGGCCGGACCCGCAGGAAGCCGCCGCCCCCGTCGTCGAGCACGGCGGCGACGTGCTGGCCCGCACCCTTGTCCGCAGCCGGGAGCTTGACGTTTCCACGCGACAGGTCGAGGCGGATCTCAAGGCGCTGGCCGCCGAACATCCCTCGCCCGTGCAGGCGGAACTCCCCGACAGGCTGCCGCCGCTCCACCTTGCCGTAGGGCTGGTCGAGGGCTGGCGCGGCGAAGTCTGCCATCTGCTCATGACCGACGCCACCGGCCGCCCGGCCTTCTTCAAGGCCGTGGACCCTTCCTTCCACAACTGGCAGGGAGTGGCCATGGCCTTGCGCGGACAGCAGATATCGGACTTCCCCCTCTGCAACAAAAGTTTCAACCTGTCCTATTGCGGTTTCGATCTCTGATCCGCCCCGGCCGGGATTTACGCCCGTCTTCCCCCGGCGCATCCGGCCGGGAAAGGCGGAACGACACTTGGACGCGGGGCCCCTTCCCTCCGAACCGCCTCGCGGCGGCCGCGCCGCGCCATGCCGGACGCGGGAAGGGGAAAAGCGGCATCAGGAACGCCGCGCCGAAAAGAAAAAGAGGGATGCCATGTTCCGCATCATTGCCGAACGCTTCCGGCAAAAATACCGTACCGTCAACTATCCCAGGGTCGATCCCGCCCTGCCCGCCCGCTATCTGGGCGTGCCCCGGCTCCGCGCCGTGGACTGCGGTTCCTGCACGGCCTGCGCCCGGGTCTGCCCTTCCGGGGCCATTTCCCCCCGGCCTGAAGGCGGCCCCCAACTGGACATGGGCCGCTGCCTGTTCTGCGGCGCCTGCCGCGACGTCTGCCCGCAGGAGGCCGTCTCCTTCAGCCGCGATCATCGCGTGGCCGCCTTCAACCGCGACGATCTGCTGATAAGCCCGGAAAAGCCCTTTGCCGGCATCGGCGAGCCGCAGCGCGATTTCAGCCTCTACGCCCGCTCCCTTTCCCTGCGCGAAGTCAGCGCCGCGGGCTGCAACGCCTGCGAAGCCGATACCAACGTGCTGGGCACGCTGACCTACGATCTCGGCCGCTTCGGCATCAGCTTCGTCGCCTCGCCGCGCCATGCCGACGGTCTGCTCGTCACCGGGCCGGTCAGCCGCAACATGCGCGCCGCCCTGCTCGATACCTACGCCGCCATCGCCGAGCCAAAACTCGTCATTGCCGTGGGTTCCTGCGCCGTCTCCGGCGGCCTTTTCCAGCCTTCGCCCGAATGCGGCGACGGCGTGCCCGCCCGCCTGCCCGTGGATCTGTTCGTTCCCGGCTGCCCCCCCAGCCCCTGGAGCATTCTGGACGCGCTGCTCGCCGTCTCCGGCCGCCGCAACAAGCGCTAGGCTCAGGACTCATTACGGTTTTCTTGAGGGGGAAGAAACCCCTTTTGCTTGCGGCAAAAAGGGGTTTCTTCCCCCTCAAACTCCCCCATCTTCCCCAAAACCCGCGCATCGTTGGAGCCTTTTTAGTACGGCCTGTCGTTTTGCGGAAAAGCGCTGTTTTCCGCTCAATTTGGGCAGGGCGGCGCGATCATAAGCCCGTATCGTCGGCAATTTTTCAGCCGGTTCCCGGGAACAAAAGAAGCGCGTCAGGAAACGCCCGTTTTCGGGCTGTTTCCTGACGCGCGCATTTTTTCGCCGGGATGCCGGAAGATGTTCCGGGCGCCTATTCGAGCGTTGCCAGCGCGGCGGCGGCGATACGGCTGTCTTCGCCCCCGTGCGCGCCGCCCACGCCGATGCCGCCGACGACGCTTCCGTCAAGCACGATGGGCACGCCGCCTTCCATCAGGCTGAAACGATGGTCAAGATAGCGGATATCCTCGGGGATGGAGCCGTCGCGCACGCCCTTGGCAATGTCGAGGGTTTTCCGTTTTTGCGACGCGGCGGTGTAAGCCTTCTTGTAGCTGGCTTCAAGCGTATGGACTCCGGCGTCATGGTGACGCAGGACGGCCAGCGTCTGCCCGGAGCGATCCACGATGGAAATACAGACGGCATGACCGCCGCGCCGCGCCTCCTCGGAGGCGGCCCGCAGCATTTCCTGCGCCTGTTCCATTGTCAGTACGGGGCGAAGCGTCGCGCGCGTTGTCTGATCCGCCAAAGCAGCCTCCCCTCCGCCAAGCAGCATGGCCGCCGCCATGCCGAGCGCGGCAATGTTCTTTTTCATGGTTTTCCTGCCTCTGTTTTCATGCTCCGGGGGATCGCCCCGAACCATTTTTTCCAGATAGCGCATTTTCCGTTTGAAACGCTTTGCGTTTCAAACCATGCGCCTGTCGTTTCGCGGAAAAACGCACTGAAAGCGCGTCGGGGTAAGAATGTCGCCGGGAAGGAACGTCTTCCCTGCAAGGACAGGCCGCAACGAATGACGGCGACAAGGCTTCCGCTCGCGCCGCCGGTAAACGATGCGCGGGTTTTGGGGAAGATGGGGGAGTTTGAGGGGGAAGGAACCCCTTTTTGCCGCAAGCAAAAGGGGTTCCTTCCCCCTCAAGATAAACTAATGAACCTGACTCTGCGAAAGGCTGGGCCCTT
>CALUWU010000060.1 GCA_944324555.1 uncultured Desulfovibrio sp.
GCTTCTGTCAACGAAAATGAAAACAATTTTCATATTCTTAAAGAAGCGTTATCCGCATCCCTCAAAAAGCAGGACGCCGCATGGCAAATTATAAAACATTCCATCAATTATCTTAATTGGTTAAAAAGGTAAAGCTCTCCCCGGTATTTTTCGTTTGAAAGCGGCGGGCGTCTGTGTATCACGGCAATGAAGCGGCCCCTCTGACATTCCTTCTCTTCCGTGCTATCGGGGGACGATTGGCAGAGGGAAAGCGGTAGCGCCCCCGCTGTTTTTTCATTGTTCAGATAGAGCAATTTCAGTTTGAAATGCTGTGCATTTCAAACCATACGGCCTGTCGTTTCGCGGAAAAAGCGCGGTTTTTCCGCTCACTTTTGGCCGGGCGGCGCTGTGCTGCCGCCTCGCGTTTCATCTTTTTCAAAGTTGAAACGCCCATGTTGTAGTGAGCCGATGTCGCTTTGTGCATCGCGGCTGCTGCCCGGTGCGGGCGGTGGGTCGCCTGCCCGGCGCGGGGCATGGGGTGAGAGGGGCGGCTGCCCCTCTACACCCCCTGCACCCCCGTACTCCCCTTTGTGCGGGAACGCGAAAATTGTCTCTTGAGTTGGGCTGTACCCCGTCCGCCGCGTGTCGCGTGGGGCATCGGCGCGAACCTTCCCCGGCCTGTGGCCGGGGTGATGTCCGCGCCTGCTGCGGCGCTCCGTCCGCCCTGCGGGCGTCCGGGATCGCCTTCGCGCCCGCGTCACGCTGCATCAACGGCAAGGGGCGAAAGGAGTGACCTTCCCGGGCGGCAGTGAAGGCGAATAACTGGCGGACAGAAGAGCTGTTTTCCCTCACGTTCGCGGGGAGCTACCATAACGCATTCAACCTCTGGCGCGCGGGTAGAGAGGCTCCCGTCTCAAGGCCATAAAAAGGCCGTTCCCTGATGTTGAGGGGGCCTTTGTGTTTTACTGTTTTCGGGCGGTATTCCCTGTTGCCTCGCGTTTCAACTTTAGAGCGTTTCAACTTTGAAAAAGATGAAACGCGAAGCGGCGGACACAGCAGTACCCGGCCAAAAGAGAACGGAAAAACCACCTTTTTTCCACGAAATGACAGGCCGTATGATGCAACTGTCCCTAAAAAAACACGCCTTTCAACCATCAGGTTAAAAGGCGTGTTTGTATTTCCGGCTTTTCCAATTCCGGGGGACGGCTGGCACGTGGAAAACGACGGCGTTCTCTCCGTCGTCACATCCTCCCAAATAAAACGCGCTGGGGGAAGGGGTGGGGGTCCGGGGGAGGGGGAACCCTCCTCTCGCGTCAGCAGAGGGGGTTCCCCCTCCCCCGGAGAAAAAGAGCTACCGGATATACTGCGGAATATTAAGCAGGACTTCGCGGGTAAAGGAAATGATCTTGTCCATCAGCCAGGGCAGGGCCACGAGCAGCGCAAGAAACATGCTGACAATTTTCGGGATGAAGGTCAGGGTTTGTTCCTGAATCTGGGTAGCGGCCTGAATGATGCTGAGAACGATGCCGACGGACAGGCCCACGCCGAGCATGGGCAGGGCCATCATGAGGCAGAGCTCGATGGCCTGCCTGCCGAAACCGACAACAAATTCTGGCGACATGACGAAACCTCGCAGGAGTGACGGATAGGCGCGCGACGGGACGTTCCGGCGCCGTCAGAGGAGAAAGCTGTTGACGAGCGAGCCCACGAGCAGATTCCAGCCGTCGACCATGACGAAGAGCAGCAGCTTGAAGGGCAGCGACACCATCATTGGCGGCAGCATCATCATGCCCATGGCCAGCAGGATACTTGAAACGACCATGTCCATGACGAGGAAGGGAATATAAATCAGGAAGCCGATGGTGAAGGCCGTCTTGAGTTCGCTGATGACGAAGGCGGCGGCCAGCATGATGGTCGGGACCTCTTCCTTGTTCTTGGGCGCGTCCATCTTGGTGATGGAATAGAATATGGAAATATCCTTTTCCCGCGTATGCTGGAACATGAATTTTCGGATGGGCGCCTGCGCGCGGTCGAGCGCGACGCGGTAGTCGATCTGTTCCTGGAGGTAGGGTTGCAGCGCTTCGTCGTTGATCTGCTTGCCCACGGGGAACATGATGACCACAGTCAGAAAAATGGCGAGACTGGCCAGCACCTGCGTGGGGGGGAGCTGCTGCACGCCCATGGCCTGCCGCAGGAAGCTGAACACGATGATGATGCGCGTGAAGCTGGTGATGGTCAGGACGATGGACGGGGCCACCGAAAGGATGGTCAGCAGAAAGAGCACGTCCAGCAGCACGGAAACCTTGGTCGGTTCGGGAGCGCCGCCGGAGAGCGTGAGCTGCAACGAAGGGGCGGTCATGTCCTGCGCCGCCTGCGCGAAACTAGGAAGCAGCAGGATGATCGCCAGAAGAGTCAGCGCCGGCAGCGTCTTCAAGAGCCTGCCGAAAGGACTTGCTTTCGTTTTCATGCGGCACAGTGTCCTCAGAAGCTAAGAGAGTAATATTCTGTTCCGTCACGCCGAGCAGGAGGCGCTTGCCCATGAAGCGGACCACCGTAAGCCCCTTGCGGGGACCAAGAGGCATCTGGGCTTCCATGACGAGGGCGTCGCGGGGCAGGCTGCCGGGGCGCGGCAGAAAGTTGAACTTGCCGTAACGGCGCAGCAGCCAGAGCATGAACCAGAGAAAGGCCAGCAGCAGGAAGACGGCGCCGAGGGCCTGAATGTAGCCGCCCCAGGAAAAGGCGTGGGGGGTGAGCGCGACGTCCGCCTGCGGCGTCTGTTCGGCCGCAGAAACGGCGGCGGCCTGCAGACCGCACAAGGCGGCCGCAAGGCCGAAACAGGCGCCCCACCGGCGACACGGCGCGCGCCGTGCGCGCGGTTCTCGCGGGCACGGCGCGTTATGTGCGTTGCGTGGACTAGCCAAGCTGCTTCACCCGTTCGATGGGGCTGATGATATCCGTCAGGCGCACGCCGAACTTTTCGTTGATGACGACGGCTTCGCCGCGAGCCACGAGCTTGCCGTTGACGTAGACTTCGAGCGGTTCGCCGGCGAGCTTGTTGAGTTCAACGACCGAACCCTGACCGAGCTGGAGCAGTTCGTTGATGAGCAGGCGCGTACGCCCGAGCTCCGCGGACACGTCCAGCGGAATGTCAAGGATGAAGTCGAGTTCGCGCTTGAGCTTGTTGTCGGAGGGCTGACGCGCGGTTTCGGTCATGTCCTTGAATTTTGCGTCCGTGGCCTGCTGGGCGGTGGACGTTTCGGCGATTTCCTTCTCGGCGGTGACGGCCTCGTCCTGCGCGATGGAAGAAGCCCAGTCCGAAGCGAGAGCGTCGTCGCCGGGAGCGGAAGAGGGATTCGCGTCGCCGAAACCGAGATCGGCGCCGAGGTCTTTGCTGTCGAGATCGAGCCCGGCCAAAATATCCTGATCGTCTGCCATGAGAAACCCCGTTTCTTGTCGTCGCCGCGCAGCGCCGCCCGGTCAGGACGGCGCGCGCCGCGCGGAAATTTTTGAAAGTTCGTATTCCAGAAGAGCCGGCGCCGCGTCAGGCTGTCCGGCTCCCGTCGCCGAAGGCCCGGCTATTGCACCACAAAATCCGTGAAATACACGCGAATGACGCGCTGCGCGCCAAGAATCTGGTTCAGACGCGCCGCGACCTCGCCCTTGAGCAGCACCTTGCCGTCGGGGGTGGCGACATCGGCGTAGGACTTTCCGGCCAGCAGCATGATGATCGCGTCGCGCACGCGCGGCGCCTGCTGTTGCAGCTGGGCGGTAACGTCGTCGTTCAGCTCCACTTCCATGCCGATCTTGAGGTAGCGCCGTCCGGCGGGATCGGCCAGGTTGACGGTAATACTCGGCAGGGGAACCACGATGCCGCCGCTGCGGGGCAGATCGCTCTGCCGCTCGATGCGGACGCCGTCGCCCTTCTGCGCCTGCTGGGGCTGCGCGTCCTTCTTGTCCGCGGACGGATTCTCCTTGGCCGCCTGATCCTTCGCGGCGGACGTCTCCGCGCTTCCGGGGGCCGCGGGGCCGCGCAGGTAAAGCCACCAGTACCCGCCGCCGCCCACGGCGCCAAGGGTCAGCAACACGATCAGAATGATGATTATGCGCTTGCCGCGCGACGGCTTCTTTGTCTGCTTGTCGTCTCCGCCTGCAGGCAGGGCTGCCGGTTCGTTTCCTTTTGCTGCCATAAGACCTCCCTCTTCATACTGAGCCATTCGCCGGAGCCAACCCGCGGCGACGTCGCCCGCACTCTTTTTCCGGCATTAAAGCATTTTCTGTGCCAGTTTCATTTTTTTGGCGGCCGGGGGCCAAAGATATCCGTCCCTATACGCACGATAGTGGCGCCTTCGGCTATGGCGGCCTCAAAATCTCCAGACATGCCCATGGAAAGGTGAGGAAGCGGCAGGCCGCATTCCGCCCGCAGGCTGTCGCGCAGGCGGCGCAGGCGGGCGAACCAGGGACGGGCGGCCTCGCCGGCGTCGAACACCGGCGGCAGGCACATCAGCCCTTCAAGCGACAGATGCGGACAGCGCTCCACGACATGAACGGCCAGCGCGGCGGCCTCGTCAACGGGAACGCCCGCCTTTTGCGGCTCGTCGCCCACGTTGATTTCCAGCAGCACGGGCTGCACGCCCGAGGCGGGCGTATGCCGCTCCAGCGCGTCGGCCAGCTTGACGGAATCAAGCGTATGCACCAGCGCGAAGGCGCCCGCCACCTGCGCGGCCTTGCGGCTCTGAACATGCCCTATCATGTGCCAGCGCACATTCGCGCACAGGCCGCGCGCCTGAAGTTCCGCGCGCTTTTCCAGCGCTTCCTGCACATAATTTTCGCCAAAGTCCACCTGCCCGGCGGCGGCCGTTTCGGCCACGTCGGCGGCGGGATGCAGCTTGGACACCGCCACGAGCGTCACCTCGCCGGGCGCGCGTCCGGCGGCGGCCGTCGCGGCCGTCACGCGCTCCAGCACGGCGGCGTAACGCGCGCGCAGGGCTTCGCCGCTCACAGGCTCTCTCCCGCAAGCCCCAGCTCCCGCAGGAAAGCCGGGTCTTCCGTCCACTGCTCGCGCACCTTCACCCACAGTTCCAGATGCACCTTGCCTTCAATAAGTTCCTGAATGTCCTTGCGGGCCTCGATGCCCACCTGCTTCAGCGTCGCGCCGCCCTTGCCGATGACCATGCCCTTGTGCTGCGGCGAAGAAACGTAAATCAGGGCGTGAATGACCGTCTGCCCGCGTTCGGCGTCTTCCCGCCAGCTTTCGATGTCCACGGCGATGCTGTAGGGCACCTCCTGACGCAGCAGCAGAAAGAGCTTTTCGCGGATGATTTCCGCCGCCATGAAGCGCACCGGCGCGGTGGAAATCTGATCTTCCGGGAACTGATCCTCGCCCTCGGGCAGCAGCCCCTTGATGAGGGCGGCCAGTTCGGGAAGGCCGTCCTTGCGAAGGGCCGACACCGGGAATATTTCCGCGCGGGGCCACATTTCGTTGAGGCGCGTCAGCAGGGGGAGCATCCGGCTCTTGTCGGCGAACATGTCCACCTTGTTGACGACGACCACCAGCGGGCGCTCGTCGCCCGCCAGCGCCTCGGCCACGGGCGCGATGTCGCGCTCAAGAAATTCGGGCTTGCGGATGTAGAGGTGGGCGTCCAGCACGAGGACAATGGCGTCGGCCTGCCCCAGACTCTGCCACACGGCCTGAATCATGGTCTTGCTGAGGCGGCCGCGCACCTGGGAAAGGCCCGGCGTATCCATGAATATGGCCTGCGCGTCGTCGTCGGTCAGAATGCCGACGATCTGGTTGCGCGTGGTCTGCGGTTTGGGGGTCACGATGGTGACCTTCTGCCCGAGCAGGGCGTTCAGCAGTGTGGACTTGCCCGCGTTGGGCGGCCCCATGAGGGCGACCCAGCCGCAGCGATGCGTCGTCTGTTGCGTCATGATGCGTATATGATCCTGAATGGTTGGCAAAAGATTCGCCGCGCCCGCGCGCGACGGAGCGCGGCCGCCCCGCCCCTCCGGCAGGCGATCCCGCCTCCGGCATACCGTTTCGGGCGCGTATCCCCCTGATTTTTCCCACAACAGGGACCTACGGTCAAGTCAAGCCTTTCAGCCGGAAAAAATCCGCTTCACGCAACGCCCCGCAGGCAAAAAAACGCCCCGGAAACCGGGGCGTCCTGATTTCGGCAGATGTCGGAACATCCCTCGCGCGGATGCTCCTGCCCTGCCCGCCGTCGCGCGCAGCCGGACGGCTGCCGGAACGCAGGCCTGCGGCCTAGTAGCGGGGCGGACGGGGAGCGCGGGGTTTCGCTTCGTTCACGCGCAGGGTACGCCCGCCGAAGTTGTGATTGTCGAGGGCCTCAATGGCCGCCTGGGCTTCGGCGTCGTCCATTTCCACAAAACCAAAACCGCGGGCGCGGCCGGTTTCGCGATCGCTCACCAGTTTCACGGACAGCACCTTGCCGTACTCGGCAAAAAGAGCCTGCACTTCGTCTTCGGTTGCGGACCAGGGAAGGTTGCCGACATAGATGGACTTGGACATTCAAAAAACCTCATGAAAAAAAGGCCAAACGCCGCGCTCTCTCCGGCAAAACCTATTCCCGTCACGCGGCCCTTAAATCCACACAAACATGCTTTTTTACGCTTGTCAACGCGCTTGTGAAAAAAAAGAGTTTTTTTTGCGCCATCGCCGGAAACCGCCGGTACAAGCCCCTCTCCGGCCGTCGGAATTCGAATTTCAAGTTTCCCGCCCAAGGGAGAAAGCCCCTCTTCGCTCCGCTGCCGGCGCCGTAATTTCCTTCGTCGCAACGGACGCGGCGACGGCCGTCCGTGAGTCGGATTCATTAGTTTATCTTGAGGGGGAAGGAACCCCTTTTGCTTGCGGCAAAAAGGGGTTCCTTCCCCCTCAAACTCCCCCATCTTCCCCAAAACCCGCGCCCAGCTCGCAGCAAAAAACAGCAAACAGCTTGCCGCAGGAACACGACAAGCTGTTTGGAGCGTTTTAGCCTTGAAAAAGGCGAAACGCGAGGCGGCGAGACAACGCCGCCCGGCCCAAAATGACAGGATAAAAAGGCGCACACACGCCGCTTGTCTTTGGCGGCGGGGTCGCCTCGTATTCCTGACTCTTTCCCCGATAAAAGCGCGCTGGGGAAGGGATGGGGGCCCGGGGGGAAGGACTACGGGAACGCCTTTCCTGCCGGAAA
>CALUWU010000061.1 GCA_944324555.1 uncultured Desulfovibrio sp.
CGGAACATGGGCGCAATCTTGTGCAGGATGTCGCGCTGGGGCTGCACAATACCCATGAGACGCACGATGTTGCAGGGGTCGTGCAGGGTCACGGGGAAGTTGTTGCGGCTGGGATCCAGCTTGAGGCGGCCGCTCATCACGATATCGCGCAGGGTCACGTAGCAGCTTTCGCGCGGCACCTGGTATTCGTAAGGAATGACGCGGTCGGCAATGACGGTCAGGGCCTTGTGGGCATGACCGCATTCGCCCATGACGATTTTCTTGACGCCGAGTTCCTTGGCGGCCTGCATGTGCTGCAGGGCGATACGGGCGGTCTGGGCGTCGTCGTAGAACACGCCGTAGTTCACCGCGTCATAGCCCACGGATTTGCTGGACAGGGTCCAGGACAGGCCGGCTTCCTGGAAGATCAGGGAGAAGGCGGCGATGTTTTCGGGCCAGGCCATGACTTCGCCGGCATTGTGCAGCAGCAGGATGTCGGCGCCCTTCACGTCGAAGGGGGTGTGGATGCCCACGCCGGTGATTTCCGTGTAGTCCTCGTCGATGAACTCCACGTTTTCCTTCACCACGTCGGGGGTCATGCCGGTGGAAGAGCCCACGGACATCTGATTCACAGTGCCCTTTTCATGCAGCTCGCGGGGGTAGATGCCCAGTTCCTGGCTGAACAGCTTGCGGATTTCGCGGGCGATCAGACCGTTGTCCACGCCGATGGGACAGGTCTGCGCGCAGCGACGGCACAGGTTGCAGCGGTAGGCCAGTTCGCCCAGACGCGCCACGGTCTTCCAGTTCAGGCCCATGTCGCCGTAACGCCATTTGGCCAGAGGTTCCTTCTTGACATACTGCTTGTAGATGCGGCGGAAGATTTCGGACCGGAAGTTGGGCCGGTACATTTCGTTCTGCCCGGACATTTCATACAGATGACAGGCGTCGGAGCAGGAGTTGCACTGGGCGCAGTAGTCCATGCTGGTTTCCAGCATGGGCAGGAAGGTCCAGTTGTTCTCCTTGGAGAACAACTTTCTCATGCCGTTGATGAACTTGTTGACGAGCTCTTCCTCTTCCTGCTTGTTGGCGGGTTTGGGAATGTTGAGCACGCAGACTTCATCGAGGATGCAGGCGGTTTTTTCCTTCTGCTCGTCGGTGAAGGGGCGCCACGGCATGGGATGCAGATCCAGACCGGGAATTTCGGGCAGGTCCTTGGGATCGATGTGTACCATCTGCCCTTCGGCAGTGGAGATATCTGTCAGTTGCAACGTATCTTTCATATGAATCGCTCCATCGGGCGGATTGCTTTTGATACGTCGGGCGGGCCCGACGGACGCTCGCGCGTCTCCCTGAGAGGGTTTCCCTTACTTGGCGTCCTTGGAGGGTTCGCCCGTGCTGGTCGCAACGTCGACCCAGTTCTTGGTGGCGGAACCTTCAGGGTTGATATGGGAAGCGGACCACGTCACATTGAACTTCAGGGCTTCGCCAATCTTCTGCTTGTTTTCTTCGCTGTAGTTGGTGGGCGTGTCGCCCCAGCGGATGTCGTGATAGGTGAAGTACTTGAAGAACAGATGCGCCATATGGGTCATGGGGATCCAGATGAGCAGGAAGAAGCCGAAGAGCATGTGCAGGCCGAAGGCGCTGCTGGTCAGCGGCTCGAAATTGAAGGTCAGCAGGTTGTAGATGAAGTCGGAGGAGGTGCGGGCGAAGGAGGCGTTGACGGCCCAGGCCGCCAGACCCACCAGCGCGAAGACGATGAACACGCCCAGGTTGAAGAAGTGTTCGGGCGTGGAGTACTTCCGCAGGCCCTCGTCGTGCAGACGACGGCAGATAAGGCCGATGCCGCCGCCGATGATGCCGAACATGCCGATCATGCTGATGGCGTTGATCACGTTGAACACGAAGGTCAGGAAGCCGCCTTCGGGATCCATGCCGAACAGGCGCAGGAAGGCGACGAGCACGAGGATGATCGCGCCGCCCATGAGCATGTACAGGCCGAAGTGGAAGGGATAGGTGCGGAACCACAGCTTCAGGTTGTGCTCGAAGGTGGCGTGCAGGAAGAGCACTTCCTGCACCAGGGCCTTCATGTCGCCCAGGTGATCGATGTGGCGGGGCTTGGTCCACCAGTCCTTGTCTTCCATGAAGCTGCCGCCGCGGGCGGCGCGCTCGCCTTCATGGGGCACGGGGTACAGTTCCCAGCGAACATGCAGGGGGCTGGCCTGCATATAGGTTTTGATTTTGATACAGGCCATTGCGACGAAGCCGATGACCGCGAGGTAGCCCAACAGGTAAAACAGTGTTGTCATGCGATTTCTCCCATGGGGTCACGATGCCGATGCATCTAAGGAAAAGCCATGGCCCGGCTGTACCGGACCGCCGCAACAAGCGCGCAAACGCGGCTTGCGAAATGCCCTCTGCCGTTTCCCGTCTGGCGGGCAAGCCTGAAACGGAGACATAGACTAGCCCGCTTTCTAGCACAAAACAACCAGAATGCAAAGCAAATATATACTTCTTCCGCGTGAGGGGAAAAATAGGTCCTTTTTGGAGATTTTCAAGGGGTTCCGGCGAATATGCGGCGGTTTGCGGATCGCGCCGCTTGACGTTTGCTGCTTTTCATGGCAGCTCTACCCGGGAGAGTCGTTTTTTACGATGCGGGGAGGCGTTTCGTCACCGGTGTGGCGCCCGGTCTTCAAAACCGGCGGCAGGCTTTACCGTCTGCGGTAGGTTCGACTCCTATACGCCTCCGCCAGAAATACGGCTTTCAGTTTCTTTCGCGCGAAAAAGGGGACGTCCGGCACGGACGCCCCCTTTTTGCATGCCCTCTCGGCGCGTTCCCGGCGGGAACGCCGGGCCCGTCGGAAACGGCTTTTCCCGGGCGCGGCCGGCCTATTCGCGCTTCATGTCGGCAATCAGGGCGCGCAGGGACCGCATTTCGCCGGCAAGTCCGGCGATGGCGAGGGACGCCTCCTTCATGGCGCCGGCGCCGTCGCGCATCAGGTTGTTGACTTCAAGAATGGATCTGTTGATTTCCTCGCTGGCGGCGGACTGCTCCTCTCCGGCCGCGGCGATGGCCCGCACCTCGTCCGCCGTGGTTTCCGCGTCGGCGACGATGCCGCGCAGGGCCTCGCCCGACTTCCCGGCAAATTCCGTGGCCTGACGGATGAGCTGCATGGAGTCGTCGGCGGCCGCCATGCTCTTTGTCGCGCTTTCCTGAATGGCGCGCACGACCCTGCCGACTTCGCTGGTGGACGCCACGGTCTTTTCGGCCAGCTTGCGGACCTCGTCGGCCACCACGGCGAAGCCGCGCCCGGCCTCGCCCGCCCGCGCGGCCTCGATGGCGGCGTTCAGGGCCAGCAGATTCGTCTGATCCGCAATGTCGGAAATGACGCTCATGACCTGACTGATGGACTGGGCGTGCGCGCCGAGTTGCGTCATGTCCTCCTTCAGCGCCTCCGATCCCCGCTGCACGCGCTCGATGCTGTCCAGAGACTGCCGCACGATGGCCGCGCCGCTTTCGGCCTTCTGCCGGGTCGCCGCGGAGACGCCCGAGGCGTCGGACGCGTTGCGGGCCACTTCCCGCACGGTGGAATTCATTTCGGTAATCGCCGCGGCGGCCTCGGACAGCCGTTCCGCGGCGTGGGAGGCCGTGTTGCTGGCTTCTTCTATCTGCGCCGTCAGCTGCGCGGAGGCGGCGGACACCCCCTCCACCGTCTGCTCCAGCCGTTCAGCGGCGGCCAGCATGCCTTCCCGGCGCGCGCCCTCGGCGCGCAGACGGGCGGCATGCGCCTCTTCCGCGGCCTTGCGGGCCTCCTCGGTCTGCCGTTCCGCCAGCGCCTGCTGGCGGCGGATTTCTTCCCTGTTGGCGCGCAGGGTCCGCACCATTTCTTTCAGGGCGCCTTCCAGACGGCTGATCTCGTCCCTGCCGCGCGGTTCGGCCTCCACGTCCAGATTGCCGCGGGAAACTTCCTGCGCCAGACTCGTGGCGGCCCGCAGGGGGCGCACGATGCCGGCGGCCACGACCAGACTCAGCGTCAGCAGCACGGCCAGACTCGCCCCGGCAATGCAGAAGAAAAGGCGGGTCTGCGTCGCAAAGGAGGCGTCGATACTTTCATGGAGGCGCTTCTTTTCCGCGGCGACGTTGTCGAGGTAAACGCCCGTGCCCAGATAAAAGGGCGTTCCGGGAATGCGCTCCACGTAATTCAGCTTGGGCTGATCGCCCATGCCGGGCTTGGGAAAGACCAGATTGACGAAGCCCTTGCCGTCCCGCTGCGCCAGCAGCGCCATTTCCCGCACGTAGTACACGCCGTTCACGTCCCTGCTGTCGCCGAGGTCTTTGCCTTCCAGGGCGGGATTGGGCGCCAGCGCGATATTCTTTGTTCCCTTGTAGGCGTAAAAGTACCCGGACTGATCGCCTTCGAAACGGATATCGCGCAGGTAGCGGCGCAGGGTCGCCGCCTGCTCGGATTCGTCCAGCCCTTTCAGGGCCTCTCCCATGGAAACGGCCAGCGAGTGCGTCGCGGTTTCGAGCTTGGCTTTCTGCCCGTCCGCCATGACCCTCTCCGTCGTGTCCATGCTGAAGCGGGCAATCGCGTTCATGCCGTTGCCGCCGATCAGCGCGAAACCGCCGCATGTCAGAAAGGCGCAGCAGAGCAGAAAGATTATTCTGAACAGGATGGAGAAATGGCGCATACGCTCGTGCCTCCCGGGACGACATTTTTTGTGAAAAATTTCTCAAGACGGGGCGTGCCGCGCCGTCCTCAAGGCGGCGCCCGCGCGTCAGTATTGCAGAAAAAGGGCGTCGAAAGTCAAGCGGGCGGATTTTGAAACAGAAAGGGGACGCGCCGCGGCGCGTCCCCCGAACGGTTTCGCGCGTCGCGACGGGCAGGGCGCCGTCGCGACGCGGAAAGGGGGGCGGCTAGCCGCGCGCCTCCAGCGCCGCGACGGACGGCAGTTTCTTGCCTTCCAGCAGTTCCAGGGACGCGCCGCCGCCCGTGGAGATGTAGCCCATGCGATCGGCAAGGCCGTAGCTTTCAACGGCGGCCACGGAATCGCCGCCGCCCACGACCACAAAGGCCTGCGAAGAGGCCAGAGCCTCGGCCAGCGCGCGGGTGCCCGCGCCGAAGGGGTCCACTTCAAAGGCGCCTACCGGGCCGTTCCAGACCACGGTGGCGGCGGGGCCGAGCATATCCTTGTACAGTTCCACGGTCCTGGGGCCGATATCGAGGATCATTTCGCCGGCGGGAACTTCGTTTACGGCGCGGGTCGTCGCGGGGCTGCCGGATTCCAGCGCGGCGGCCGTCACAACGTCCGCGGGCAGGGGCAGCTTCTTGCCCTGCGCGGCGGCCTTGGCCATGATTTTCGCGGCCTCTTCCACGAGTTCCGGCTCGTACAGCGACGCGCCGACATTGACGCCGGAGGCCGCCAGGAAGGTATTGGCGATGCCGCCGCCCACAATAAGAATATCCACCCTGTCCACGAGGTTTTCCAGCAGGCCCATCTTGCTGGAAACCTTGGAGCCGCCGATGACGGCCGCCAGCGGCCGCGCGGGGGCGTCCAGAACCTTGCCGAAGGCTTCCAGTTCCGCGGCCATGAGCGGGCCGGCGCAGGCGACGGCGGCGAGGCGCACGGCGCCTTCCGTGGAGGCGTGGGCCCGGTGGGCGGCGCCAAAGGCGTCCATGACGTAAACGTCGCCCAGCGCGGCCAGACGGGCGGCCAGTTCAGGATCGTTTTTCTTTTCGCCCTTGAAGAAACGCACGTTTTCCAGCAGCACGATTTCGCCGGACGCGGGTTTGGCCTCTTCCGGCGAGGCCGCCAGCCTCACCTCCCGGCCCAGCAGGCCCGAAAGATGGGCAGCCACCGGCGCAAGGGAAAATTTCGCGTCAAATTCGCCCTCGACGGGGCGTCCCAGATGCGAAAGCAGGACGACGCCCGCCGCGCCCTTTTCCAGCGCCATCCGCACGCCGGGCAGGGCAGCGCGGATACGCTTGTCGTTGGTGATGACGCCGTCCTTCATGGGGACGTTCAGATCCTGGCGAATGACGACGATCTTGCCTTCGCACGCCGTGTCCCGCAGCAGCTTGATAGCCATGTGCATACCCTCGGTTAAAGGTTCCGTCGAAAGCGCGGCGCGGCCGCGCCTCAATTATTATCGCCCTTGCGATATTCCTTGTAGCAAAGGCCGTACTTCTTCATTCGCAGGGCCATGATGCGCTCGGTCAGCCCCAGCGAGGCGGCCGCGCGGCCCATGCGCCCCTTGTGCGCCGTCAGCGCGTCCACGATGCAGGCCCGTTCCAGCTCGTCGAGCCGGTCCTGAAGGGAGATGGACAGGACCTGACAGACGTCGCCCCGGGGCGCGTCCTTCTGCAGGGCGTGCCGGTGCATGGCCGGGGGCAGGTGCTGCGGCAGGACGAGACTTTCCCGACCGAGCAGAAGCACCGCCCTTTCCATGGCGTTTTCCAGTTCCCGGATATTGCCCGGCCACTGGTAGCGTTGCAGCATGTCCATGACGGCGAGGGAAAGGTGGGCGTCCTCGCGCCCCGCCGCCAGCGCGTATTTTTGCAGAAAATGATTGGCCAGCGGCAGGATGTCGTCCTGCCGGGCGCGCAGCGGCGGCAGAAAGATGGGGAAAACGTTGAGGCGGTAAAAAAGATCCTGCCGGAACTGGCCGTCCCGCACCATCTTTTCCAGATCCCGGTTGGTGGCCGTCACGATGCGGACGTCGGCGTGGAGGCTCCGCATGCCGCCCAGACGTTCGAAGGTGCGTTCCTGCAGCACGCGCAGCAGCTTGGCCTGGGTGGAAAGGCTCAGTTCGCCCACCTCGTCGAGAAAGAGCGTTCCCTGATCGGCCAGCTCGAAGCGCCCCTTGCGTACGGCGCTGGCGCCGGTGAAGGCCCCCTTTTCATGCCCGAACAGCTCGCTTTCAATCAGGCTTTCCGGCAGGGCCGCGCAGTTGAGCGAAATGAAGGGTTTGTCGGCCCGGGAACTCGCCGCGTGCAGGGCGCGGGCCGCCAGCTCCTTGCCCGTGCCGGATTCCCCCTGCAGAAAGACCGTCGTCGAGGAGGGCGCGACCTGCAGCAATTGTTCATAGACGCGGCGCATGGCCTCCGAATTGCCCACGAAGCCCTTGGGCCGCAGGGGGCCGCCGCTCTCCCTGTCCATGAAGCGCCGACTTTCGTAGGCGGCGTGGGCCAGCAGCCCGGCCACCACGTAGAGCAGGCGCATTTCCTCTTCCAGCGTCGCGGCGTCGGTCAGCAGGTGATCCGCCGACATGGCGCCCACCACGTCGCCGTGCAGCCGGATGGGCACGCAGATAAAGGATACGGCCTCCTTCTTCAGATCGCGCGAACGGGTGCGGTTGAGAAAGAGCGGCTCCCGGGAAACGTTGGAGACGCACATGGGCTGTCCCGTCTGTATGACGCGCCCGGTGATGCCCTCGCCGGGCACGTAGCGTCCGCGCAGGCGTTCGGAAGACTTGAGCCCGTAGGAAGCCTGGATGCGTATTTCCCCCGTGCTGGGAGAGATAAGGGTGATGCTGCCCCGCATGAGGTGCAGATGCTCCGCCATGAGGGCCAGCGCCCGCTCCAGGGTGCGTTCCATATCGGTGGAGATGTTCACGAGCTGCGCCAGCTTTTGCAGCAGAGCCAGCTGCGCGCTTTCGCTCAACCTCCCTCCGTCAGGCTCGGAATGCGGTTCTTTTTGGTCCATGCGGCCGATTATAGCGGAAAGCGCGGGGGGGCCGCAAGAATGCGGCGCTCATAAAAATTATTTAATATCAATGTGTTATAAAATAAAAAAGAGAAAAAGATTTTTTTTGAAAAAAAGTGTTGACGAAAGGGGTCAATCCGCGTAGAACGAATCTTGCCTGATGTAGGAGCGTAGCTCAGGTGGCTAGAGCGCTTCCTTGACACGGAAGAGGTCAGCAGTTCAAGTCTGCTCGTTCCTACCAAAATAGACAACATGGGGGTTGCCCCTTTGGCGACGAGGCACGCCAGTTGCGCGGCGCTCATCGTTATAGCCGTTCAGCGGCAGGCACATTTGTTGATGGGGAGGTTTCCGCCTCCCCATTCTTTTTTTGTAGATAAAGAGCAGGTCGGCGCTGCCAGCGCGCAGCGCTCCGGCGTCTGCCGGTCGCCCGCGACGCAAGGGCGCGCGGCCCCTTTTCGCAAAGCGCGAAAGGCCGCGCGGAATGCGCCGCGTCGCGTTGTTCCGGCGGGCCCGGCGACGACATGCGTCATGTAAGGAGTTACCATGACAGTGATGGTGGAAGGCCAGTCCGTCGACGTTTCCGCCGCCGCTTCGGCGGCGTCCGTATTGCAGCAGGCCCTCAGCGGCAAGAAATTCAAGGCCGTGGTCGCGGCCTGGGCTGCGACGGGCGACACCCGAACCCTGCTGGACCTTTCCTCTCCTCTGCCCGAAGGCTGCGCGGCGCTTGAGCCCGTATACGCCGATTCCCCCGAAGGGCTGGTCATTGTGCGTCATTCCACGGCGCACGTGATGGCGGCGGCGGTCAAGAAACTCTTCCCCTCGGCCAGGGTCACCATCGGCCCGGCCATCGACAACGGTTTCTATTACGACTTTTTCGTCGAGCGCCCCTTCTCCAGCGACGACTTTGAAGCCATCGAGGCGGAAATGCGGCGCATCGCCGACGCGCGCCTGCCCTTCGAGCGCTCGACCATGAGCAAGGGCGACGCCGTGCGGAAGTTTTCCGAAATGGGCGAAAACTTCAAGGTCGAAATCATCAACGACATCGACGCCGAAACGGTGTCGCTCTATACCTGCGGCGATTTCACCGACCTGTGCCGCGGCCCCCACGCGCCGCACACGGGTTTCACCCGCTGCGCCAAGCTGCTTTCCGCGGCCGGCGCCTACTGGCGCGGCAACGAAAAGAATCCCATGCTCTCGCGCCTCTACGGCACGGCCTTTGCCGACGACAAGGCGCTCAAGGCCTATCTTGCCCAGATCGAGGAAGCCAAGCGCCGCGATCATCGCAAGCTCGGCCGGGAGCTGAAGCTCTTCACCTTCCATGAAGAGGTGGCGCCGGGCATGGTCTTCTGGCTGCCCAAGGGCATGCTGCTCCGCACCATTCTCGAGGACTTCTGGCGGCGCGAGCATCTCAAGCGCAATTACGACATCGTGCAGGGCCCGCAGCTGCTGCGCGTGGAAACGTGGCAGCGTTCCGGCCATTACGATCACTATCGCCAGAACATGTACTTCACGCAGATCGAAGAAGATCAGTACGGCATCAAGCCCATGAACTGCATTTCGCACATGCTGATCTTCAAGAACGATCTTCGCAGCTATCGCGATCTGCCCCAGCGGTATTTCGAGCTGGGCGTCGTGCATCGCCATGAAAAGAGCGGCGTGCTTCACGGTCTGCTGCGCGTGCGCCAGTTCACGCAGGACGACGCCCACATCCTGTGCGCCCCGGAACAGCTGGAAGGCGAAATTCTCAACGTCATCCACCTGATCCGCGACCTGATGCAGCTGTTCAACTTCCAGTTCAAGGTCGCCATATCGACCCGGCCCGAAGACAGCATCGGCACGGACGAGGCTTGGGAACTGGCCACCAACGCGCTTGTGGAGGCCGTGAAAAAGGCCGACATGCCCTACGAGATCAACGAGGGCGACGGCGCGTTCTACGGGCCGAAAATCGACGTCCGTCTGCTGGACTGCCTTGGTCGCGAGTGGCAGTGCTCCACCATTCAGGTGGATTTCACCCTGCCGGATCGCTTCGACCTCACCTATGTGGGCCAGGACGGCGAACGGCATCGCCCGGTGATGGTGCACCGCGCCATCATGGGCTCGCTGGAGCGTTTCATCGGCGTGCTGATCGAACAATACGCGGGCGCCATGCCCACCTGGCTCGCGCCCGAGCAGGCGCGTCTGCTTACCGTGGTGGACGCCTGCAACGAGGCCGCGCAGAAGGCCTGCGACGAACTCAAGGCGCTGGGCATTCGCGCCACGGCGGATTTGCGCAACGAGAAGCTGGGCTTCAAGGTGCGCGAGGCACAACTGGAGAAGGTGCCTTACATTCTGGTTGTTGGGGAAAAGGAAGCGCAGTCGGGCGGCGTGAACGTACGCCTGCGCAATGGGGACAATGTCGGGCTCAAGTCCGTGGCGGAGGTCGCCGCCATGATTCGCGCGGACGCCGAGGAGCCTTTCAAACGAGGAGGGATGAGCTATAGCTTCTCCTAACATGAGACCCCGCCGCGACATGCCGCAGGACGGCGTGCGTCGCAACGAGATGATCCGCGCGCGGGAAGTGCGCGTCATCGCGGCCGACGGCGAGCAGAAGGGGATTATGCAGCGCAATGAGGCTATCGCCCTGGCCAAGGAAGCCGGGCTTGATCTGGTGGAAGTGTCTTCCAACGCCGAGCCGCCTGTCTGCCGTATCATGGACTACGGCAAGTTCAAGTACGAACAGCAGAAGAAGAAGCAGGAAGCCAAGAAACGCCAGAGCGTGGTGCAGATCAAGGAAATCAAGGTCCGGCCCAAGACCGACGACCATGATTACGAAACCAAGGTGCGCCATATCCGCCGCTTCCTTGAAGACGGCGATCGCTGCAAGGTGACCGTCTTCTTTCGCGGGCGCGAGATCGTCCACAAGGATCGCGGCGTGAGCATCCTTGATCGCATCGTGCAGGATCTTGCCGACGTGGCCAAGGTGGATCAGGAAGCCCGCGCCGAAGGCCGCACCCTGCAAATGCTGCTGGTGCCCAAGAAGTAGCGCCGCCGGTCGCTGAACACTTGCATCCGGCAAGGTTTTAAGGCATTATGCCTTGCCCGTCCCGGGAGGGACAACGGACGCGTCCGCCTTTGCGCGGACGCATGCGGCCGCGCAACCACGCGGCTGCCGACACATTACTCAGGGAGAACATCATGCCCAAGATCAAAACCCGGCGCTCCGCCGCCAAGCGTTTTCAGGTGACGGGCAGCGGCAAGTTCAAGCGCCGCCGCCAGAACCTGCGCCACATCCTGACCAAGAAGGCCCCGGGCCGCAAGAGGCGTCTGGGCCAGTCCACCACCGTGGACCGCACCAACGAGAAGGCCGTGCGCCGCATGCTGCCCAACGGCTAGCAGGCGCGGCGACACTTCGGGCGCGCGCTGCGCGCCGCTGATGCAAGCCGTCCTCGGGACGCGCTGCCCGGCCTGCGGAAGCCGCGACCTTCGGGTTCAATTCCGCATCGTGAAAATTTTACTCCCCGGCGGGCAACCTCCGCCTTTGCCGGGAGACTATGGAGGATACTCCCATGCGTGTGAAGAGAGGTCTTGCCGCCCATCGCCGGCACAAAAAGTATCTGAGCGCCGCCAAGGGCTTTCGCGGCGGCCGCAGCCGTCTGTACCGCACCGCCCGCGAGGCTGTGGAACGCGCGCTGCAATATTCCTTTATCGGTCGCAAGCACCGCAAGCGTGATTTCCGCACCCTGTGGATTCTGCGCATCAACGCCGGTGCGCGTCTCAACGGCCTTTCCTACAGCCGTCTCATGCACGGCCTGAACAAGGCCGGCATCACGCTGAACCGCAAGGTGCTGGCCGATCTGGCCGTGTACCACAAGGAAGACTTCGCCAAGGTCGTGGAGCAGGCCAAGGCCGCCCTCAACTAGAGCGAAAGCCTTCTTCATGCAGCGTCCGTTTCCGCAGCCTGCGGCCCTGTCCGCATGAGCGCGGGATCGACGCTCCGTAGAGTCTGGAGACGGGCGGCGCGGCGTAACAGCCCGCCGCCCGTTTGTTGTCTCAGAGCATTCCGCCTTTGAAAGAGGCGGAACGCGAGGCGGCGGTTCAGCGCCGCCCGGCCTGAACCGGATGGAAAAACGACGTTTTTCCCGCGAAACGAAGGCCGTGGAAAAATGCTCTGAAGAGGAAGCCGCGCCCCTGCCGGGGATGCGGCAGACATGGCCGCCGTCGGCGGCGGGGATATCGCATGGATCTGATTGCAGCATTGGAAAGCCTGGTGGGCGATCTGGAAACAGGTTGCGGCCGGGCTTCTTCGTTGGCGGCTCTGGAAGAGCTGCGGGTGGATTTTCTGGGGCGCAAGGGCAAACTGGCCTCCATTATGAGCTCCCTGTCTTCCCTGCCTCCGGCGGAACGGCCCGCCGTGGGACAGAAGGCCAACAGCGTCAAGGAGCGGCTCAACGCCCTGTTTGAAGCCCGCAAGGCCGAGCTCGAGGCTCAGAAGGAAGCCGAGGCCCTGGCCCGCTTCGACCCTACCACTCCCGGGCGGGCGCCGTGGCAGGGGACTCTGCATCCCACCACGCTTGTCACCGAAGAAATCTGCGCCGTATTCCGCCATCTCGGTTTTGATATCGCCTCCGGCCCGGAGGTGGAAAACGACTATTACAATTTTGAAGCCCTCAACATGCCGCCGGAACA
>CALUWU010000062.1 GCA_944324555.1 uncultured Desulfovibrio sp.
AGAGCCTTTCACCCTTAAAAAATCGACCGGCGACGTGCGCGAAATCATAGGACGGGGAGCGCGCATCTCCGGCAGCTGTTCTGTGCTTTAGAGCGTTCCACCTTTGAAAAAGGTGAAACGCGAGGCGGCGGCACAGCGCCCCCCGGCCCCCCCCCCTTCCCCCAACGCGCTTTTTCAGCCCCTTTCACCTTTGAAAACGGTGAAACGCGAGGCGGCGGCCCAGCGCCGCCTCCCCCAAGTGAGGGGAAAAAACGCGTTTTTTTCGCGAAACGACAGGCCGTATGGTTTGAAATGCACAGCATTTCAAACTGAAAATGCTCTAGGATCAGGACTCATTATGTTTTATCTTGAGGGGGAAGGAACCCCTTTGCTCTGCTGTCGATGCCCGTAGGGCTCCTGCGTCGCCTGACGGGCACGGCCTTCGGCCGCCCGTTGGGTCGCTGCTTGCGGCAAAAAGGGGTTCCTTCCCCCTCAAACTCTCCCATCTTCCCCAAAACCCGCTCGCAGTATCTGACGGATAAAGATGGATATTTTCATAAGATACGATAATATTTTATTTTTATACCATTAAAACGTTCTGCCTTTGAAAAAGGTAAAACGGGAAACGACAGGCCGTAAGGTTTGAAACGCACAGCGTTTCAACCCCAAGATGCTCTAGGGCCTGCTAACACAAATTTTACAAATAATTTCAATAGATAGAATAAATAGGATGTACACACGCCACTTGTCTTTTGTGGCGGGGTCGCCTCGTATTCCTGACTCTTCCCCCGATAAAAGCGCGCTGGGGAAGGGATGGGGGGCTTGGGGGGACGGGAAACACCTCTCGCGCTAGCAGAGGGGTTTCCCTTCCCCCCAAACAACTTACGAACAGTGTTGGCGCAGCGCCGCCCAACGATAGACGAAAACCCCGCCCCCCTCAAGACGCAAGACCCCGGACGGCGCGCCGTCCGGGGTCGGGAGAAAAGGGGAAGGAAGCGGGGGAAATACTAGAAGCTGTAGTTCAGTTCTTCAAAGTGGGCCTTGGGATGCGCGCAGGCGGGGCACAGTTCGGGAGCGTGAGCGCCTTCCACCAGACAGCCGCAGTTACGGCAGCGCCAGATGACGGGCTTTTCGCGCAGGAACATGCGGCCTTCCTTGATGTCGCGGGCCAGCGCCAAGAAACGGCGCTCGTGATAGGCCTCGGCCACGGCGATATTCCGCATGACGGCGGCGATTTCGGCAAAGCCTTCCTTTTCGGCGGTGGCGGCGAAGGAAGGATACATTTCCGTATGCTCATGGTTTTCGCCGGCGGCGGAGGCGATCAGGTTGGTATGGCTGTCGGCGATCACGCCGGCGGGGAAGGCCGCCGCGATTTCCACTTCGCCGCCCTCAAGGAATTTGAACAGGCGCTTGGCGTGTTCCTTTTCCTGCAGGGCCGTTTCCGTAAAGATGTCGCTCACCAGCACAAAGCCGTCCTTCTTGGCGGCCCCGGCGAAAAAGTCGTAGCGGTTGCGAGCCTGGGATTCGCCGGCGAAGGCGGTGAGAATATTTTTTTCCGTCTGCGTGCCTTTCAGAGATTTCATGATGGAGTCCTTTGGCATTGCGCCGGTTGAAGTTGTTCCCTGTTGAAAAGATAGTAACGATTCCTATTAAGAAGTCAAGCAAAAATTTTCGAAAAAAACAAGCGTCCCGATTCCCCGCCGGCGGCGGGCGAAACGGGACGCTTGAGCGTTTTAGCTTTGAAAGCGGAAAAAGGAAGAGGCGCGCCACGGCAAAGGCGCGCCTCTGTGGGGAGGGGAGGGAAATGTCGCCACGGCAATAACGACATCTCCCGATGGAAAGTATCTGGAACACGGCTTCCGGAATACGCACTCTTCCGGCAGGTTCGCATCTGTAAATGTTACGGGTCCGGACGCCCCTCCCCTTCTGCCGGACTTAGTCCAGTTGCGCCTTCAGGGACGCAATCTGGCTCTGCAAGGCGGCTATTTCGCCGGCGTTGTCGCCGTCGGAAGACGCCTGCAGGGCGGCCAGCTGACCCTGAAGGGACTGGATCTGGGTCTGAATTTCGCTGGTGTCGTCGTCTTCGCTGCTGCTGCCGCTGCCGGAGACGCCGCCGCCGGCGCCGCCCTGCTGAGCCGCGGCGGGTTCAGCCGTTTCGGAAGCGGCGCTCTTCTGGGCATAGAGCTGACGAGCTTCATCGGAAATAGTCACGCTGTCGCCGTCGGAACCAAGCGAAACCGTGCTCGACTTTTCTTCCTCATCCTGAGAGCCGTTCACGGAGTTCACGCCAAAGAGATCAAGGGCCGAAGCATACTGATTGGTAATTTCCATGGTCTGAGTCCTTTGCACCTGCGAAGCATGCCTCGCAGCGTTAAGAAAAAATTTCCAAATTCTCTCGTCGCGCCCTATAGTGCAAGAAGGGATCCAAAACCGATGCGCTTGACGAAAAATCCTTGCGCCGCCTATATCCGACCATGCCCGAAACGTCGATTCCAAACGTCTTTTTGCAAAAGCAATATGCTGTTTTCATTCTTGAAGACGGCACGCGCCTTACCGCCCGGCTGCGAATTTCTCCCCGGGCCCGCCGCCTGCGGCTCGCGCTCCCGGCGGACGGGCCGCCGCGCCTGAGCCTGCCGCCCGAAGCCCTGCCCGAGGCGGAAAAAACGCTTCGCAACATGCTGCCCTGGCTGGAAAAGGCCTGGAAACGCCGCTGCCTGCTGCAACCGCGCCCGGAATTGCCCGCCGCCGTCGTCATTCCCCTGCTCCCGGCAAAATTTGCCGTGCGTCATGCGGGGAATGCGGCGCAGGGCAGGCTGGCGGCAAGCCTTGCCCCGCGCGGCGCAACCGCCCTCCGGCACGACGGACCGGGGCGGCTGCTGCTTCTGGAAAACGGCGGAGAACTTCTTTTCTACGGCGACGCCCCCGCCGCCCGGCTGCCGGCCGCCGCCGCCCTGCTGCGCCGCTGGGGACGCCTGACGGCGGAACGCCTGCTGCCGCCCCTGCTGCTGCGCCTTGCCGCGCGCGAACGCATCCCCGTGGAAACGATCCGCTGCCGGGATCAGCGCAGCCTCTGGGGGAGCTGCCGTTGCGTCGTCGCTCCGGGCGGCGCTCTCTCGGCCCGCATCAGTCTCAACTGGCGCGCCGTACTCCTGCCCGAGGAACTTGCCCGGCACCTCTGCCTGCATGAGCTCTGTCACGTCGGCCGCCGGGGCCATTCCCCGGACTTCCATGCCGCTCTGGAGGCCTGTTCGCCGGGCAGCCGGGAAAAGGAACGCGCGCTGACGCGGGCCTGGCGGGAACTGCCCTGGTGGACGCGTCACGCCCCGGCGGAAGGCGAAGCCGCCGGGCCCTGCGCGCCCGTCCCCGCGCCCTGACCGCGCTCCTCCCCCAGCGCATCCGCTTCCGGCCCCATCCGGCAAAAGGCAAAAAAAGAACGGGACGACCTTCCGGTCGTCCCGTTTCGCGGCGCCGTCTGACGCGGATCTCAGCGCAGGGCGCAGTTGCCGTCCTTGCAGTCCGCCGTCGGCATGACGGGCGTCGCCTGGAACAGCACGACCTGCTGCCGTCCGCCGTTGTCGCCCAGCACAAGAGTATAGCGCATCAGCCCTTCCGGGAGCGGCGGCTCGCTGGTTCCCTGCATGATGCCGTTGCCGGTGACGACCATGGTCTTGCCCACCATCGAGGCGCGCACATTGCGGATATGCAGCGTCTTGATGACCATCTTGCCGGATTTGACGGACTCTATGAAATGTTCCTTGTCCTGAATATGACCGTTGGCGCCGACATGCCAGTAGTTGGGCGCAAGCAGCCGCTCCAGCGCAGCCGCGTCCGCGGTACGCACGGCCTCGGTATACAATTCCACCAGGTCCGGCCGGGCGTGCGCCCCGCCGCCCGCCGTCAGCGACAGGGCCGCGGCGCACGCCGCGGCGATCAGCATTTTCTTCATGTTCCCCTCCTTGCGGACGCTGCCGCGAAGACTCTTCTTTCTGCATGCCTTGCGCTCAAGGCTTCGTCAAGCGCTTGTGCAAAAAGTCGCCGGGATTGCCAACAAGGGGAAAATCACCTACCTATTGCATATTCGCCCGTTTCGCGGCCTGCGTATGGTCTTCGCCCGCGCGATGCCCGTCATGCCGCATTCCATATAAACGACACTGCGAGGGTGTTATGCTCACGACCCTACTCCAAAGCATCGGACGCACGCCCCTGTTGCGTCTTTCCCGTCTTTCCGCCGGATTGCCGGGCATCCTGCTGCTGAAACTCGAAAATCAGAACCCGGGCGGCTCCATCAAGGATCGGGCCGCCTTCTATATTCTGGATCGCGCCATGCAGCGCGGGGAACTGGCCGCGGGCGGCACGGTCGTCGAGGCGACCAGCGGCAACATGGGCATAGGTCTGGCCCTCGTCTGCGCCGTGCGCGGCCTGCGCTGCGTGCTGACCATGCCTGAATCCATGAGCATGGAGCGCCGGAGCCTGCTGACCGCCCTTGGCGCGGAACTGGCCCTTACCCCCGCGGAAGGCGGCATGGCCGCCGCCGTGGCGAAGGCCGAAAGCATCGCCGAGGAACGCAAGGCCTTCCAGCCCCGCCAGTTTGCCAACGCCGACGCCATAGAAGCCCACTACGCCACCACCGGCCCGGAAATCCTTCACGACAATAACGGCGTGGTCGACGCGCTCGTGGCCGGGGTCGGCTCCGGCGCGACCCTGTCGGGCACGGGCCTCTACCTCAAGGGCCTGCTGCCGGACTGCCGCGTCGTCGCCGTGGAACCCGCGGAATCCCCCGTTCTCTCCGGCGGCGCTCCCAGACGCCACGGCATTCAGGGCATCGGCGCGGGCTTCGTGCCCCGTAACCTGAAGCGGGAACTTGTGGACGAAATCATGACCGTGACAACCGAGGAGGCCTATGCCGCCGCCCGCCGCCTCATGGCCGCCGAAGGCGTCTGCGCGGGCATCTCCACGGGGGCGAATATCGCGGCGTCTCTCCGCCTTGCCGCCCGGCCGGAAATGGAGGGCAAGCATATCGTGACCTTCGCCTGCGACACGGGCGAACGCTACATGTCCACAGGGTTGTTTTCCGCCTAGGCGGCGGCTCCCGGAACGCGCCGCCCCGCTTCCGCGCTAAACATTTTTTGCCCGCGACCGAAAAGACTACAACTAGGCAAAGCAACAATGAACATGTTACATTGCTTTCGGTGGCGATAGTAACGCCGCTCCCGGCCTGTTGCAGGGACCGCGAAGTCTTTCCGCGATATGCGGCTAAATTAAAACTATTTGATATCTCAACATAAACGGCTATCGGAGCATGGTCGATTGCAACAGGAGCCATGCCCCGTCAGCCGCGGTAGCGGACGCCCGGCGTGCTCTTGCCGCCCTCGACCATGCCTTGGGAGACAGTATGTCGCAAACCAATATTCTGCTGGAAACCGGCACAAATGAGCTGGAGATCGTGGAATTTTACGTCAATCAGGACGGATACGAAGGCCATTACGGGCTCAACGTCGCCAAGGTCGTGGAAATTATCCGTCGGCAACCCATTACGGCCATGCCGGAAATGCGACATCCCGCCGTGCTCGGCGCCTTCTCCCACCGCAACGGCCGCATCGTGCCGCTGATTGACATGGCCAAATACCTCGGCAGCACCCCCATAGCCAATGAGGACGCCAAGGTCATCGTCACGGAATTCAATACGGTCTATACCGGCTTCCTCGTGTCCGGCGTCAACCGCATCTACCGCCTGAGCTGGATGGACGTCGAAGCGCCCGGCAACTTCCTGCAAAACATCAGCCAGAGTTCCATCACAGGCGTCGTGCGCCTCGAAGATCGCGTCATCTTCCTGCTGGATCTGGAAGCCATCGTCGCCGAACTCAACCCCAGCATGGCCATCCGCTATCCCGACGAGGACGAAGGCATTCTCCAGAACGACATCCCTCAGGAAGTGCTGCACGTCGACGACTCCTCCAGTATCCGCAGCCTTGTCGCCCATCTGCTGGCAAAGGAAGGCCGCTTCACCCTGACGCAGAAGGTCAACGGCGAAGAAGCCTGGCACTACCTGCTCGAACTCAAGCAGCGCTGCGAGGAATCCGGCGAATCCATCGCCAAGTACTGCGCGGGCATCATCTCCGATATCGAAATGCCCTCCATGGACGGCCTCGCCCTGTGCAAGCACATCAAGGAAGACCCCGTCCTCAAGCGCATCCCCGTGGCTATCTTCTCGTCCATGATCAACGAGCCGCTGGCGCGCAAGTGCGCCACCGTCGGCGCCGACGCCCAGTTCACCAAGCCGGACCTCAAGGCCCTGTCCGACAAGCTGGACGAAATGATCAAGGAAGTCTGGGGACGGCCGAAGCCCGCGCCCGTGGAACAGAAAAACCGCACGGCAAGCCCCTTTGCCTCAAGTCCCTTCTCCTCAAGCCCCTTCTCTTCCTAGGGCCTGTTAACCCGCTTCGTATTCTTTGGGGGGAAGGGAAACCCCTCTGCTCGCGCGAGAGGGTTTTCCCTTCCCCCCAAGCCCCCCATCCCTTCCCCAGCGCGCTTTTTCAGGGGAGCACGGGCGGCGGCAAGAATTTATTTCTATTTATTTGATTGAAATAATTTGTAAAAACGCATCACGCCGCCTTTCCGGCATTCCCGGAAAGGCGGCGTGTTCCGTGCGCGCCCCGGGGCCTCCCCGCACCCGGAACACTCGCGTCGCCGCGGGCTTGCGCCCGCGCTACGCGCTCGGAAAAACTGCGGCCCGCACCAGCGTGCGTTCGAGATCGGCCAGCGCCTCGTCGTCAAAGTCCGCGGCCGAAGGCATGTTCAGCGGCTGCGTCTGCGGCAGGGCCAGCATCTGATCGGTATTCTCGAAAAGATTCCGCAAGATGGCGTTGGAAACCAGCATCCCCTTGCGGGTCAGGCGCAGGTAGCCGTCGCGTATGCGCGCGAGGCCGTTGTCGTAAAGCGCCTGAATCATCCGCTGATTGTCCTTGACGAAATCCCGGCCGGTCAGGTTCTTGTACGCCTTGAGCCGCAATCCGCGCGCCGTCCGCAGGCGCAGCATGATCAGCTCCAGCACGCGCACGCGGGGCGTGAGCATTTCCCCGTCCTGCCCCAGCTTGCCGCCGCGCACCTGCGCGTCCCACGCGCGCTGGCTCGCGGGATTCGTCCAGCGGGTATGCAGCATGGTCGACGTCGCCGACGGCCCCATGCCGATGTAGTCCCGCCCTTCCCAGTAACCAAGATTGTGACGGCACTGGAAGCCCATGCGCGCGTAATTGGAAATTTCATAGTGCATGTAGCCCTGCGACTCCAGCAGCGCCGAACCTTCCATATACATGAGATTCTGATCCCGCTCCGGCGGCAGGGCCAGACGGCCGTCGGCGCACTCCAGCTCCAGCGGCGTGCCCGGCTCCAGCGTCAGCCCGTAGGCGGAAATATGATCCGGCCCGATCCGGCAGATATCCTTGAGGGTCTGCAACCATTGCCGCATGCTCTGCCCGGGCAGACCCCACATCAGGTCGACGCTGATGTTGCCGCATCCGGCCTCGCGCGCATTGAAAACCGTATGCAGACTGTCCGACGCCCTGTGCGCCCGCCCCAGCATGCGCAGCGCGCTCTCGTCCAGACTCTGCAAGCCGATGGACAGACGATTCACGCCGGCCGCCAGAAAATCCGCCGTGTCCTGCTGCGTCCGCAGCGATTCAGGGTTCGCTTCCAGCGTGATCTCCGCCTTCGGGTCCAGACTGAAATACCGCCCTATGCGGTCAATGACCGCATGAATGAAGGACGGCGGCAGGAGACTGGGCGTCCCCCCGCCAAAAAAGACGGATTCCACCGGCGTCCTGCCGAAACGCTCCCCCCAGTAGGCCAGCTCCAGCAACAGCGTATCGGCATAGGCCTGCAGACGCTCGGACGTGCGCGGATTGCCGCCGCGCCCGAGGGCCGTGGAATGAAAGGCGCAGTAGCTGCACCGGATGCGACAAAAAGGAACGTGAATGTAGATCAGCATGGCAAACCTTGATGACAGGAAAATGACTCTCTAGCCAGCACTCTTTTTTATGCAAAAAGAGAACCAAAACCATCGGCGAACGCCGATCCCCCTGAAAAAATTTTTCCTTTTCTTCCGCCGGCCGCCGCCGGGGCCGCGCCAGCCTTGGCAAAGGGCGGCCCCTTGCGTATATTGCTTCTCTCACAAGACCTTTCCCTTCAGACAGGAGACTCTGATGGATATACGTTTTCAATGCAACGGCCCGGCCCAGTGGAAAGCCGATGTCATGCTGGTCCTGTGCTGCAAGGACGAACGCCTGCCCGACATCGCCCCCTGCGTGGACACCGCCGCCCCCTGGCTGGCCATTGCCCCGGCCCTGCGCGACGTTCGCGGCGCCAGGGGCGAGCTGACCATGCTGCACGGGCACCCCGATCTCAATATTCCCCGCGTGCTGGCCGTCGGCCTCGGCGCGCGTGAAGACCTCTCCGTCAACGATATCCGCAAGGCCGTCGGCTCGGCCCTGCGGCGCTGCCGCGCCGCCGGCCTCGAAAGCGTCCTCCTGCCCGAACCCATGCTCGCCGCCCTGCCCGGCGGAAGAGAACGGCTCGTGGAAGAAGCCGTCTACGCCTCCCTGCTGGGCCTCTACCGCATCGAAGGCCTGAAAAAGCCCGATCCCGACGACAACAAGGACCCCGAATGGCTCGCCGTCGGCTTTGAAGGCGACTTTGTGCCCGACGGCGGACAGGCCGCGGCCCGGCGCGGCGAACGCGCCGCCGAAGCCGTCCGCCTCGCCCGAACCCTCGCCAACATGCCCGCGAACCTGCTCGGCCCCGCCGACCTGGCCGAAAAGGCCCGCGCCCTGGCCGCCGAATCCGGCCTTGCCTGCACGGTTCTGGAAGAAGACGATCTGCGCGAACAGGGCATGAACTGCCTGCTGGCCGTGGGGCAGGGTTCCGCCCGCCCGCCGCGGCTCATCGTGCTCGAACACGCCCCCGAAGGCTGCGAACAGGAAAAACCCCTGATCCTGGTCGGCAAGGGCATCACCTTTGACAGCGGCGGCATCAGCCTCAAGCCCGGCGCGAACATGCACGCCATGAAATGCGACATGACCGGCGCGGCCGCCGTGCTCGCCGTTCTCGTCGCCGCCGCGGAGGAACAGCTCCCCCGCCGCATCGTCGGCATCATGACCTGCGCCGACAACATGCCCGACGGCCGCGCAACCCGCCCCGGCGACGTGGTCGTCGCCGCCAATGGCGATTCCGTGGAAATCCAGAATACCGACGCCGAAGGCCGCCTCGCCCTGTGCGACGCTCTGGCCTACGCCCAGAAGCAGTGGACACCCGCCGCCATCGTGGATATCGCAACCCTGACCGGGGCCTGCGCCGTGGCCCTCGGCTCGGAAGTCGCCGGCCTCTTCTGCGACGACGACGCCCTGACCGAACGCCTGCAAGCCTCCGCCGCCCTTGGCGGCGAAGCCCTCTGGCCCCTGCCCCTCTGGAAAGGCTACAAGGAAAATCTGAAGAGCGAAACGGCCGACATCTGCCACATCGGCCCCCGCGAAGGCGGCGCCATCCACGCCGCCCTCTTCCTTCAGCACTTCATTCAGGACGGCGCGCGCTGGGCGCATCTTGATATCGCCGGCGTGGACTGGGCCGCAAAGGCCGGCCCCCTGACGGTCGTCGGCGGCACCGCCTTTGGAACCCGCACCCTGCTGGAACTGGCCCGAGGAGGCGTATAATGAAAGTCTATCTTATCGGTGCCGGCCCCGGAGACGCCGGTCTGTTCACCATCAAGGGCCGCGACGCGCTGGCCTCCGCCGACGTCGTCGTCTACGACGCCCTTGCCAACGACGCCCTGCTGGCCTACGCCCGTCCCGATGCCGAACGCATCTATGTGGGCAAGATCGCCGGGAATCACGCCCTGCCCCAGGGGGAAATCAACGCGCTGCTTGTCCGCAAGGCAAAGGAAGGCAAAACCGTCGCCCGCCTCAAGGGCGGCGATCCCTATATCTTCGGCCGCGGCGGCGAAGAGGCCGAAGAACTGCGCGCCGCGGGCGTCCCCTTTGAGGAAATCCCCGGCATCAGCTCCACCATCGCCGCGCCCGCCTATGCCGGCATCCCCCTCACCCATCGCGACTACGCCTCTTCCGTGACCATCATCACCGGCCACGAAAACCCCGACAAGCCCGGCTCCGTCCACAACTGGAAGGCGCTGGCCTCCAGCGCCTCGACGCTGGTTTTCGTCATGGGCATGAAAAATCTGCCCGACATCGCCCGCAACCTCGTGGACGCCGGCATGGACCCCGAAACCCCCGCCGCCCTCGTCTATCGCGGCACAACCCCCAGCCAGCGCAGCCTCGTCGCCCCGCTGGGCCGCCTGCCTCAGGCCGCCGTCGACGCCGGTTTCACCAACCCGTCCGTCATCGTCGTGGGCAGGGTCTGCACCCTCCGCGACTCCCTCGGCTGGTTTGAACAGCGCCCCCTCTTCGGCAGGACCGTCGTCGTCACCCGCGCCCGGGAACAGGCCAGCGGCCTCGCCGCACGGCTGGAAGAACTCGGCGCCAACGTCATTCAGTGCCCCACCATCGAAATCGTCCCCATGAAGGATTACGCCCCGCTGGACAAGGCCGTCGCCGATCTCGCCGACTACCAGTGGCTGATCTTCACTTCCGTCAACGGGGTCAAATACTTCTGGAAACGCCTTGAAGCCGCGGGACGCGACGCCCGCGCCCTGGGAACCTGCAAGGTCGCCGCCATCGGCCCCGCCACCGCAGAAGCCCTGCGCGAGCGCGGCATCTCTCCCGATCTCGTGCCCGAAAAATACATGGCCGAAGGCGTCATAGCCGCCCTTCAGGCCCGCGGCCCCGTGCAGGGACAGCGGATACTCCTGCCCCGCGCCGCCATGGCTCGCGAAATCCTGCCCGAAGAACTCCGCAAGGCCGGCGCCCGCGTCGACGTCATCCCCGCCTATGAAACCGTGCCCGCCGCCGTCCGCAAGGACGATGTGCTGGCCGGCCTGCACGACAGGACCATCGACTGCGTGACCTTCGGCTCCTCGTCCACCGTGGAAAACTTCCTGTCCATCTTCTCCGCGGAGACGCTGGCGACCTCCGGCGCGCGCATTGCCGCCATCGGCCCCATTACCGCCGCGACCCTCGCGCGACGCGGACTCCCCTGCCATATCCAGCCGGCGGACTACACCATTCCCGCCCTCGTCGAAGCCGTCGCCAAAGCCTTCGGGAACTAGGTTCAGGACTCAGTACGCTTTTTTGAGGGGGAAGAACCCCTTTGCTCCGCTGTCGATGCCCGTAAGGCGCCAAGGCGCCTTACGGGCATCGACAGCGGCCGCCCGTCGGGTCGCCGCTCGCGGCAAAAAGGGCCCAGCCTTTCCGCAGCGAAGCGAGGAAAGGCGTTCCCGTGGTTCCCCCCTCAAACTCCCCATCTTCCCCAAAACCCGCGCCTGACATACAGGCAAGCAAAGATGGACGTTCTTTGTAACACATAGAATTTTATATGTTATCCCGCAGGGAGACAGCTCATGATAATGAGTCCTGCCCCTGGCCGGAAACGTCAACGGAGAGAAATCCATGCCCCTGAAGATCGCCATCCTCGCCTCCGGCAGCGGCACCAACGCCCAGTCCATGATCGACAAGGCCGCCGCCGGGCTGCTTGATGTGGATATCCGCCTCATCGCAAGCAACCGGCCCGCCGCAAAAGTCCTTGATCGCGCCCGCGCCGCGGGCATCCCCCATCTGGCGCTCGATCACAAGACCTTCGAAAGCCGCGAAGCCTTCGATGCCGAAATGGTCGCCGCCATACGGCAGGCCGGCGCGGAATACGTCGTACTCGCAGGCTATATGCGTCTGCTCTCCAAGGTCTTTCTCTCCGCCTTCGCGGGACGTATCGTCAACATCCATCCCGCCATCCTGCCGAGCTTCCCCGGCGTCCACGGCGGCGCCGACGCCCTCGCTTACGGCGTCAAGCTCGCCGGCTGTACCGTCCATTTCGTGGAAGAAATCATGGACAGCGGCCCGGTCATCATTCAGGCCGCCGTGCCCGTCAATGCCGGAGAAAGCGAAGACGACCTCATGAACCGCATTCATCCGCTGGAACACCGCATCTACCCGCAGGCGATTCAATGGCTGGCTCAAGGCCGCATACGCGTCGAAGGACGGCAGGTCCATGTCGCCCCCTCCGACGCGCCCCGCGCCCGGCGCGCCCCCGACGACGACTGGCTCGTCTGGCCGCCGCTGGAAGAAGGTTTCTAGACGGGGAAGTTGAAATATTGAGGGGGAGAGGGAAACTTTTTCTTGCGAAAAAAAGTTTCCCTCTCCCCCTCAAACTCCCCCTCTCCCTTCAAAAATCGCTTGCTGGGTCCCTCCCCCGCCTTCCCGCCGCAAAAGCCTTCCTCCTCTCCGCCGTCCCCCGGCGGCGCCGACAAAAAAAATTCCGGTTGTTCCGCTCGCTTTGGGCCGGGCGGCGCTGTCTCGCCGCCTCGCGTTTCACCTTTTTCAAAGGTGAAACGCTCCAGGGTCAGGACTCATTATCGAGAGCTGTTTTCTTGCGGGATAACATATAAAAATAAAATATTCATACATTACAACAAGATCCATCTTTACCCTTCAGCACATTATGCGCGGGTTTTGGGGAAGATGGGGGAGTTTGAGGGGGAAGAAACACCTTTTTGCCGCGAGCAAAAGGGGTTTCTTCCCCCTCAAAACAAAACGTAATGAGCCCTGAGTCTGGCGTCGGGGGAACATCCCCGCGCGCGGAGATGAAACTACGCGGTCTTGTTCATGACGTCGCGGACGGCTTCGAGGTAGCGCAGGCCGTAGTAGGTATCGGGTTCGATACAGCAGCCTTCGCCCCATTCATTCCAGGCGTTGATAAAGACGTATTGCAGGGAGGGGGGCAGGACTTTGCGCGTATAGAGCGTCATGGCTTCGAGGGCCAACCGGAAGAGGGCGGGGCTTTCGCCGGTGCAGGCAAGGCCGAATTCGCCGCGGCGGGGGGTGTTGTCCCATCCGGGAAAGACGCAGCGCAGGCGGGTATAGGGGGGAACGGGCTTGGAAAGCATGAAATGGACGGTGGACTGATAATCGAAACGGCGGGGCTGTTCTCCGGGAGCGGAGAGCATGCTTTGAGGAACCCAGCTCGGCGCGAATTCAATCATGAGATCCATCCCCCAGCGCTGGGGCGCGCTGGGGCCGTAGGCTTCCACTCCGGCGAGACAGAGGGAGAGACCGGCGCGCGCGGCTTCTTCGCGGAGGATGGAGGCGCAGGCAACGATATTGGGATGACGCTCCGGAGCAAAGATGAGGAAGAAGGGCTTGCCCTCGATGCGGATATAGCGGGGATGCCGGAAGTAGCGCAGAAGATCGCGGGCGAGAAGACGCGCGGCGTCTTCGGAATAATCCTGCGCAAGGAAGACGGGGCGCTCCTTCCGCCGGTTGTCGCACCAGCTCACGTGCGGCCAGCAGAGACAAAACTCGTTTTCGATAGCCGAGGCGCGACAGATCAGATCCAGCGGCTTTTCCAGCAGACGCCGCCCGCCGAAATTGTAGTAGTAATAGCAGAAGGCGCCCACGCCGTATTCCATGGCAAGCCGGTGCTGCAACAGCAGGGTGCGTTGATTTTCCAGGGAATAGTATCCCAGCATCTTGTGGGGCGCGCGGGGCTGGCGATGACCGGGGAAGAGGGGACGGGCGTTGCGGACGTTGTCCCACTCGGTAAAGCCGGGGCCGTAGACGGCCTCGTTTTCGGGAATGACATGGAACTGGGGCAGATAGAAGGCAATGGCTTTCATGCGTCCGGCCGGATTCCAGGGCAGCCGCTCCGAAGCGCTTCCGCCGGGAGACGGCGACTCGGGGGAATCCCCGCGCGCCATGACGGCGTGGAGCGACCGAACTGAAAGTTTGAGGAAGGGAGAGGGGGAGCTTGAGGGGGAGAGGGAGAACCCTTTTTCAAAAGGGTTTC
>CALUWU010000063.1 GCA_944324555.1 uncultured Desulfovibrio sp.
GAAAGGCGGATGTCGCGGCCCATGGCGGCAAAGGCCGTCAGGGTGAAGCGCAGGGCGTCGCAGCCGTACTTGTCGATCATGAGCAGCGGGTCAATGACGTTGCCGGTGGACTTGGACATCTTGCGGCCCGTGGCGTCGCGCACGAGGGCGTGGAGATAGACGTCGCGGAAGGGGACCTGCCCCATGAAGTGCAGGCCCATCATCATCATGCGGGCGACCCAGAAGAAAATGATATCGAAGCCGGTCACGAGTACGGACGTGGGGTACCAGCGTTCCAGCTCGGGGGTCTTTTCGGGCCAGCCCATGGTGGAGAAGGGCCAGAGCGCGGAGGAGAACCAGGTATCGAGAACGTCCTCTTCCTGCTTCAGGCGCGCGCAGCCGCACTTGGGGCAGGCGGCGGGGTCCTGTTCCTCGACGATGAGTTCGCCGCACTGCTCGCAGGTCCATGCGGGGATGCGGTGCCCCCACCAGATCTGGCGGCTGATGCACCAGTCGCGGATATTGTCGAGCCAGTGATAATACGTCTTGCGCCAGCTTTCGGGGAGTATGGCCGTCTGATCCGGCACGGCGGCGCGGGCGGCGGGGGCCATTTTGGTGGTCGCGACAAACCACTGGGTCGAGACGTGGGGTTCGACCACGGTATGGCAGCGGTAGCAGTGGCCCACGGAGTTTTCCAGATCGTCCACCTTGACGAGATCGCCGGCGGCCTCGATATCGGCCACGATGCGTTCGCGGCATTCTTCCTTGGTCAGACCGGCGTAGGGGCCGGCTTCGGGCTTCATGACGCCGTTTTCGTCGATGACCTGGAGGAATTCCAGATTATGGGCGCGGCCGAGGGCCCAGTCGTTGTGGTCGTGGCAGGGCGTGACCTTGAGGGCGCCGGTGCCGAATTCGCGATCCACGTACTTGTCGGCGATGATGGGGATTTCGCGGCCGAGTACCGGCACGACGGCCTTCTTGCCCACAAGGCCGGCGTAGCGTTCGTCTTCGGGATGCACGCAGATGGCGGTGTCGCCGGGGATGGTTTCCGGGCGGGTGGTGGCGATGGTGATGAAGCCGGAGCCGTCGGCCAGTTTGTAGCGCACGCTCCAGAGCTTGCCCTTGTGGGCTTCGTGTTCCACCTCGTCGTCGGCCAGGGCGGTATGGCAGCGCGAGCACCAGTTGATGATGTAGTCGCCCTTGTAGATCAGGCCTTCCTTGTAGAGGCGCACGAAGACCTTGCGGACGGCGGCGGAAAGGCCTTCGTCCATGGTGAAGCGCAGGCGCGTCCAGTCCACGGAGGCGCCGAGGGCGCGAATCTGATCGAGAATGCGGTGGCCGTAGTCTTCGCGCCACTGCCAGACGCGTTCCACAAAGGCTTCGCGGCCAAGGTCCTGACGGCGCTTGCCTTCCTTTGCCAGCGCGCGTTCCACCACGTTCTGGGTGGCGATGCCCGCGTGGTCGGTGCCGGGAACCCAGAGAACGTTCTTGCCCTTCTGGCGGGCGTGCCGGCACAGAACGTCGATAAGCGTAATGTTCAGCGCATGGCCGATGTGCAGCGCGCCCGTGACGTTGGGCGGCGGAATGACGATGGAAAAGGCTTCGCCGTCCGCGCCGGGATCGGGCGTGAAGGTCTTGTTGTTCTGCCAGTGGTCGCGCCACCGGGCTTCCACGTCATGGGGTTCGTAGCCCTTGGGGAGTGTTTCCGCCATATCCTTGCTTTCTCCATAAAAGGCGGCAATACTGCGCGCATGCAGACCGCCCGAGACATTGCCGTAGTATGGGACGCATCCCACATCTGGGGATTCATGGCCTGGCGCGCGGTGCGCGGCCTTGGCCTGTCCTGCCGTTTGCTCAAGGCACAGAACATAGCCAAAGGCGGCCTGTTCGGCAAGCCGGGCGACGGGGGGGCCGGCGGACGGCGCTTTTCGCTGGTGCTGACGCCCGGCGGCAACGCGCGTCTCAAGGCCGCGGCGCTGGGGCGGCGGGGCATGGAGGCCATCCGGCGGCATGTGGCCGAGGGCGGGGCCTATCTGGGCTTTTGCGGCGGCGCGGGGCTGGCCCTGCGGCACGGCGACGGGCTGGGGCTCTGTCCGTGGGCGCGGGCGCGCTATCCCGAGCGGCTCCAGCATCTTGCGTCCGGGCATCTGCGCTGCCGGATTCCATTCCGGGACGACGACGCGGCGGCGCTGCTGCCGCCGCAGTGGCGCGACGGCGAGGCGCGGCCCTCGCTGCCCGTCTGGTGGCCGGGGCGCTTTGCGCCCGGGCCGGACGACGCGGTGCGGACGCTGGCGTCCTACGGCCCGCCGGACGACGATTTCTGGCTGGCGGACGTGCCTCTCCGGCGCGTGCCCGCCCATGTGTTTGAAGCCTGGCGCGACCTGTACGGGGTGGACCTGTCCGCGCGTTTCGTGCGCGGGCAGCCCGCGGCCCTGACGGGCGTTTACGGGGCCGGGCGCTATGTGCTCAGCTATTCGCATCTGGAGACGCCCCGCAGCCCGGACGCGAATTTCTGGTTCGCGCATCTGCTGGGCGAGCTTTCCGGGCTGCGGCCCGGGGCCGTTCTTGTGCCCGCGTGGGATCTGGCCGGGCAGGCGCCCGACGCGGCGGGCTGGCCCGCCGACGCCCGCGACGCCCTGCTGTCGGCGCTGGAGGGCCTGCGTTCCCTGCTGCGTCTGGCGGTGGAGCATCATCTCTTTTTCGAGCGCGCCCCGTGGCTGTGGGGATGGAAGGCCGGTCTGCCGGGCGCGGTCTGCAACAATCTGCACGCGGCCCTGTACGAGACGGCCGGCAGCCGCCCCGGAGAGGAGGCGCTGCGCTTCTGGGCGGAGACCGGCGCGCGTTTTCAGACGCTGGCGCCGCTCTTTCTGGAAGGGGCCGAAGGCTATCTTCTGGCCTGCCGTCTGGCGGAAACCCTGCCCGACGCCGTGGACAGGCGCGGGCTGGCCAATCAGCGCGAGGCGCTGTTCGGGCATCCCATGAACGGCGGCGGCCTTGTGGGGCAGCTTGTGGAAATGACGGAAGAGCTTTTCTTTCGCTGTCACGCCCCGGCCGGAGAGGCTGACGCCCCGGCGGACTGAATCCCCGGCGGCGTTCCGCCGGCCGGAAAGACTCCCTTCCCGCGCGGCGCCCTTCCCCGGGCGGCGCGTTTCTACAGCAGCGAGACGCCCCGGACGAACATGGTCGCCGTGGCGAGCGCCACCATGCCCAGCACAAGACGGCGGAACAGCTCGACGTTCATGCGGCGGATCAGGGGCAGGCTGCACAGCACCCCGACGACGGCCGCGGGCACGACGACGGCCGCGGCGTGCCGCACGTCCGGCGTCAGCAGGCCCTGACGCCACTGGAAGGCGATGGCGGGCAGCAGGGCAAGAATGCCGCTCATGTTGATCATGGCGAGGGATTTTTCCTTGTTCCAGCGCCGCAGCATGGCGTAGACGGCGAAGGGCGGGCCGCCAAGGCCCGTCGCGGCGACGAGCAGGCCGGCGGCGCCGCCGGCCGCGTAGACGCTCCATGAAGGACAGGAAGCGACAGACGTCAGACGGCTTGCGAGGGCCTGCCAGAGAAGAAAGAGCAGCATGACGAAGCCCGCGAGCAGCAGCAGGGCCGCCGGACTCAGGGCGTCCAGCACGGCGGCGCCCAGGGGCACCGTCGCCATGCAGGGGATGAAGAAGCGCGCCAGCTCCTTGAAATCGAGGCTGCCGCGATAGAGGAAGACAATGGCCACGGTGACGGCAAGACCGCCGAAGCAGGCGACGACAATGGCGTCTTTCGGCGGCATGAGCAGCGACATGACGGGAATGGCCACCAGATTTGAGCCGAAGGAGGTCAGCCCGTTGATGAAGCCGCTGACGAGCCAGAGCAGGGCAAGAAAGAGGGAGAGCGCCATATCGGGGTCCGTTTGGGATGCTGCGGGGCGCCGGGACAGGCCGGAACGGAAGCTGGCGCGCCGCAAGGGCGCCGGCGGAACGTTTCCGCCGCCGTTCAGAGTCCCGCGTTGCGGAAAAAGACGTCGGGCTGAAGAACGGTAATGACCGTCTTGCCCTTGTCAAAGGCCAGAATGCCGTTTTTCTTGGCGGCGTTGAGTATCTTGTACAGGGAAATGCGGTGCATGCCGAGCAGGTTCGCCATTTCGATATAGGACATCGTGCGGCGGATGCGGGGCGGATTGCTGCCCGGCTCGATGCGCGCGGCAAGGTACTTGTAAACGCGCTGCCGGGGTGTTTCAAGCGTGAAGGACGCCATGTTCTGGGCCAGCAGCGTCACCTTGAGGCTGAAACTGTGGCAGAGATTGAGCAGCATTTCGGGGTGGCGCGTGCCTATGTCCTTGACGCGGGCGAGGGACAGGGCGCCCAGCAGGGAGCTTTCCGTGCATTCGTGAAAGAAGGTGGACGTGGTCTGAAAGACGGAGAAGGTCGCCTGCGACTGGGGCGACGCGGCTTCGGGGGAACTCTGGAAAAAGGCCGGAGTCTCGTTGAAGAAGCAGCCTTCGCGCAGGTACCAGAGATTTTTTTCCTCGCCGTCGGGAGTAAGGGCGACAAGACGGACGCGACCGCGCAGAATGAAATACATGTGATCATGTCGGGGCGGAAAGCGGTATCCCTTCTTGCATGTGGAAAGATTTTCCTGCGCCAGTTCCTTCCAGCAGCGGTTCAGGTTCGTGAGTTCCGTGAAATAGAACATGATGTTTCCTTTTGTCGCTACCGCCGGGTCCGGGAAGGGGCGGGCGCGCTGTGCCCATCTGTGACCGGGAAAAGCCGCGTCGCAAAGGCGTCTTTGCCCGCGCGAATGTTGTATACGTTACATTATACAGGGAATGTCTTGTGAAAAATGTTGCTTTGGCAACATAACGTTGTTTTTTAGTATGGCATCTTGTGACAATGGAGATGTATTCTCTTTTGTATTCTATTAAATTGATAAAGGAAAACGGCGCGTTGTGCAACGGCTCTTCCCCCGCGGCTCGCGTCCCGTCCTTCCCGGCGCCGGCGCGGCCCCGTCGGGGCTCGCTTTTTCTCCGCTCTTTTGGCATGCTGTCCGCATCTGTCGGACCTTTTATACGGAGGAAATGCTCATGGCCGACGCCCTGTGTCTGCATATCGACGCCAACGATCCCGCGCGCCTGCATCTGGCGCTCAAGAACGCCAGAAACTATCTGACCGTCGTCGGCGAAGCGCCCGTGACCCTGCTGGCCAACGGTCCTTCCGTCAATCTCTTCGCCACGCATCTTCCCGAACTGGAAACCCTGGCCGCGGAAATGACGGCCAAAGGGGTGCGGATTCAGCTCTGTCAGTTCGCCCTCAATGAAAACAAGCTGACAAAGGAACAGCTCTGGCCCTGCTGCACCGTCGTGCCCGCCGGCATGGTCGCCCTTGTGGAAATGCAGCGCGAAGGCTACGCCTACGTCAAGCCGTAGGCGCGGGGCCGTTCTTTTCTGAGGGGGAAGAGTCCCCTTCGGCCCCCGCCGGACGGGCGGCCGACGCCCGGAGAACAAAAAAAGGGAGCCCGCGACGCCTGCGTCGCGGGCTCCCTGCGTATCGCAGCGCCGTCAGCTTATTCCATGACCGTGGCGCGCTTGATGAAAACGGGATCAAGCGGCACGTCGTCGTGATAGCCGCGACGCCCCGTCTGCACGCCGGCAATCTTGTCCACAACGTCCTGCCCCTTGATCACCTTGCCGAAGACGGCGTAGCCCCAGCCCTGCGGGGTCTGGGACTTGTAGTCGAGAAAGGCGTTGTTGGCCACGTTGATGAAGAACTGCGCCGTGGCCGAGTGCGGCTCGGACGTGCGGGCCATGGCGATGGTGTACTTGGAATTCTTCAGGCCGTTGGCGGCCTCGTTCTTGATGGGCGCGCGCGCGGGCTTTTCCTTCATGTCCGGGCCCATGCCGCCGCCCTGAATCATGAAGCCCTTGATCACGCGGTGAAAGGTCGTCCCGTCGTAATGTCCGGCCTTCACGTATTCCAGAAAGTTCGTCACGGTCATGGGCGCCTTGCGGGCGTCAAGACGCACGATGATGTCGCCCATGCTGGTTTCCAGCTTGACGACGGGATCGGCGGCCAGCGCGGGCGTGCCGCAGTACAGGCCCGCCAGCAGGAAGACGGCGGCCAGCAGGCCGCGCGTCAGGGCCGCGAATGCAAATCCTTTCATTATCCTGTCTCCTTTGCGGATATGCGGCGGCCCTGTGCCGCCGCGCAGGCGACGGTAACACGCGCGCCCCCGGGGGGCAAGCCGCCCGCCGGAGCGCCCCGTCCCCCCCTTGTCAAATGTGGAAAATGCCGTATCCTGAAAAGGACAAACCCGTATTCCGGGCGATACTGGCGGCGGACGTGATCGCCCTCGACGGTTGTCCGAAAGATGTTCCTGAATCTCTCTGTCCGCCGCGCACTTTCTTTTGGAGGATTTTCTTATGGATACGACCCGCACTCTCTCCCGGAGCGCGACCAGTGCCGTCTCTGTCTATATGCGTCAGGTGTACGGCTGGATGACCGCCGGTCTGGCCCTGACCAGCGTGGTGGCCTATGGCGTGGCTTCCAGCCCCGCCCTGCAGGTGGCCATCTTCAGCAACATGTTTGTGCCCATCCTGCTGATTGTGGCCCAGTTTGGTCTGGTTATCGCCCTTTCCGCGGCTATTCACAAAATGTCGTCCTCGACCGCGACGGGTCTTTTCCTGTTGTATTCCGTGCTGACCGGCCTGACCCTCTCGTCCATCTTCGTGGTCTACCCCATTGGCTCCATCGCCAACGCCTTCCTGTCCACGACGGGCCTTTTCCTGGCCATGACCGTTTACGGTACCGTCACGAAGCGCGACCTGACCGGCATGGGCAGCTTCCTGATGATGGGTCTTATCGGCATCATCATCGCCAGCCTGGTCAACATCTTCCTGCAAAGCTCCATGATGGATTTCGTGATCAGCTGCATCGGCGTCATCATCTTCACCGGTCTGACCGCCTATGATACCCAGAAGCTGCGCGAATTCGGCATGGGCGCCCCCCTCGACGACGGCGTCGCCGTGCGTCGCGGCGCAATCCTTGGCGCCCTGACCCTCTATCTTGATTTCGTCAACCTCTTCCTCATGCTGCTGCGCCTCTTCTCCGGCAATCGCGACTAACCGCATTTCCGTGCGCCGGGGGCAGTCTCCCGGCGCGCGGCGGCCGGAACCGCGCCGCGCCCGCCGCGCTGACGCCCCGGCATGAACATGCGGCATCCCTTTCAGCCCGTCGGTTTTTCCGGCGGGCTGTTTCTTTCCCGCCGCCGTTCTCTCGCGGCGGTTGCGACGGGCGCGTTTTTTGCGTAATGACGCCCTATCCGCCGCCCCGCAGGCCGCGCCGTTTTCCCCGGCGCCCCCGGCCCCCGGGCGGCCTCCGTCCCCAGGGAACTCCCGTTCCCCCCGAAAGACCGCAAAATTCCTTCCCCGCATCCGGGGAATCCCTCTTTCCCCAACTATTCCCATGAAAAAGAAAAGATTCGACAAGCTGCGTAAAAACAGAAATCCCCGGCCTGAAGGCCCGACGCTGCGGGGGCGTTATACGGCCCTGCGCAACGGCGGCGGCTTCGTGACGCCGCTCGACGAGCGCGGGCGCGTCTGCGGCGAGGATATCTACATTCCCGCCCACGCCGTCGGCGGCGCCTGGCATCAGGACATCGTGCTGGCGCAGGCCGCGGCCGGACGGCGCGTTCCCGGCCGTCGGCAGGAAGGCCGCATTGTCGGCGTTGAAAGCCGGAGCCTTGCGGAAATCCCCGCGCGCATGACGCGACGGCGCGGCGGCTGGCTGGAATGCGCGCCCGCCGACGGCCGTCTGACCTTCCGTCTGCGGGTTCCCGAGCCGGAAGGCGAACCGCCCCGGACGGGCGACCTGCTGGTTATCGCGCCCGAGCGCGCCCTCGACGACGGCCTCTGGCTCGGCCGCGTCGTCGGGCGCATGGGACGCGAGGACGACGTCCGCGTGCAGGAAGAGCTGGTCAAGTGCAACCATGAAGTCCCCGGAGAATTTCCCCCGCGCGTTCTGGAGGAAGTCGAGGCCCTGCCCGGCGAACCGGGACCGGAAGACCTGCGGGGGCGCGAAGACCTGCAATCCGCCGTCCTTGTGACCATCGACGGCGAAGACGCGCGGGACTTCGACGACGCCGTGGAAGTGACGCCGGAGCCGGGCGGCTGGCTGCTGCGCGTGGCCATTGCCGATGTCAGCAACTATGTGCGCCCGCGCACCGCGCTGGACGACGAGGCGCGGGAACGGGGCAATTCCTGGTATTTTCCCGCGTCGGTGGAGCCCATGCTGCCCTTTGCCCTTTCCAACGGCCTGTGCAGCCTTGTGCCGGGACGTCCGCGTCTGGCCATGCTGATCGAAGTGCATTTCGACAGGCAGGGGCGCCCCGGCGCAACCCGCTTTGCGCCCGCCGTCATGCGTTCGGCCGCGCGGCTGACCTACGGGCAGGTCAAGGCCTGCGTTCTGGACCGCGACCCCGGCGAGCGCGCGGCGCTGGCCGCGACGGAACGCGGCGAAGCCGTCTTGTCCATGCTTGAAGACGCCTTTGCCCTGTACAGGGTCCTGCGACAGGCGCGGCTGGATCGCGGCGCGCTGGATTTTGACGTGCCGGAAGCCGCCTGCGAGGTGGACGACGACGGAAATCTCCTGTCCCTGCGCTGCCGTGAACGGCATGACGCGCACAGGCTGATCGAGGAATTCATGATCGCCGCCAATGAAGCCGCGGCGCGCTATCTGGAGCGGTGCCGCCTGACGCCCGACGGCCGTATCGCGCCGCCCGCCGCCGGGACCGGCGAGGCCCGTTCGCGCCGCGCCCCGCGCGAAGAGGCCGCCCCCTTCCTCTACCGCGCGCATCCCCAGCCCGACGCAGAACGTCTGCAAGGCCTGTTCGATACCCTGAGCGCCACGGCGCTGGAAGTCGCGCCCCCGCAAGGCTCGGCCGCCGATGCCGGAGCCCTGCGCGCGGCGCTGGCAAAGGCGCGCGGAACGGATCAGGAGTTTCTTGTCAATCGTCTCTGCCTGCGCGCCATGCCGCAGGCCCGTTACCAGACGGTCAACGAAGGGCACTTCGGGCTGGCCTCCGAAGCCTACTGCCACTTTACTTCCCCCATACGCCGCTATGCCGATCTGACGGTGCATCGCGTGCTGAAAACCGCCCTGGGCATGGACGTCGGCCCGCTGCCCGCCGGGCAGCGGCTGGAGCGCATCGCCGACGGCCTCAACCGGCGCGAGCGCGCCGCAATGGAAGCCGAAAGGGAAATGGCCCGCCGCATGGCCTGTCTCGCCCTGCGGGGGCGGGAAGGCGAAGTCTTTCACGGCGTCGTTTCCGGCCTCATGGAGTTCGGCCTCTTTGTGGAACTGGCCGACATGCCCGTGGAAGGCATGATTCGCGTGGAAGACCTCGGGCCGGACTGGTACGAATACGACGCGCGGCGTCAGACCCTGCGCGCCGTGTACGGCGGCGGTCTCTGGCGTCTCGGGCAGCCGCTGGATGTTCGGCTGCTGGAAGTGCGTCCCGGACGGCTGGAAATCCGTCTGGCGCCGGTCGCGGCGGATGACGGCGCCGCCCCGCGTCCCCCGCGCGGACGGCGTCCGCGCCGCGGGGAACGCCGGGAAGCCGAAAAGCCCCGGGCGCGAAAACGTCCGCCGCACGACAAGCGCGCGCGTCAGCTTGAACGCAGGGCGGCCCGCGCGGCGCGGGGACGCGGACAGGCCGGAGGTCGCTGATGGGTTTTCTCGCGCATCGTCAGGGCATGGGCGCCGCGGCGCTCCTGCTGGTGGCCAGTACCATTCTTTCCCGTTTCATGGGGCTGATTCGCGACAAGGTGATTTCATGGCAGTTCGGCGCGGGCGGCGAAGCGGACATGTACTTTGCCGCCTTTGTCGTGCCGGACATCATCAATCATCTGCTGGCGGGCGGTTTCATGTCCATTACGGCCATTCCCCTGCTGGCGCGGCGTTTTGCCGAAGACGAGGAAGACGCCTGGCGGCTCTTTTCCGCCATGTTTCGCTGGATGCTGCTCGGTTCGACGGCCCTGACCCTGGGGGCCATGCTGCTTGCCGAACCGCTGGCGGCCGTCGTCGCCCCGGGTTTCGACGCCGCGCAGCGGACGCGGCTGGCCTTTTTCATGCGTCTGGTGCTGCCCGCGCAGGTCTTTTTCCTCTGCGGCGCCGTGGTAACGGCCTTGCTCTATCTGCGGCGGCAATTCAGCGTTCCCGCCCTGTCGCCGCTCGTCTATAACGGCTGCATCATTCTCGGCGGTCTGCTGACGCCTCTGGTCTGGCCTCAGGCGGGCATGGCCGGCTACTGTATCGGCGTGACCGTCGGGGCGGCGCTCGGCGCGTTCTGTCTGCCTCTGTTCGTCGCGTCGCGCGGCGGCATTTGCTGGCGCGTCGTCTGGCGTCATCCGCTGCTCCGGCTCTTTCTCCTGACGACGCTGCCGCTCATGCTCGGGCAGACCGTCGTCTATCTTGACGAGCAGTTTTATCGCATTTTCGGCAGCATGGCCGGCGAGGGCGCCGTAAGTCTGCTCAATTACTCCAAGCGGATTACGCAGGTTCCCATAGGGCTCATGGGGCAGGCCGCCGCCGTGGCGTCCTATCCCTTCCTCGTGTCCCTTCTGGCAAAAAATGACGACGCGGGTTTTTCTTCCACGCTCAATACGGCGCTGAAAACCAGCGTCGGTCTTGTCATTCCTTGCGCCGGGTGGATGCTTGTCGCCGCCCTGCCCATAATGAGCGCCATCTTTCAGGGCGGCCGTTTCGGCCCCGAGGAGAGTCTTGCCGCCGCGCCCCTGCTGCGGCTCATGCTGGCCTTCACGCCCTGCTGGATCTTTTACATGGTGCTGGTGCGCGGGTATTACGCGCACGGCGACACCCTCACGCCCGCCGTCACGGGCACGGTGCTGACCCTCTGCTGTCTGCCCCTCTATTTCTGGTGGGCCGTGCCGCGCGGCCCCTGGGCCATTGCGCTTGTCTCGGGCGGCAGCGTGGCCGCCTATGTCCTCTGGCTTGTCGTCATCTGGATTCGGCGTCACGGTACGGCCATTTTCGCCGGTCTGCCCGCGTTCCTTCTTCGCGTGCTGCTTTGCACCCTGCCAGCCGCCGTTCTGGCCTTCTTCTGTCAGGGCTTCGTCTCGCCCCTCGCGCGTCCGCTGCCCCCCTTCGCGGCCGCCTGTCTGCCGGCCGCCGCCAGCGGGCTGGCCTTTGCCGCGCTCTTCCTTCCCCTCGCCCGTCTTTTCGCTCCGGCGCTTCTCGCGCCGCTGCTGCGTCGTCTCCGCAGAAAGCCGGCGTCGCGGGAATGAGAGCGAACGAGGGCGGAGGCTGCGGGATGAAGAGCGGCGGGGTTGTTGTTGAGGGGGGAAGGGAACCCCTTGGCTGGCGCGCAAGGGGGTCCCTTCCCCCCTCAAACTCCCCCCAACCCTCCCCAACGCGCTTTACTCAGGTAGACGGGCGGCATCCGTTCCCGTTTGTTTCCCCTTCCTCTCCGTCTCCCGGAAGCGCAAACGGTATTTTTTGAGTTCGGAACCGTATGCTTCGATATGCTCCAGAAGATGTAAAAAGCCGTCTGTCACTGGGACAGGCGGCCTTTTTTGAGTGTATTTGAATAAAGCGCGCCGGGAAGGGAAACCCCTCTCGCGCTAGCAGAGGGGTTCCCCTTCTCCCCGGACAACAAGCCCCTTGCCCCGTCGCGGAGTAGGCGCGACCCCTCGGAACAATGCGTTTTTCCAGCGAAAAATGGGAAGAGAAGCCCTCTCGGCCTATCTTTATTCATGGATATGGTCGATACACTATTTGAAGTCGATTTCGCAGATGTTTCTGTTGCGACGGCTTCCTTAGAGAGCTTCGGCTTGCGGAAAGCCGTGGAGCCAGGAAAGAGCCATGTCCTTTATTTCCATGCATCAGAATCTTATGGCGAACAACGTCAGCCGCAACCTGACGGCGCATTATGCGAATCTGTCCGATTCCGTGCGCCGCCTGTCCTCCGGTCTGCGTGTGGGGAGCGCGGCGGACGATGCGGCGGGGCTGGCCATTCGGGAACTGATGCGGGCCGACGTGGCCTCTCTGCATCAGGGGGCGCGCAACGTCAGCGACGCCATCTCCCTGATTCAAACCGCCGACGGGGCGCTGGGCGTTATCGACGAGAAACTGATCCGCATGAAGGAACTTGCGGAGCAGGCGGCCACCGGTACCTATGATTCCACTCAGCGTCTGATGATCGACAGCGAGTTTCAGCAAATGGCCTCGGAAATCGAGCGTATAGCCCGCGCCACGGATTTCAACGGTATTCATCTGCTGGACGGTTCGCTTTCCGGTCCGCACGACGGAACGCAACTGGAGGCCGCCGGCGCGCTCAAGGTGCATTTTGGCACAGGCAACGACAGCGCCGAGGACTACTATTATGTGGATATCGGGGACTGCACGCTGAACGGGCTGGGACTTGCCGCGCCTGAGGAGAATGCAATTATTTATAATAAATATGGAAACGTCCCTTCGCTTGATGAAGCATTTACAACAGGCGTCTGGGATCTTCATATTTCAAATTCTCAAGTGCCAGAGTCTATTATAAAATCTGTGGCAATCATTCCTGTTGGAGTGGATATAACTATAAATCTTAGTGAAAATATTACTACGAACCCAGGCGCAGTCGGTCAATTAGCCGTACAAATATTTACGCGCAGTGGAGAACATCTTGTTGGAACGCCGCTTAATAGATGGAATTATACAAATTTTAGCACGCCTTATGCTCCGGCCGTTGATCCCGCTGATTTTATAACGTCTGAAAATGGCTTTCTGCCTGACGCTGTCTATGATGCAAGCAAACTTAATGGAAACGGACAACCTTTGCCAACGACTGACGACTTTCAGGACTTTACTATAAATGGAATGGAGGCTGGCTATACAGGCGATGGAGCTCTTTACCCGGGACCGCTGGGGACGACTGAAGAAAAAATATATATTAATAATGTAAATGAAGAGCTTATTGTTATTCTGGCTGGATTTGACGGCTATGCTTTTATGGCGGAATGGAATGTGTCTGAAAGGGCGCAGGGGGAGGCCGTCAGCGGTCTCGTTTCCATCAAGACGCAGGAGACGGCCCAGAAAACCATTGTGCGCATCAATGAGGCTATCGTGCGCAAGGATCAAATCCGCTCCCATCTCGGCGCAATGCAAAACAGATTGGAAAATACCGCTACAAACCTCACCATTCAGGCAGAAAACCTGCAAGCTGCGGAATCCCGCATATCCGATGCGGACGTGGCCACGGAAATGATGACCTTCGCCCGCAATCAGATTCTCACGCAATCAGCCGTATCCATGCTGGCCCAGGCCAACGCCTCCCCCCGTATGCTTCTGGAATTGCTTGGAGAGTAACAGTCCTCACCCCCTCATTCTCCTCCCCAACGCGCCTTATTCTATCCGTTCCCGTTCGTTCCCCTTCCTCTCCGTCTCCCGGAAGCGCAAACGGTATGGTATTTTTGAGTTCGGAACCGTATGCTTCGATATGCTCCAGAAGATGTAAAAGGCCGTCTGTCACTGTGACAGGCGGCCTTTTATGACTTTACTTGAATAAAGCGCGCCGGGAAGGGAAAGAATATTTTTTGCTGTTTTGTTGTTACGTTGTTCCGGATGGCGTTGTCGTTGTTCTCGATACTAGAGCGTTTAGCCTTTGAAAAGGACGAAACGCGAGGCGGCTCCCGGCCCAAAGCAAGCGGAAAATATGCAAAAATAAAATATCACTACATATTATGAAACTGCCCATCTTGACTTGTCATACATTATGCGCGGGTTTTGGGGAAGATGGGGGAGTTTGAGGGGGAAGGAACCCCTTTTTGCCGCAAGCAAAAGGGGTTCCTTCCCCCTCAAGATAAACTAATGAACCTGACTCTGCGAAAGGCTGGGCCCTT
>CALUWU010000064.1 GCA_944324555.1 uncultured Desulfovibrio sp.
CTCAGGTCTTGAAGCATCACCTTCTCAAGTTGTGTGCTACAGACCAGACATACTATGACGTTCCGGGATTGTATAATCGCAATAGCCGGAAAGCCTACGTCAACGCCAAAGGAGAAATTAAGCTCAAAATGAGCAATATCGACTTTGGAAATGTCGTGTTCAAGCCGGAAACCGAATTTGATGTAACTGTGACCGAAACACAAGTTATATTGACGGTTCTCTCGTCTGGAACATCAAGACAGAGTGAAGGCGAAGAATCTACCGAGGATTTGCCTCAGTAAGACAAGCCTTTTCGGGTAATCAATGACCCCTGTTCATTCTTGGCCGTTTTCATCGTGAAGCGGCCATTTTCCTTGTAATGACGCGCACTTGCGCCATAATTGAAAGTCCGTTTCTGGGCAGAATCGTACATTCACAATTTTCACCTTGTATTTCAATAGGTTATACTGGGACGCCTGTTCAAGGGGAAAAATGAATGTCTGTATCTGAATGGAATAGATGTGAAAACGGACATTGAAGGACATTACTCATGAAAGTGCAGCCGATAACTGACATCCGGGACATCAAGCGCATCAAGAAAAATTTGAAAGACAGTCCAAGAAATTTGCTTCTGTTTGTCATGGGAATCAATAGCGGTCTGCGAGTTCAAGACCTTTTGAGCCTGCGTGTTGATGATGTTCGTCATGCCTCTGTTGGGGATAGGATTGAAATCATTGAAAAGAAGACCGGAAAGGCAAATGTCCTTATCGTCAATTCAGAAATCCATGCCACTCTGACACGATACCTTGACTGGAAAAGAACATTTATTCCACGAGAATACCTTTTCAAGAGCCGGAAGGGATGGAATTACCCACTCACTACCTATGCAGTCACGCACTACGTTCAAAACTGGTGCGATGAAATCAATCTGATTGGCAACTATGGCGCGCATACCTTGCGTAAGACATGGGCCTACCAGCAGCGCAAGCAGTTCGGTGTGCCGTGGGAAGTGATTGCGAAACGTCTCAACCATAGCAATCCGGCGGTAACTCGTCGGTACATGGGAGTTCAGGCAGAGGAGGTTGAAGAAGCCCTCCTGAACGCAATCTGATTTGAAAGGGGCAGCAATGCCCCTTTTCCTTTGTATGAGCGGAGTATGAGAGGAAAAGCAGATGTATCATGAAGAATAATGAGATGTATCATTGATGTATGAGGAAACAAAAATTTTCGATGTATAATTGCCTCATTTATTCCACAATGATACTCTCTTCTCACTTATCTATTAACCCCCATCAAGGAGCTTTAGCATGAGTGTTCACCAGCATAATGATGGCCGTTGGATTGTTGTCTACAAGGATGCTAACGGCAAGAGACATGACAAGTCCTTTGGCCGTGGAGAGGATGCACAGCTTGAAGCTGAGGCTTTCGACCGGGCCATGAAAACGAGGCAGGTTCAAACGACACCAGCCGAACGTACAGACATGGGGATTACGCTCGAATCTGTCATTGGGCTGTATTGCCAGCACTTGTCGGCAAGTGGCAAGACGCAGAGGCACATTCAAGAAGTCCAGTATGTCGCAGCAAGCGCATATTATCCGTTCTGGGGCAGGGCCATGCCTTTACAGATGATGCAGTATGTGGAGCATATCATCCCCTTCATCAATCATCTTCAAGAAACAGTCAGCCCCATAACAAAGAAATTGCGGAATGCCGTGACCATCAACAAGTATTGCTCCTACTTGCGGGCTATTTTCAATTTTGCCATCAGGCATGGGTATATTCAGGAATCTCCCATGAAATTCTGGACAAAGCAGAAGGAGCAGCCCAGAAGGTTCCAGCTCACCCTTGAAGACTTGGGGAAAATTCTGGCCGTAGCGGATAAGCATGTTCGACTGGCAGTTGAGCTTTGTTACCAGCTTGGAGTTCGTCCAGGAGCTTCAGAGCTGTTTGCATTGAAGTGGTCGGACGTGGATTTCGAGAAAGGGCAAATCACGGTCTTCGGGAGGAAAACCAACAAAATAAGGGTAATTCCCATCAAACCTGCCTTTCTGGAATATCTTGGGAAAGAACAAGCCCACAGCGAGTGCGAATATATCATTTCCTACAAGGGAAAGCCTGTCACCCGTATCAACAAGGCTTTTCAGCGGGCTTGTAGACGGGCTGGCATCACCTATCCCGTCAGGATGTACGACTTGCGGCATATGTTCGCCACGCTCATGCTTACTCATGGTGCGGACTTGGCAGCCGTATCAAGGCTTTTGGGGCATAGCTCAGTAACCATGACCGCCGACGTGTACTACCAGTACCTTGAAGGCGAAAAGGAACGGGCTATCAACCTGCTGCCGGATATTCCGCAGGCAGGCTAAAAATCAACGCATACTATTAGGAGCAGGAATAAAAACCCTGCTCCTTTTTATTTTTCAAAAACAGGCTAATAATGACGCCAAAAACGCCAATCTGTATACCAAAAAAGCCAAAAACGCCAAAGTAACTACCAAACGATACGCCAAAGTTCCATGCGTGTATGAGCTGAAAATACACGAAAATAACATGATAATGCAGTCAAAATACAGCAAGTATAATCATGTGTTAAATTCATAGCCTTTGGGAGCAGGGGGTCGCTGGTTCGAATCCAGTCGCTCCGACCAGAAAGACAAATAAAAGAGGCTGGTTACAGTAAAATGTAACCGGCCTCTTTCTCATTTGGAAGGGAGCCGCTTTGGCGATGAAATTGGCCTATTTTTGTAACTATTTGAAATAAAAAAATTAGCGCGGACACACCTTGCCACGACATGAAAAAGCGCGCCAAGACTTCCTTCTCGATTGGAGAGAGATGATATGAATAAAGAATGGACAGATGACGAGCTTTACGACGCTGTAGCTGCGTATGTTGATATGTTTCATAAACAACAAGCTGGGGTATCAATTATAAAAAAACGTTACTACGAAAAACTATCGGACAAACATGGTCGAAGTAAGAAGGCTTTTGAATACAGAATGTGCAATATATCCTATGTCTTTCCTCTAATGGGAAAAGACATAGTTAATGGACTTTTACCTGCATGCAATATTGGTCCTAAAAATTTTAAAAAGATAGCAGCATTTGCTACACAACTTTTGCAAACGACACAACCGTCGGAACTTGACTTTGAATATACTGTTAGACAAGAACTTGCGGAAAAAATACAAATTTGTCCCTTGGGGAATAGTCAACCTCAATCCATAGAACATACACGACAAAAGCCTACGTCAGAGACCCTAAGGTAAAAGCCTGGGTTCTCAGAAGGGCGAATGGCGTCTGTGAACTTTGTAAACAACCGGCTCCCTTCACCTCTATTGACGGACTTCCCTATCTGGAAGCGCATCATGTGCGCCCTCTTGCCGAAGGCGGCCCGGACACGCCAGATAATACTGTCGCAGTATGTCCAAACTGTCACAGAGAACTCCATTTTGGCAAAGATCGAAAAACAAAGGAAGCTATCCTACACGCTACGATACTCCAGACTTCTAAGGCATAGCCCCGTCGCCATGGTCGCGATACGCTATCTCCTTAAAATGCGAAGAACGGCTAGCGGCCCTGCTGCCGGCTATACCCAAGCTAGGTGAAACGCATCGTAAGAACCAAAAACAAAGGTCGCTGGTTCGAATCCAGTCGCTCCGACAAAAAAGACAATAAAAGAGGCTGGTTACAGTAACATGTAACCGGCCTCTTTCTCTTTTGGAAGGGAGTCGCTTTGGCGATGAAATTACCTGTTTTTGTAATTTATTGAAATAAAAAGAATTTACTCGGACACACCTTGTCACGACATGAAAATGCGCGCCAAGATTCCCTTCTTGAATGGAAGGGAGTCCGCTTGTTTATAAAAAATTTTTTAACAAAATCAAATTATTATAAAATTAAAATCTTTTTTAGTTTATTTTATAATATGAAATATCTACTATAAAGACACAAAATTTCCACCTTCTGTTACTCAAGGGGGCTGACATGGATTCCTTGCTGAACGCTTTAGCCTTCGACTTCGGTTCGCTCTCCTTCTCCTTTCTCGCAGGCTGGACCATCCTGAACAAATCCCCCTATCCCAAGAAGATTCTCATGAAACTGAGAGGAAACGAGTCCGGGCAAATCAGACATGTTCCGGCGCATACCAGCGTCGTCATGCCGGATAACGCCAACTATCGTTTCTGGGATGCGGAAACGCATATCGAAATTATTCCACGCCGTCAGGTTATCGTGAACAAGGATGGATTTTTTGAGTAACAAAGCCATATCATCCCGTTGAAACACATATTTTTCCTGACAAAGAGGTTCTACTATGCACAAAATTTTCTCTTTTGCGCTAATAATGACTTTTGTTCTTCTTCCAGTTGCAAAAATCTATGCTCTATCAGACGACGAATATCACAACCTTATGAAAGCGCAGCAATTCAGATCTGCCGATCATGAACTTACAAAATACTGGAAAATATATATCAAAATCTGTCACACACAGATAAACAATTTATTTTGGCATCTCAGAGAGAATGGCTTCAGAATCAGAGAGATTCTCAAGCGGAAAAGTTGCAATCTCTAGTAATAAAGAAAGGTGATTCCTATACCATTGCAACGTTCATGCGTATTGGCGAGTTGTGGGTCTATGGACTGAATTCTTCCCTGAGTGACAAGCAAGGAGCAAAAGACAGCACATATTATGATTATGATATGATACGTCATGCATTAAAAGTCATCAAAGCATCTGGAAGCAACATTCATCTAACAATAGAACAGATTAAAAGTGCTCTCAGAGATTATTCTTCTGCTTCTAAGTCACTTTCACCAGATACGAGAGACAACTATGCAAATGTTATCGACAAAGCATCAGACCAGTCCCAGGTGTCTGCATCGTCTGCGCGAAAGTACACCGAAGACCTGGATCGCTCCAATCATACAACGTCTTCTACAGTACAATGGAACAAGCAAGCCCCTGTCACAGACCATCAAGAAATTATAGCAATGCTGACAAACAGATACGGTATTGCATGTATTCTTCTTGTTCTCATGACGGTATTTTCTACGTTCAAGATTCGTCAAGCAAAAGGCCAGGCTATGGTACACGATATTGCTATAGATCTTGGTGAAGGCAGTTTTTTAGGTATGCTGTGGATCAAGTGCAAAGTGATCTTCTGGATGATTCTCACATTGGCCTTTGGATGTGCCGCTTTTTTTTTTGCTTCATTCTCGCCAATGGAGCTTTGCAGAAATAAACAAACAGCTACGTTTTCCGGGACTGTATTCAAAGTGAGATTCAGGACGGCTGACGGAGTCTTGACAGGCTAACGATAATATGAAAAATTAACTACTCAAGAATTTTGATAAAACATAGAATCATTCGAGCCAAGAAAGTTTACTCGGATTCTGTGTCATGCAATATATGTCTCAGAATAGCGGAATTGTTCTCTCAAAAGCGACAACTGGGTCTTTCAGTTGTCGCTTTTTTTCTTTTTCTCCCAGAATCCCCCTGCCCTCCCCTTCCTCGGACCACTTCCAAGGCCCTGAAATCCCCCTATCCCCTAAAACAGCCCCAAAAGGCACCCTTACCTTGATTTCCCCCTTAAGGGGGTAAGGGTCAGTTTTGTTTTTTATTGGCTTAGAATTGAAATATGGCCCAATGTCCGTTTTTATATATGAAAATTTTTATTGGGAATTTCGCACTGCTGTATTCATATATCGTGATAGTTTAAATCTATCGATATAAATATTTACGTCACATTATCATAAACGAGGCTGATTACAGTAACATGTAACCGGCCTTTTTCTCGTCCAGAAGGAGGTCGCTTTGACGATAAAATTGGAACTTCTTATAACTAAAAAAATAAATAGCACTGCCACAGCTTGCTGCGGCATGAAAATGCGCTCAAGATTTCCTTTCACAATAGAGTGGGAATGCTAATTATATATCACATTACAATATAAAAAATTAGTTGATTTATTTTAATAAAATATATAATACTAAAATTCATCTTCCCCATGCCTGGCATGGATTCCATCCGCTTCTTTCATCTGTACTGTCCCGGCTACGACAGGAAAAACTCATAGACTGAGTGGCAACGCTTCAATAACAATAGCAATTCCTTAAAATGGGAGGGTTACCGTGTTCAAACTAATCTCTCTTGCACTGCTGATTTTTGCTCTGTTCCCCGTTGCAAAAGTTTACGCCTTGTCCGACAGCGATTATCAGGCTCTTATGGCAGCACCACAATTTCAAAAAGCTGAACAGGCACTCGCCAATCAATGGAAAAATACATACAGTTCCCTCTCCCGACAGGACAAAAAAAGGCTTTTGGATCTTCAGCGCGCATGGGTCCAAACTGGCCGAGATGTTCTCGCGCAACAGCTTCAATCTTCAGGCATGAGCAAGGCCGACGCCTATGCCCAGGCAACCTTGCTGCGCGTTGAAGAACTGAAAGCCTTTGAAGGCGCAAGCCGCACCAGCAACAGCACGGAAAATCGTATGAAAGATAATTTTCCTGCAACTACCAGCAGCCCACCCCTTAACAACAAGGAAAATACTGAGACAACGCTCCATAATCGCATTGAAAGTCCGTCGCAGCAGACGACGTCCTTTCATGGAAACGAGCAAACAAACAGGCGTGCGCGTGGCGATACTCCTGCCTTTTCCGTACAGAACGAGGCAATATGGAAAGCTGCTGAACAAGGGGATGCCGACGCACAATATTTCCTTGCCCGCATGTATGAAAATGGTCAGGGCGTGCAACGGGATTATGCCATGGCCAGAAAATGGTATGAAAAAGCGGCCGCTCAAGGACAGGTGAGTGCCCAAAGCGCGTTACGTAGAATGCCCGCCAGCAGGGTTGCTGCTGAAGAACAGTATCAAGCTCTGCGTAGAGCAGTAGAGCAGGGAGATCCGAAAGCACATGAAATGCTGCTCTCTTTCTATAAAAAAAATAGGAAACGCCGTGCTGAAGCAGCTCATGAGGGAGAGCCCAGAGCGCAATACCTGATGGCGCTCCATTACGAAGAATACACAGGAGGCGGCCATCCGCTTGAATGGTATGAAAAAGCCATTGACGGCGGCGTGATCGAAGCACTTCCAAGATATCTTGCACTGCATTCACTTTCATTTAAAATGCTTGGAAATAAAGTTGTATTAAATAAAAACGATACACTTGAAAATATAATGATCGCGGCGGCAAAAAAAGCTACGGCCAAAAAAGTATGCGGCAAGATCATATCAGCGTTGCAGAATAAAAATCCAATATGGATTAACATGACATCGCCCTCTGAACAAAAAAATTTGATTGAAACACTGAACATAGCAGCAGAGCAGTGTCGAAGAGCAGCAATACATTAATAGGAGTTGGTTCGAACTCAGACGCTCAAGCCCCAAAAAACAAATAAAAGATGCTGGTTACAGCAAAATGTAACCAGTATCTTTTATTTTAGAAGGGAGTCGCTTTGGCGATGAATGTAGCGGTCTTTTTGTAACTGATTGACCAAAAAAATGGGCATATCGTCCGGCCGGGAATGCCGGCCCGCATTTCACTAACCGGGAAAAAACGTCAGAACCCGTCCGCCGCGCAACCGCTCACCCTCGGGCCGTCATATCCCTGATGGTGCGGCAGTCGCAAAGATGATAACGATATGAAGTCTTTCCCTCGTCGGAAATGTAGGCCCTGTATTGTTCTTTAATATAGATGCAGCATTTGCGTTGATTGACTTCGACCGTACGATGCGAACCTATGGAAAAGGCTTCGTGCTCCAGAGAAACCGCGGAAGAGGCAAAGGCCCGCGCGAAGGCCTGTTGTACGGCAACGCCGTTACGCCGGGCAAGGGCATGCCCCTGTGCCGCCGCCAGCGCATACCAATGCTGGGCAGCCGCATAACTCAGCGGAACGCCAAACGCCGTGCCGTAGCACCAGCCGATATTGCACTGCCCGTCCGCAAGTCCCTGCTCCGCGGACTGCCGAAACCAGTAGGCGCACGCCGCGGCGTCAGGCGCAACGCCCTTGCCTTGCCGAAAACAATGGGCCAGCGCGAACTGTGACGGCGCGTCCCCATTATTCGCCGCGCGCAGATACCAGCGCGCGGCCTGCCCCCAGTCTTGCCGGACGCCGTTTCCCGAGGCATAGCGTCTGGCAAGCAGCCGCTGCGCTCCGGGCTCATCCCGCTCCGCTCCTTCCGCAAGCTCTTCCAGTGAAAGAGAAGAATCTTGCCCGATTCCAACCTGTCGCGCTGAAGACGTTTCAAGAAGAAGTCTTTTGCGCGCTTCGGCGTGTCCCTTCTGGGCGGCGCGCTCCAGCAGGGGAATCGCCAGTTCGCGATGATGGGGAGGAAATTTTCCATCCAGACACAGACAGGCCAGACGATAGCAGGCGTGCGGCTCGTGCGACAATGCCGCGGCGACAAGCTCCTGATATTGCGGAAAAGTATTTTTGCTATCCATAGCGAAAGGGACTCTCCCCCATGTTTCAATTTATAACAGACGTCGCGCGTCTGTTTTGTCGCGGAAAAGGGTCTGTATTGCTTCCCAATTATCAGGACGGATTTTTTGAATACTCTTCAGGAATACCCCGGCGCGATCCGACTGCGTCCGCCTGTCGCGCGCCGCTGTTTGAAAATTTGAAAAAGGGTAACTATAGTACAAAATAAATACAAGAAAGGCGTAACGACAGATGTCGATACGCCTTTTGCATTGCCCCGGCAAAAAAAGATTTAAGTTCCGTCCCTGCCGGCGTGAAAGCCCGGAGATTGAGAAGGGATTCGACCTGATTGCGAGAGCCGCGGAGAGGCTACAGACTCATCAGCAGACCAAGAATAATCAGCGCCGCGGCCAGAACGGCGTAAGCGCGTCGAATTCGCAGGCCAAGCACGGCCCCGGCCATGGCCGCCGCATAAAACATGGCCCAGCTGACGGAAGGAAACCACTCCGCTCCGATACGGGCAAAAAGCGGCCCCAATGCCGTCATGAGAAGGAAGCAAACGATATAGAGGGCGTATTGCGCCCCGGCCCGCACCAGTATGCTGTACAGGATTGCCCGGCCCGGCAGCGTTCCGCCGGCGTCGCCGGCGCACCAGAGCTGAACGCGTTCCGACGCGTCGTCCATGAGCTGCCGCTGCTGCTGCTCCAGCCATGCCGCCGCATGGGCGCACAACATGGCAAAGGCAACGGGCAGCAACAGGACATCCGGCTGCCGCCAGTCATAAAGTACTGCCAGAGGAAAGAGGAGAAGAAAACTCAGGGTGCCGTATGGCGGTACGACGCTGCCAAGCGCCAGCACATCCAGCCAGACAAGCTCAAAGACGATGCCCAGGGGCAAGCCCAGTTCCCATTGCCCGGAGGCAAGACCAAAGGCTATTCCCCAGAAAAGAGGACGATCCGCTATGCGAAACAGCAGGGACGAACGCGCCGCCCCCGCAAGGACAAAAAAAAACCGTAGAGGAAACAGGCCTGCCCGAACTCAGAATAGTTGCTCATCGGCTGCCCTCACATGTTCCGTCGGCACGCGACGCAGATCAAAGACGACATTCTTTTCCTTGATGCGGCGCAAGTCCTCTCTGTCGTCTTCGGAAACGGCAATGTGCGGCAAAAGCTGCGTCTTTCCCGGCGCGTAATGCAGGTTTCCAATATTCAGCGTTTCCATGGCGACGCCCGCGTCGCAGGCGCGGCGGGCGTCGCGACAGTCTTCAAACAGGACAAGCGTGGAAGAGCCGCATTTTTTCAGTACTTCGGCAAGCTCTTCCAGCTCCACGAAATGGATATCGACGTTTTCGGGAACAGCCAGTTCCGCGATCTGCTGCCGCAGGAAGTCTGACGCAAAGGCGTCGTTGGCGACAATCAGATGCTCCGTCGCCAGATGCGGCACCCAGCCTTCTATGACCTGCCCGTGTACCAGGCGATTATCAACGCGAAACCACGTCATCTATGCGCCGCTCTTTTCATTTTTGTCATTTTTCTTGCCGCGCAGCATGCTCCCGGCAACGACGATGCCGCGGGTGCCGGCCTCGCTGACCAGGCGCGCCAGCTCTTCCAGCGGCTTTTCCCGGCAGGAAAAGACCTTGAGCAGCATAGGCAGATTGACGCCGGTCACGACTTCCACATGATGCGCTCCCAGCAGGGAAAGCGCCAGGTTGGTCGGCGTGCCGCCGAACATGTCCGTCAGCACGATAACGCCCGCTCCCTTGTCAAGGCGATCGGCAGCATCGTTGAGACGCCGGACGGTTTCCGGCACCTCTTGCGCCACATCCACGCTGATGGAACTGCAATCGCTCAACGAGCCGAGAATAAACTCGGCCGTCCGCAGCATGGCCGAACCATAGTCAGCGTGAGCGACGACGATAATGCCGACATGCGGGGTCTGTTCTTCTGTCATGTCTACCTCCGTCAAAAGCGCGATACGGGCATGCCGCGACGTCGCGCGCGACAAGACGCGCTTCGTACAACAGACACGCGTTCAGCTTGCCAGTTTTTCTAGCCGAGTTCAAGATGACGATGCTCCATGGACACGGCATAACCCGACTGACGCAGGACCCGACGGAGATATTCCGCCATGGCGACGGAGCGATGCCGCCCGCCGGTACAGCCTATGGCCAGCGTGACGCGATAACGCCCTTCGGCTTCCATGAGCGGCAGCGTGTACAGGACAAGATCCGTCAGCTTGTTCCGAAACTCCAGGGCGGACGGCGCGGCGAAAACGTAATCCGCCACGGCCTTTTCCTTGCCGCTTCGCTGTCGCAGGCTTTCCTCAAAGTAGGGATTGGCAAGAAAGCGCATGTCGAACACGCAGTCCGCTTCGGCGGGGATGCCGTACTTGAAGCCGAAGGACACCAGGTTCACGCGCAGGGGATGCAGATTTTCGGGGCCGCGCGTCCAGCGCTTCTGAATGATGCGGCGCAGGTCATGAATCGAAAGGCGGCTCGTATCAACGGCGAAGTCCGCCATTTCCCGCAGCGGGCGCAGACTCTCCCGCTCCGCGACAATGGCCGCTTCCAGCCCGAAGCCGTCGCGCTCCAGCGGATGGGGGCGGCGCGTCGCGGCATAGCGGCGCAGCAGCGTCGCGGTATTGGCCTCCACAAAAAGCACTTGCGCGCGCGTTCCCTTTTCGGCCAGCGCCGTAAGCGCGCCGTTCAGCTGACGCAGAAAATCGTTCTGGCGCAGATCCATGCCCAGCGCGATACCGCGAAAATGCTGCATGGACGGGCGTTCCATCATTCCCGCCATTTCCGGGGCCAGACTCGCGGGCAGGCCGTCGACGGTGAAATAGCCCAGATCTTCAAAAACGCGCAAGGCCACGCTCTTGCCCGCTCCGGAAAGCCCCGTCACAATGCAGACGGGAGCGTTGTCCTCGCCCCGGGGCGTCTGGGTTTCGGAAGCAGATTCGGCAATGCTCATGACTTTTTTCCGCTGCAACGACGAGCGCCCCCTTGCGGGGGCGCTCCTGTCGGCGATTAAAGGACAGGATCTATAAGGGCGAAACCGCCCGCGCTCTTGCGGTACACGACGTTGACACGCGTTGTTTCCGCATTGATGAAGACGAAGAAATCTCCGCCAACGCTTTCCAGCTGCATCAGGGCTTCGTCAAGATGCAGCGGCTTGTTGGCAAAGCGATCGGAACCGGAAATGTCAGGAGCGCCGTCCGCTTCCCCTTCCATATTGTAAGTAAAGACGTCCACGTCGGCGTTGCGCGCCTTTCTGCGCTGTTCGCGCACGCGCGAGACCTGACGCTTGATCTGCGATTCCAGCTTGTCGCGCACAAGGTCGATGGCGGCGTACATGTCGTTGGTCTGCTCGGAGGCGTTCAGGTGCAGACCTTCGCCCGTCACCGTGACTTCGCAGCGATGCCGGATCTTGTCCATCGTCATGACGACATTGATTTCAAGACCGGAGGACTTGCCGAAGAAACGTCCCATCTTTTCCATGCGACGGCGGGCGTACTTCTTCAGATGTTCGGAAGGCTCAAAATTCTTGAACGAAAAGGCAATGTTCATACATTCCTCCGGTTGTTAGAGCGTTTCCACAATACCAGACGTTCGGAAAAACGCTCGGCGTGCCCTCGCGGGCGCCTGCGGCGTACCGGGAAATTCCCGGAAATGCCCGGGCAATCGAAACGATCGCCCTAGAAATGCTCCTTGCGCTTTGAAGAAGAAGCGATGTTGAGCGCCATGCGGTACTTGGCGACGGTTCTGCGGGCAATGGTCACCTTCAGGTGTTCCTTGAGCATTTCCCCCAGTTTTTCGTCGCTGAGCGGCGCTTTCGGGTCTTCTTCGGAAATGAATTTCTTGATCAGCGCCTTGACGCATTCCGAACCGACCGCGCCGCCGTCGTCAACGACAAGACCGCTGTTGAAGAAAAACTTCAACTCGAAGGTGCCGTGCGGCGTCGCCACGAACTTGTTGGTGGTGATGCGGCTTACCGTCGATTCATGCATGCCGATATCTTCGGCGATTTCCTTGAGAATGAGCGGGGCCAGCTTTGTCACGCCCTCTTCGAAGAAGGGGCGCTGATGCCGCACGATGCTTTCCACTACCTTATACAATGTTTTCTGGCGTTGATACAAGCTCTTGATCAGCCAGGAGGCGGCCCTTTTCTTTTCCGCGCAGTACTCCATTTCCTTGTCGGAGCCGCTGAGCGGCACGTCGTTCAGCTCGGAAAGCTGCAGATGCGGCAGGCCTTCGTCGTTGAGCATGATGACGAAATCCTTGCCCGACTTGTACACATAGACGTCGGGGCTGACGTAGGTGGGCTCGCTGTTTCCGAAACTGGCTCCGGGGAAAGGGTCCAGCGTCTGGATGAGTTCAAGATACTCGCGCAGATCCGTCATGTCGATCTTGAACTTTCGCAGCAGGGGCTTGTATCGCTTGGCCTCCAGATCCTCAAGATGATCCGTGATCAGGGAAACGAGTATGGGGTCCCGCTCGTAACCAAGATTGCGTACCTGCACCATCAGGCATTCGCTGGCGTCGCGCGCCGCCACGCCCACGGGGTCGAACTGCTGCACGCGCTCCAGCACGACGCGGACCTCGTCGGGCGTGGCCTGCGTCATGGCGGCCAGTTCGTCCACCGAGGCTTGAAGATAGCCCACGGAAGACAGATTGCCGATAATGGCCTCGCCGATTTCCTGCTGCCGATCCGTCAGCGCGGAAAGACGCAGCTGCCAGCGCAGATGGCCGTCCAGCGACGGCTTTTCCGCATAGCGCCCTTCAAAGGGCGTCATATCGTCGCCTACGTCGAATTCCTGCGCCTGAGAGCCCTTGGGCGTGCTGGCAAATTCGCCGAGGTAATCTTCCCAGTCGGCGTTGCGCGCCAGTTCGCCGTCATAGGCGGCGTCTTCCCGAATATCGTTCGGGCGATCTTCCTGCTCGGACGGCGTCGGCGTATCCGGCTGCGGAGACGCCTCTTCCAGAAAGGGGTTCTCCATCAGCTCCTGCTGTACGGTTTCGAGCAGATCCACTCGCGACAGTTGCAGCAGCCTGATGGCCTGCTGCAACTGCGGCGTCATTACCAATTGTTGAGAGAGCTTGAGCTGTTGACGTAATTCCAGTCCCATACCTAATCGCCTGTCTTTGTCCTTTCAAAGACTATGCCATAGCTTTACTCCAAGCGCAACGGAAGAACTTGCGTCATCCTTCACAACGCCTGGAAGGGCCTCAAAAAAAAGGAAGATCTCTTCGGGAGACCCTCCTTTTTTTTCGACGCCGCCGCGCGACAAACCCGGCGGCGGACGGCGGCCGGAGGGGGCGTCGTCCCCCCTCCGCAGCGCCGCTAGGATCGCTTCATGTTCTCGATCAGGCGGCTCAGGCCCTGCGCCTGTTCGGCCAGGGCGTTGACGGCCTGCGTCGCCTCGTTCATGGCCATGGCGTTCTGCGCCACGGTCTCATGGATATGAATGATGGACTTGTTGATCTCGTCGCTGGCGGCGGACTGCTCTTCGGCGGCCGTGGCAATGGCGCGCACCTCGTCCGCGGTTACTTCGGCGTCGCCCACAATCTGCTGCAGGGCTTCTCCAGACTGATTGGCGAAGCCGGTCGCCTTTTCCACCTGCTCGACGGCGCGGTCCATGGATTCCATGCTCTTGGCCGTGCTTTCCTGAATGGCGCGGATGGCGTTGCCCGCATCCTGCGTGGACGCCATGGTCTTTTCGGCCAGCTTGCGGACCTCGTCGGCCACGACGGCAAAGCCGCGTCCGGCCTCGCCGGCGCGCGCCGCCTCGATGGCCGCGTTGAGCGCCAGCAGATTCGTCTGATCCGCGATATCGGAAATCACGCTCATGATGTCGCTGATGGACTGGGCATGATCGTTGAGCTGCACCATGTCGTGCTTGAGCGTGCTGGAGACTTCATAAACCTGCTGAATGCTGGCCAGGGAGTGCTGAACGATGTCGGCCCCGTGTTCCGCCCTGGAGCGCATTTCCGTCGAGACCGTGGAGGCCTGCGCGGCGTTGCGCGCCACTTCCTGCACGGCCGCGTTCATCTGATTCATGGCCGTGGCGGCTTCGGAAAGCCTGTCGGCCGCGGACTGCGCGCCCTTGTCGGACTGCTCGATCTGCGCGGAGAGCTGCAGCGAGGCCGAGGACACGACCTCCGCGACGCCTTCCAGCTCGCCCGCCGCCGCCAGCATGCCCTCGCGACGCGCGTTTTCCGCCTGACGCTGCGCCTCCTGCGCGGCCTTCAGCGCCTCGGTGGCCTCCAGCCCCTTGGCTTCCGCCTCGCGGCTTTTTTCCTCGGCCGCCCGGATATTGAGCTTGAGGCTCTCGACCATGCTCCGCAGGGAGTCGGCCAGCATGCCGGTTTCGTCGTCGCTGTGCACCGCCAGATTCTCGTCAAGATGGCCGGCGGCCACTTCGCGGGCAAATTCCTGCGTCCGGCGCAGCGGGCCGGTAATCGCCCGGGTGATGAAGAAGGCAAAGCCAAGGCCGATGATCAGGGCGAGACCGACGATCGTCCAGCCGCGATCCTCGGAGCTTTCCAGCTCGTCCACGCCGCGCATCAGCATGGACGTGGACTCGCTGCGCAAGAAGTCGCTGTATTCCCTGATGAGGGAGAAACACTGATTGTACAGTTCGATGCGCTCGCGCGTCAGCTCGAGATTGGCCTTCAGCATGTCGCCGAGGCGGCGGGCCGTCTCGCTGAAATTCCCCAGGGCCGCCGCCGCGTCGTCAAACATGACGCGGCATTCCTCACGCAGCAGATACTGGCGGATCTGCCCCATATCGGCGACAACCTGCTGAAAGTCCTGAAGCGTCTTTTCCAGTTCCTTGAGATTCTTGCTTTCCAGGACGAGCAGCAGCGTCTGCAGGGCGGAAGCGGACTTTTCCATGACGGCGGAGACGCGCGCCATGTTGGCCGCGTACTGCCGGCTTTCCTGCGGCATGAAGCTGTTGATGTAGCCCGTGAGGGTCTGGCTCATGCTCGCGGACAGATTCATCAGCTTTTCACGGGCAAAGGTGCTGGACTGCACCATCTGCGAACGGCTCTTCTGAAATTCGCGCATCTGCGCCACGCCGCGATTTACGCAGTCCTGGAACCGGGCGAAGCTCTGCCCGTACTCCTCCAGGAAGCGCGTCGTTCTGGGAGCGGGATATTCGCGGTTCACCTTTTCAAGCTGCGCCAGCGACGCCTTCGCCTGCTCCACATAATCCTTGTAGCCGGCCAGAGCATCCTCATCCATTTCCGAGAAAAAGATACGGACGCGGTAGCCGGCCAGCAGAAGGTTGCTTTGCAGCGTATTGTTGGAGGCGTAACGCGGGAAGCGATCCGAGGCGATGGTCACGGAAGTGTCAAGGCTGTCGTCCAGGGCCATCTGCATCATGCCGCCAAGGATACATATCAGCACCAGCAGGACGCCGAAGCCCCCGCCAATCTTCATGCCAATAGAAACTTTCATTCTCCCTCCCATGCCGGACATTCAAGGCGACAGGAGCGCCGCCCTTTTCAGAACCAGGGGCCAGCCCCTGAACATAACCATCATTCACGCCGCGAAAAATCGCGAAGAACAGCGCCCATTCCCGCAGGGCGCTCGCCGCGCCGACCGGCACCGTTTCACTCCAGAAGCGCCCCTTCCCGGCGGCGGGGACGCCGTCGCCCGGGAGACAGTTTTCTGGTTCCGACAAGAAGTTACGCGCCGAAGGAACAGACGTCAGAACGTAGCATAGCAAAAGATACTCTCTGCCACAACAGCGGCGGATTCTTCGGATTCCGGCATGCCGGTCCGAAAAGGGCCGTTTTCCGTCTGCGACGTACGGTTACGGGCGGCGTCGCTCTTGTGCAAGAAATGAAAAAAAGGGGCGCGGCGCTCATGAAAGGGCCAATCATCTTGTTTTTTCTCCCTGATAACGCTATCGTCCTATTATATATAGGACATGGGCGCTCTTTGCGTCGCAATGGCTTCGGAAAACAGGATTTTTCATATTCAAACAGGGGAACGCCATGAACACAAAAGGTAATTTTCTTATTTATGTATCTGAATTTATAGGAACTTTTGTCTTTCTTCTCTGCGGCATAGGCTGCGTCTCCGGCCTCAAGCTGGCAGGCGCCTCCTTCGGACAGTGGGAAATCGGCATCGTCTGGGGCATTGCCGTCGCCATGGGCGTCTATGTCTGCGCGGGGGTTTCCGGAGCCCATCTGAGCCCGTCCGTCACCATAGCGCTCGCCCTTTTCGGCAACTTCGACAAAAGCAAGGTCGTTCCCTACATCGTCGCCCAGATGGCGGCCGGATTCTGCGCCGCCGCCGTCGCCTATCTGCTGTACGCCGATCTCTTTGCCGAAGCCGTCGCCGCCGCCGCGGGCGACGCCGCAAGGCTGACCATGCTCGCGGGGGCATTCTGCACCTTCCCGCATCCGAGCATATCTTTCGGTCAGGCCTTTCTGGTGGAACTCGTCATCACGGCCGTTCTCATGTGCCTCATCATGGCCCTGGTGGACGGCAAGAACGCCGCTCCCGGCAGCAATCTCGGCGGGCTGCTCATCGGCCTGCTGGTCGCCCTTATCGGCGCGTGCTTCGGGCCGCTGACAGGCTTTGCCATGAACGCGGCGCGCGACTTCGGCCCGCGCCTCTTCGCCGCCATGGCCGGATGGGGCGTCGACGCCATGACGGGCTACGCCGTCAATACGCACCTTTCCCTGCCCTATTTCCTCGTTCCTCTCATCGCGCCCATTATCGGCGCCTGTATCGGCGCCGCCGTCTACAAGTATGTCATCGCAGCGGCCCTTTCCCGCCAACAATCCTAGGACGCGCCCCCGCGCAGGAGTCGTCGAATGAGTCAGAAAAAGTACATCGTCGCCCTTGATCAGGGAACAACCAGCTCCCGCACCGTCGTCATCGACAAGGACGTGAACATCGTCACCGTCGCGCAGCGCGAATTTCCCCAGATCTATCCCAGACCGGGCTGGGTTGAACACGACCCCATGCAGATCTGGGCCAGCCAGAGTTCCACGCTTGCGGAAGCGCTGGCGGGCTGCGGCATCACCTCCGAAGAAATTTCGGCCATAGGCATCACCAACCAGCGGGAAACCACCATCGTCTGGGAACGGGAAACCGGCAAGCCCGTCTACAACGCCATCGTCTGGCAGTGCCGCCGCACGGCGGAGATCTGCGACGAGCTGAAAAAGATTGAAGGCTTTGAAGAATACGTCAGAAAGAATACCGGCCTGCTCCTCGATCCCTATTTTTCGGGCACCAAGATCAAATGGATACTCGACAACGTCGAGGGCGCCCGGGCCAGGGCGGAACAGGGCGAACTCGTCTTCGGCACCGTCGACACCTGGCTCATCTGGAACATGACGCAGGGCCGCGTGCACGTCACCGACTACACCAACGCTTCGCGCACGATGCTCTTCAACATCCACAAGCTGGAGTGGGACGACCATATTCTTGAGACCATGGGCATTCCCCGCTGCATGCTGCCCGAAGTACAGCCGTCCTCCTATATTTACGGACAGGCCAACATCGGCGGACGCGGCGGCACCCGCATTCCCATTGCCGGCATCGCCGGCGACCAGCAGGCCGCCCTCTTCGGGCACCTGTGCGTTGAAAACGGCATGGCCAAGAATACGTACGGCACGGGCTGCTTCATGCTCATGAACACCGGCAAGAGCGCCGTCCAGTCCCGCAACGGACTGATCACGACGCTGGCCTGCGGACCCCGCGGCGAAGCGTGCTACGCGCTGGAAGGTTCCATTTTCGTCGCCGGCTCGGCGGTGCAGTGGCTGCGGGACGAGCTCAAGCTCGTAAGCGACGCCCGGGATACCGAATATTTTGCCAACAAGGCGGAAACCTCCAACGACGTCTATGTGATTCCGGCCTTTACCGGCCTTGGCGCCCCCTACTGGGACCCCTACGCCCGCGGCGCCATCGTGGGCCTGACCCGCGGCACCAACGCCAGCCAGATCATCCGCGCCACGCTGGAATCCATCGCCTATCAGAGCAAGGACGTTCTGGAAGCCATGCAGGCCGATTCCGGCATTCAGCTGCAGGCCCTGCGGGTGGACGGCGGCGCCTGCGCCAACAATTTCCTCATGCAGTTCCAGTCCGACATTCTCGGCGTGAATGTGGAACGGCCCATGACGCTTGAGGTGACGGCCCTCGGCGCCTCCTTCCTCGCCGGACTGGCCGTCGGCTTCTGGAACAGCCTTGAGGACGTGCGGAACCGCCAGAGCATCGAACGCGTCTTCCAGCCCTCTTCCGACAAGGAAAAGCAGATTCAGCGCTACAAGGGCTGGCAGAAGGCCGTTTCCCGCGCCCTGAACTGGATTGATGTAAAATAGCGGAAGACACCCCCGCGACAAGCGCGAAAGAGCCCCGCCGGCGTATGCCGGCGGGGCTCTTCTGTCGCAAACGGACGGAAACGTCGGGCAGGGGTCCAGAGCATTTTCACTTTGAAACGCGTTGCGTTTCACCCCCTGCGGGCCTGTCGCTTCGCGGAAAAAGCGCGGCTTTTCCGCTCGCCTTGGGCCGGGCGACGCGGCGGCGCCTCGCGTTTCACCTTTTTCAAAGCCGAAACGCTCTAGCCCGCAGCGCGCTCCCGGTAGCGCCCGAACAGACCGCGATACAGACCGATCCAGGTAAGCGGGCGATAAACGGAAATGATCAGCATGGAAAAAATCAGCGTGGTCTGGAGGGCCGCCTGCCAGAAGCTGACCGGCAAAATGCAGCCGCGCACGAAAAGAAGTAGCGGCGCAAGCCCCCAGGGTTCAAGAAAGGCGATCAGATTGTCGCCCCAGGGCCCCCAGAACATGGTCCCCCAAAAGGCCGCGCATGCGCTGACAATCCATTTGTAGGTGATCCACGCGTGCTTGAAAAAGCCGAGCGACGTGAAGATGGAATAGAAAAAGCCCGTCAGGATGCAGCCGGCAAGACCCGGCATGACCACCCACGTGTCGATGAAGTGCAGGCAATAGGCCACTACGGAAATCGTCGCGGGATCGTCCAGAGACAGCTTGAGAAAGCTGAGCGCCTGCATGGAGATCGCCCCGCCGGCCCACGCCGTGGCCGACAGCAGATGCACGGCCTTTGTCGTCTTGATGACGATGTTGTCTCGCGCGCTGATGCAGCGCCCGGTCATTCCGTAAAGTTTTACCTTGTCGTCCAGCAGCATGTCTCGCGCCTCCCGCGAAGTTCAGAGCGCGCGGCCCCCAGTCCCGCACGACGTTTGCTCCTCAATGATTGCTCCTCAATCTGCGCGCAGCCTATCGCCTCCGCACCGTTTCGTAAAGGCGGAAACGGCCCCCTGACGCCGGGCGCCTCAGCGCTCCCGGATGTAGCGTTCAAGCCGCCGCAGGGCTTCTCCAAGATTTTCAATGGAGTTCGCATAGGACAGGCGCAGGAAGCCTTCCGTGCGGCTGCCGAAATCTATGCCGGGCGTGACGCCGATATGGGCCTTGTCCAGCAGATCAAAGGCCAGCGCGCGGGAATCCGCGCAAAGATGGCGCGCGTTGATCAGCATATAGAAGGCGCCGCGCGGCTCCACGGGAATGCGGAATTCCAGCTTTCTGAGCCCGTCCAGCAGGAAGCGCCGCCGCTCGTCGTACACCTCGCGCATGCGCAGGACGTCCGCCTCGGCGCAGGTCAGGGCGGCGATGCCCGCCCGCTGCACGGCGCTGTTGGTGGAAAGAAAGAAATTCTGCATCAGCGCCTGCATCGGACGCACAAGGGAGCGCGGCGTCACAAGATACCCCAGACGCCAGCCCGTCATGGCAAAGGCCTTGGAGAAGCCGCCGATAACCACGGCGTTGTCCGTATATTCCAGAATGGAATGCTCTTCGGCGTCGCCGTAGGTCAGGCCGTGATAGATTTCGTCGGAGATGATCAGCGGCCCGAGTTCCGCCAGCGCGCGCATGCGCGCGGGCTCCAGCACGATGCCCGTGGGGTTGCAGGGCGAATTGATCAGAATCGCCCGCGTCGCGGAGGTCACGCGCGCCGCGGTTTCTTCCGGGCTGAACTGAAAGCCCTCGTCCTCCTCGGTGGGAACGAAAACGGGCTTTCCCCCCGCGAATCGGACAAAGTTGGGATAGCAGGCGTAACAGGGATCGGACAGGATCACCTCGTCGCCCGGATCAAGCAGCGCCGAAAAGAGCAGCATCATCGCCGGCGACGACCCCGGAAAGATCAATATCTGATCGGGATGCAGACTCACGCCGTAGCGCCGCGCGTAAAAGGCCGCGAGCGCCTCGCGCAGATCCCTGTCGCCCAGCGAATGCGTGTAGTGCGTATGGCCCTCGTCCAGCGCCCTCACGGCGGCGTCGCGAATGCAGGCGGGGGTGGCGAAGTCCGGCTCTCCCAGTTCAAGATGAATGACGGGCACGCCCTGCCGCTCCAGCTGTTGGGCATGCTCCAGCACCTCCATGGCCAAAAACGGCGAAACGCCGTCAACTCTCTGCGCCGTCATGAATCCTTCCTTTGCGGCGGATGCATCCGCCGGATTGTTCCTGCCGATGAAGACAGACGGGGGCAGCATACGCTTCTCGCCGCGTCTCGCCAAGAGCGGCGCGCCCTCTGAAAATCTACATTTTTGTCGATTTTATGTTCTCTTTTTCCCGAGCCGCTTCTTGCAGGACAGTTTTCAACATTTCCGTAATTTTTCAAATGCTGCAAATAATATAAATAATATCAAAATATTATAGAAAAACACAGAAGTGGAAACCCGGCCGCATCCTTCGTCTTTCTACATTTTTGTTGAAAAAATCCCCATTACGGCCGTTGCGGGCGGCCTTTCGCGCGGCCGACAGGCGCAAGACATAGTTTTCATCTTTAAATAACAATCAGTTATAAAACAAAAACGCCTTTGGCACGTTCTGTGCTTAAAGGGGAGCGCCCCCCAGGAAACGCTGGATGTCCTCCCCGATTGAGTGCAAAGGAGCAGTCATTATGAGTTCCGCCCGAGTCCAAGCCCTGATCGCCGCAACCCGAAACGCGCCCCTGACCGGTTCGGCCCCCCAGCCTGACGCCGCTTTCGGCTGCGACGTCTTCGGTCTGGAGGTCATGCGCAAGCGTCTTCCCCGCACGCTCTACAAGGAACTGGCGGGCATTCTTCAGAAGGGCGAACGCCTTGATCCTTCCATCGCCGACGTTGTGGCCAACGCCATGAAGGACTGGGCAATGGAACTCGGCGCGACCCACTATACGCACTGGTTCCAGCCCATGACAGGCCTGACGGCGGAAAAGCACGACGCGTTCCTGTCGCCCGCGGGCGAAGGCAGGGCCATCAGCGAATTTTCCGGCAAGACGCTGATCTGCGGCGAACCGGACGCCTCGTCCTTCCCGTCCGGGGGGATTCGCTCCACCTTCGAGGCGCGCGGCTATACGGCGTGGGACCCGTCCGTCCCGGCCTTCATCCTGCGCGGCCCCTATTCGGCGACCCTGCATATTCCCTCGTTCTTCTATTCCTATTCCGGCGAAGCGCTGGATCGGAAGATCCCCCTGATTCGCTCCATTGACGCCCTTTCCCGTCAGGCGCTGCGCGTCCTGCGCCTGTTCGGCAATACCGCGGCCACGCGCGTTACGCCCATGGTCGGCCCGGAACAGGACTATTTGCTGGTGGACAGGGAGCTGGCCGCCCTGCGCCCGGACCTGCTGCTTGCCGGCCGCACCCTGCTGGGCGCGCCCTCGCCCAAGGGGCAGGAAATGGAAGACCACTATTTCGGCGCCGTTCCCGGCCGCGTCATGAGCTTCATGCAGGATGTGGAAAACGCCCTGATCGCGCTGGGCATCCCGGCCAAGACGCGCCACAACGAGGTGGCGCCCGGTCAGTTCGAGCTGGCCCCCGTCTACGAAGAGGCCAATATCGCCTGCGACCACAACATGCTGACCATGAACCTCCTGCGGCACATCGCGCCGCGCCACGGCTTTCTCTGCCTGCTGCACGAAAAGCCCTTCGCGGGCGTCAACGGCAGCGGCAAGCACAACAACTGGTCGCTCTGCGATTCCGAAGGCCGCAATCTGCTCAATCCGGGAGAGACGCCGCGCGACAACGCCCAGTTCCTGGTCTTTCTGGCGGCCGTCCTGCGCGCCGTGCACCGCCATGCGGCGGCCCTGCGGCTGGGCGCCGTCGGCGCGGGCAACGATCATCGCCTGGGCGCCAACGAAGCGCCGCCGGCCGTCATTTCCGTCTATCTGGGCGAACAGCTCGCCGAGGTTCTGGACGGCATCGTCAACGGGACGCCCGCCGCGCCCGGCAAGTCCGGCCGCATGGAAATCGGCGTGTCGCCCCTGCCGCCCCTGCCGGTCGATCTTTCGGATCGCAACCGTACAAGCCCCTTCGCCTTCACCGGCAACAAGTTTGAATTCCGCGCCGTCGGCTCTTCCAGTTCCATCGCCCCGGCCAATATCGCCATCAACGCGGCCATGGCCGACGCCCTGAGCGATATCGCCGACGAACTTGAAGCCATGCTGGCCGGAGGACGGGATCTCAACGCCGCCCTGCAGGAACTGCTGCCGCGCCTGTTCCGGGAACACATGCCCGTGGTCTTCAACGGCAACGGCTATGGAGAGGCGTGGCCGAAAGAGGCGGAAAAGCGGGGCCTGCCCAACTACCGCGACACGGTCGAGGCGCTGGAGCATTACGGCGATCCCGAGGTGAAGGGCCTCTTTGTGCGCCAGGGCATCCTGAGCGAACGGGAAGTGGAGGCGCGCCGCGCCATCCTGTTTGAAAACTATGCCAGAACCGTCCAGATAGAAGGGCGCACGCTGGCCGACATGCTCCGCTGCCGCGTGCTGCCCGCCGGCGCGCGGGCCCAGAGCGAGGCCGCCGCGCTGGTCGAGACCACGGAACGGGTCGCGGGCGAATCCGGCGCCGAACGCGCCGCCTTCCAGACGCTGCGGCGGCGCATGACGGCCCTGCGCGACGCGACCGACGAACTGGAAAGGGCGCTCGCCGCCACGCGGCAGATCGACGACGCGGTCGTCGCCGCCCGTCTGGCCCGCGACAGGATCATCCCCGCCATGAACGCCTGCCGCGCCGAAGCGGACGCGCTGGAGCGCCTTGTCGAGGACGAGCGCTGGTCGCTGCCGAAGTATCACGAACTGCTCTGGGTGCATTGATTTTTCCGGCGCCGGCAATGCCGTGCCGGCGCCGGAAAACCGCCGGGTCCGGGACGCGAACAGCCCGGGGGGGACATGGCGCGTTCCGGACCCGGTTTCCCGCATCGTACGTTGCCGGGGGGGCGCGAACGGTGCGCGGAGCCTCTTGCGGCTCCGGCTTCGAGCGCCGGACGGACGGTCCGTCCGGCGCTCGATAATGACCTTGAGACTTTACAAGATTTCATGCCGAGACTATCATAAACAATTACCCGAAGAATTTTACGCAAGGATACTCGACATGAATGAACGTCTTCAGTTTACAAAAATGCAGGGCCTCGGCAACGACTACGTCTATGTCAACGGCTTCAGCCAGACCGTCAACGACCCCGCCGCCCTTGCCCGCCGCGTCAGCGACCGGCATTTCGGCATCGGCTCCGACGGGCTTGTCCTGATACTGCCTTCCCGCACGCAGGACGTACGCATGCGGATGTTCAACCCCGACGGCAGCGAAGCGGAAATGTGCGGCAACGCCATACGCTGCGTGGGCAAGTACGTGCATGATCACGGCATCAGCAGCAAGGACATGCTGCGCGTCGAAACCGGCGCGGGCGTCAAGATCGTCCGCCTGATCAAGGAAGGCGGCGAAGTCTGCGGCGCCACCGTGGACATGGGCGAACCCATCCTGTCGCCCGCCGACATTCCGGCGCTGCTGCCCGAAGGCGCGCAGGGAGATCGCTTTCTCTCCCTGCCTGTCGCGGTGAAGGGCAAGGAATACGCCGTGACGGCGGTTTCCATGGGCAACCCGCATGCGGTCGTTTTCATGGACGGCATTGACGATCTTGATCTGCCCGCCCTCGGCCCCGATTTTGAAAATCATCCGCTCTTTCCCCAGCGGACCAATACGGAATTTGTGGAAGTCGTCAACGAGGCGCGCATCCGCATGCGCGTCTGGGAACGCGGAACCGGAGAAACGCTCGCCTGCGGCACGGGAGCCTGCGCCGCGGCCGTGGCCTCCTTCCTCAACGGCCGTACCGGACGGGTCGTCGAGGTCGAGCTGCGCGGCGGACTGCTGCGAATCAAATGGGATGAAACCGACGGCCATGTCTACATGACCGGCCCGGCGGCGACCGTCTTTGACGGCGTCCTTTATCTGTAGGCGGAAAGCTCCGCCGGCCTTTCCGGCCCGGCGGAGCCCCGGCGAAGGAATCCCGCCCCTGAACACCCCCCAACATCCTGTCCCCCCCGGCGGCAGGCGGAGGAAAACAATGACCACCATCAACGCCAATCTGCTCAAGCTGCAAAGCAACTACCTCTTTGCCGACATTGCCCGCAAGGTGGCGGCCTACAAGGAAAGCCATCCCGACAAGCGCGTCATCAGCCTCGGCATCGGCGACGTGACCCGCCCCCTGGCGCCCGCCGTCGTCAGCGCCCTGCACAGCGCGGTGGATGAAATGGGCCGCGCGGAGAGCTTCCACGGCTACGGCCCCGAACAGGGCTATCCCTTCCTGCGCGAGGCCATCGCGGCGCATGACTACGCGCCCTATGGCGTCCGTATCGACGCCGACGAAATTTTCATCAGCGACGGCGCCAAGTGCGACGTGGGCAACTTCCAGGAACTGTTCGCCGCCGACAGCATTGTCGCCGTGACCGACCCGGTCTATCCCGTCTACGTGGATTCCAACGCCATGGCCGGCCGCGCCGGAGACCCCGGTCCCGACGGCTGGAGCCGCCTTGTCTATCTCCCCTGCACGCGGGAAAACGACTTCGTGCCGGACTTTCCGAAAAAACGCCCGGACATGATTTACCTCTGCTACCCCAACAATCCCACGGGGACGGTGCTCTCCCGCGAGGCGCTCAAGGCCTGGGTGGACTACGCCCGGCGCGAAGGCTGCGTCATCCTGTACGACTCGGCCTACGAGGCGTTCATCACCGAACCCGACGTGCCCCACAGCATCTACGAAATCGAGGGCGCGCGGGAAGTGGCCGTGGAGTTTCGCAGCTATTCCAAGACGGCCGGCTTTACCGGCCTGTGCTGCGCCTATACCGTCGTGCCCAAGGAACTGCGCGTGAGCGACGGCAAGGGCGGTTCCGTCGATCTGCATCATTTCTGGAATCGCCGCCAGTGCACCAAGTATAACGGCTGCCCCTACATCGTGCAGCGCGCCGCCGCCGCCATCTACAGCGACGAAGGCAAGGCGCAGGTGCGCGCCGTCGTCGACGGCTACCTCGACAACGCCCGCCTGATCAGCGACGCCGTTCGCGGCATGGGGCTGGACGTCTTCGGCGGCGTCAACGCGCCCTATATCTGGGTCGGCGTTCCCGGAGGCACGACCTCCTGGGGCTTCTTCGACAAGCTGCTCAACGACGCGGCGCTGGTCTGCACGCCCGGCGCCGGCTTCGGCCGCAGCGGCGAAGGTTACGTTCGTCTTACCGCCTTCGGTTCCCCCGAAGACACGCTCGAAGCCATCGAGCGCCTGCGGCGCGTCCGCTAGCCTTTCGCGCGGAAAGCAAGGCCCTTTCCGACGCGACCGGCAAGAGGGAGGGAGACGGCGCCCGCCCGCTCCCTCCCCGCCCGGATTGCCGCCGCCCGCTCCCGGATTCGCCCGCCTGCCGGGAGCCTTGCGGCGGCCGTCCCTCCCCGCCCTCTCTTCCCCGGTTCGTTCCGCCTCCTTCGGAACCGCGACGCCTTGCGCGCCGCGGCTTCCTGGAGCGCGCGACATTGAAATGGAGGCTCCATGTGCAGAATCGGTTCCATTAAAAGCAAGGCCCCCGTCGCGCCCGCCCGGGCCCTGCATCTCATGCTGCCGCAGCAGGAAGGACACGACAACTCCGGCTTCGCCATGGTCATGCAGGATCTCGAAGGCGCCTTCAGCCACTACAAGGACAAGCCGCTCCTTTCGCTGGCCTGCACGCCGCGCGGCGTGCAGCTCGTCAACGACTACATGGAGCAAAAGGGTTTCGTGCAGATTGCCCAGTGGGTGCCGGATACGGCGCGTCTCCCCGGGCTGCGTATCAGCGCCATGCCCCGCTATGTGTTCCGCAACTACGATTATCCCGAAATCTACCGCTACCGGACGCAGGAAGAGCGCGAGGACCTTCTGGTGGACACGCGCCTTGCCCTGCGCGCCCTGCTGGAAGAGAACAACGACGGCTACGTCTATTCCTTCTGGCCCGACGTGCTGACGCTCAAGGAAATAGGCGACCCCGCCGATATCGCCACCTATTTTCGCCTGTGGGACGACGACGGCCGCCTGGAGGCGCGCAATATCGTCGTGCAGTGCCGCCAGAACACCAATTACGATATCGTGCGCTACGCGGCCCATCCCTTCTTTCTTCAGGGCTATACCCTCTGCGCCAACGGCGAGAACACGTTTCACACCAGGAACACCGAGATGCAGCGTTCCCTGCACCGCGGCTACATCGGTTTCGAGTCGGATTCGCAGAACTTTCTCTACACGCTTCACTACGTGCTGCACGAACTGCGCTGGCCCGTTCAGTATTACAAGCACGTCATCACGCCCCTGCCCTTCGCGGAAATGGCCCGCCGCCCCGATCACAAGGTGCTGACGCTCATTCGCGAATCGCTGGCGCATCTGGAAATCAACGGCCCCAACGCCATCATCTGCCTGCTGCCCAACGGCGACATGCTGGCCTGCTGCGACTCCAAGAAGCTGCGGCCCATGGTCGTCGGCGGCGATGAAACGACCGTCGCCATATCCTCCGAGGTCTGCGGCCTCAACGCCATTCTTCCCGACCGCGACGCCTCGCGGGACATCTATCCCAACGAACGGGAAACCATCGTCATCAACAACAATCTGGAGGTGCGGCGGTGGAAACAGTAAAGACCCAGGACATCGGCCTCAACGATCTCCCCTGGATTCTGGAGTACAGGCCCGAACGCTGCACCCTCTGCGGCTCCTGCACGGCGGCCTGCACCGCCGGCGCCATCCGCTTTGAACGGGAGCGCCCCGGCAATCCGGCCCGCAAGGCGGGCGGCGAGGAAGGCAGTACGCCGGGGCCGCGCGTTGTCGTGCGGCAGTCCACAGCGCTGGAACGCGCCTGCATGGGCTGCGGCATGTGCGAGAAGGTCTGTCCCGGCCGGGCCATCCGCCCCGTACGCAATCCCGACCACCGTTTCCCCATTGTCGGACGCGCTCACGGGCCCATCAAGCGCGGCGGACGCACCAACCTCAACGTGCAGCGCACCCTTGACGCCATCGTCGTCGGCCGCATCAGCCAGATGACGGACCCGGCGCTGGACTCCGAACGCCATACCTTTGATCTGCGCGCGCCGCTCGGGCGCGTCATGCTCCCCCGGGAACTGCCCCTGCGCGTGCGCGGGGACAGTCTGGAACTTGAGGAATCCACGCCGCCGGTCAGCTGGATCTATCCCGCCATCTTCAGCGACATGAGCATCGGCGCGCTCTCCACCCGCGCGTGGGAGGCCATCGCCCTGGCCTGCGCCTATCTCAACGAACAATGCGGACTGCCCGTCCGCATGTGTTCCGGCGAAGGCGGCATGCCCGTCCGCCTGCTGGAATCCGAAAAGCTCCGCTACATGATCCTTCAGATAGCCTCCGGGCACTTCGGCTGGAACCGCATCCTGCGCGCCCTGCCGCGCATGAAGGCCGATCCCGCCGGCGTGCTCATCAAGATCGGCCAGGGCGCCAAGCCCGGCGACGGCGGTCTCCTGCCCGCCGCCAAGGTTGCGCCGCATATTCAGGCCATCCGCGGCGTGCCCCGGGCGACCCTGCACTCGCCGCCGAATCATCAGGGGCTCTATTCCATTGAGGAATCCGTGCAGAAAATGCACCTTTCCCTCAACGCCGCCTTCGGTTTCCGCGTGCCCGTGGCCATCAAGTGCGCGGCTTCGGCCACGTCCGTCTCCGTCTACAACAACCTGTTGCGCGATCCCTACAAGATTTGCGGCGGCTTCTTTCTCGACGGCATACAGGGCGGCACCGGCGCGGCCAATGAAATATCGCTGGATCATACGGGCCACCCCATCGTCTCCAAGCTGCGCGACTGCTACATGGCGGCCGTGGCCCAGGGGCTGCAAGGGCAGATTCCCCTCTGGGCCGGGGGCGGCATCGGCATGACCGGCAACGCCGCCGCCGACGCCTTCAAGATGATCTGCCTCGGCGCCAACGGCGTCGTGCTGGGCAAGCTCCTGATCCAGCTGCTGGGCTGCGTGGGCAACGAACACGGACGGTGCAACGCCTGCGCCTCCGGCAGGTGCCCCACCGGAATCTGTACGCAGGACCCCCGCCTTGTGGCGCGTCTCGACGTGGACAAGGGCGCTGAAAGCATCGTCAACTACATGCTGACCTTTGACAGCGAACTAAGAAAGCTGCTGGCCCCCGTGGGCAACAGCTCCCTGCCCGTGGGGCGCTCCGACGCCCTGGTGGCCACCGACAAGGCCGTGGCGGACAAGCTCCATATCCAGTACGCCTGCTAGAGCGCCTTGCCCTTGAAGAAGGCGAAACGCGAGGCGGCGCGCGCCGCACTGCCAAAAGTGCGCGGAAAACCGCGTTGTTCCGCGAAACGACAGGCCGTAGAAAATGCCCCAGCCTGACGAACCCCGCCCCTCCGGGGGCGCGGGATTCGCAGTCATTGAAGAGGATCAAGCGCATGCTACGTATAGAAACCCTGCACGATCACAAGCGCATGTCCACGCAGGAGGTGCTGCTTGCCATCGAAAACGCCGTGGAAAAGGGAGAAACGGAATTTGATATCCGGGCTTCCGGGCAGCACGATATCGGCGGCCCGCTCTGGAACAAGAGCGGCGGCAAGCTCACCTTTCTGGTAAGCAATCCCGGTCAGCGCGTGGGGGCCATGTGCCTGCCCGGCACGGAGGTGGTGGTCAACGGCCCCGCTCCCGCCGACGTGGGCTGGCTCAACGCCGGGGGCCGCATCACCGTGCGCGGCGACGTGGGCGACACCGCGGGGCATTGCGCCGCCGCGGGCGTCATCTATATCGGCGGGCGCGCCGGAACCCGCTCCGGCTCGCTCATGAAGCACGACCCGCTCTATGATCCCCCGGAACTCTGGGTGCTCAAGAACGTGGGCAGCTTTTCCTTTGAATTCATGGGCGGCGGCAAGGCCGTCGTCTGCGGCTGCGGCTGCGAAGGTCTGGCCTCCGTGCTGGGCGATCGCCCCTGCGTGGGCATGGTTGGCGGCGCCGTCTACTTTCGCGGTCCGGTCGGCGAACTGCCGCCGGACGTGCGCTGCCTGCCGCTGACGGCCGAGGACGTCGCGTTTCTGGACGGCGGCCTTGAAGCCTTTCTTGAAGCCGTTGACAAGCCCCGTCTCCGCGGCGAGCTCTCGGCCTGGGAAAACTGGCGCAAGATCGAGCCGCTGCCCTTTGACGCCCGCGAGCGGGAAACCCCGCTTTCAACGGCCTCCTACCGCGCGCGCCAGTGGATCGCCGACGGTATTTTCGGCGACGTCTACCCCGACGATTTCCGCGTGCAGGGTCTTGTGGCCCGCGGCGACTATCGCCTCCGCGTCCCTCTCTGGAACAACGACGGCCAGCGGTGCCGCGACTGCCGCCTGTGCGTGCGCGCCTGCCCCGAACACGCCGTTACCCGGAAGGAAGAGGACGGCAAGGCGATCTACCTCTCCGACGACGCGCGCTGCATAGGCTGCGGCCTGTGCGCGGGCGTCTGTCCCTGCGCCGTCTGGACAATGCGCTAGAATTCCCCTCCCACTCGGAACACGCCGCCCCGGCGGCAAAAAAACGCGACGTTCCGCGATCTCTGGCGCGGAACGTCCGTTTTTGTTCCGGCGAAAGGCGACGTCTCTTTCCGGGCCTCGCTCCAGAAAACGCCGTTTCCGCGCGTTCCCCCAAAACGCCGGGAGCCGCCCGTCTTCCGACAGGCGGCCCCCGCGCATGATCCGTCCGGCCCTCTCCGGGCTATTCCGTCAACCGGCGCCGCTGTTCCTCGCGGGGCACCCACCAGTCTTCGAAATTGTACATGATGCCCGCCAGCGCCGGTTCTATGCCGTGAAAGCGCCGCTGCACAATCGGCAGCGAATAGGGCACGAACAGGAAGCAGTAAGGCTGTTCCTCGTCCAGCAGTTCCTGAATGCGCCGGTACAGACGGGCGCGCTCGTCCCGATCGGGAATGGAACGGGCGCGTTCCAGCAGCGCGTCCAGCTCCTCATTGACAAAGCGCGTAAAGTTCAGGCCGCCGTCGTGCGCCTGCGAGGAATGCCAGACCGCATAAATGTCGGGGTCCTGCGTGATGGTCCAGCCGAGCATGACGGCGTCGAAACGGCCCTTGTTCACGAATTCATGGATAAAGGCCGCCCATTCCACCGTACGGATGCGGACGTCGACGCCCACGGCGCGCAGCTGGCTCTGAATGACCGTCGCGGCAAGAATGCGCTGCTCGTTGCCCTGATTTGTCAGGATGGTGAAGGCCAGCGGCTTGCCGTCGCGATCAAGAATCCCGTCGCCGTCGCGATCTTCAAAGCCCGCTTCCTTCAGCAGGGCGCGGGCGCGCGGCAGATCCTGCGCCGTCGGCTTCAGCGAGGGATGATAGGCCCATGTTCCCGGCTTGTACGGCCCGAAGGCCGGCACGCCCTGCCCCAGCAGCACGCCCTTGACGATATCGTCGCGGTTGATCGCGCAGGAAACGGCGCGCCGCACGCGCTTGTCCTGAAAGAACGGGTGCAGCATGTTGAAGCCGAGAAAGACATAGGCGGAGCCAAGATAGCGGTACTTGACGAACTCCCTTTCCCACTGCGGGCCGGAGGTCTGACGCAGATACTGCTCCGGGCTGAGGTTCATCACGTCCAGACGCCCGGCGCGCGTTTCCAGAAACATGGTGGCGTTGTCGGGAATGACGCGATAGACGACCTGCTCGATGTGCGGCTTGCCCAGGAAATAGGTTGGCGAGGCTTCCAGCACGATGCGGCTTCCGGGTTCCCAGCTCTTGAGGCGATAGGGGCCGGCGCCCACCGGCCGGCGCGAGAAGGAGGTCGCGCGGATATTCTGGCCTTCCAGAAGATGCCGGGGAAGAATGGGATTCATCCATGTGGAGATCGCCCGCGCGAAAAAGGCCTCGTAGCGCACTTCAAAGGTATAGCGATCAACTACCTTGAATTCCTTGATCTGGAGAAAGTCGTCGGCGTAGGGGCTGGCCGTGGCGGGGTCCGTGACCAGCCGGTAGGTGAAGGCAACGTCTTCGGCCGTCAGCTCCACGCCGTCTTCCCAGAGAATGCCCTTTCGCAGGGTGAAGCGCAGCACGCGCCCGCCGTCCTCCTGCGTCCAGCTTTCCGCCGCCCAGGCTTCCGGTTCAAGGTCCCTGGAAAAGCGCAGCGGCGCTATATAGAGCATGTCCGCTATCTCATGCGACGCCGAATCGGACGTCAGGTAGGGGATCAGGTTTGAAGCCTCGCCGATGCTGCCGAAAACGATGCGATCGCCGTCGTCGCGCGCTTCGGCGGCGGCCCCGTTCGCGGGCGGCGCCGCAAGGCACAGCGCGCACAGGACGAACAAAAGCAAATAAAAGTTTTTTTTCATGGATTCCACGCTTTTTGTTGCTAACGCAGGGGAAAATATGCTAGGGAACTACGATACTAAAGGCGATGCTTTCACGCAATATCCGTTGCGTGCAACGACATCCCATGAGGAAGACTATGAGCCGATCTGAACAGAGCGTCGTGCGCGAAATGTGCCAGAGCTTTCTCCACGATGACGTGCCGGAGTATATCCGCGACACGGCCTACTACATCCTGTCCGAAGGCGGGGTGCAGAAGATCAACATCCAGGAAGGCGACACATGGGAAGTGCAGGGGGTCATCCAGGGGGAGGACCTGCAGGTCTATACCCCCAGCCTGTCCTTCTCCATTACCGATCACTCCACGCAGCATCAGTGCAATTGCTCGGACGCCTTCACCGGCATCTGCCGCCATGTGGCGGCGCTTGCCCTGCGGCTGCAGGAAGAACTGCGAAAGGTCGACGACACCGGCGAAACGCCCGCGCCCGCGCCCGCCAAGGACTGGAAGCAGAGTTTCCGCGCCTTCTTTTCCACGGACATGGAACCGGAAGCCGGACGGCACTACCTGATTTTCCGCTTCGAGCCGGAACAGGGCCGCCTGCTTGTCTCCTTCTTCCGCGCGCGACAGAACAAGTCCGGCCTGTCGAGCGTGCATACGGAAATCACGCTGGAGCAGATTATCCAGAATCCCGGCTGGTGCGAATTTTCGCCGCAGCTTCCCCACGTGGCGCGCCAGATCGGGCAGCACCTCGATTATTACGGCCACCGCATCGAAATTCCCGACGGACTGACCTCCTGGTTTTTCTGGGCCGTGCGCAAGGAGCATTACCTGCTGTGGCGCGATACCGACAAGCCCTGCCGCATCGAAAGCACGCCCTTCATGCTCAAGCTCAAACCCGTCCTTGACAACGCGGGTTTCAGTTTCGACGTTCTGCTCAAGCGCGAGGGACGCAAGCCCCTGCCCATCCGCGCCGACGACAATGAAGCGCATGAAATGTCCAACAATCACGCCGTGGGGGACTCTCCCGTGACCTTCCACGGGCAGATGCCGCTCTGGGTGTGCTTCATGCACAACTTCTATCCCGTCCAGACGGGCCTCTACCCCAACCTTGTCCGCACGCTCATCTACGAGCGTCCGATCGTGCCGCACGAGGAAATTTCCGAATTTCTCGATCGGGTCTGGACCCGCCTTCCCAGCTCCGAGCTTTACGAACCGCAGCAGTTCCTGCGCGAAATGGAACCGGTCTTCCAACCCGCCACCTACAATCCCAAGCTCTTTCTGGACGAGGAAGGCAGCCTGCTCACGCTGGAAGTGGACAATATCTACGAAACCAAGCACGGCGAGTTCTCGCTCAACGGCCCCAACCCCGATTTCCAGACCGGCAGCTATACCTTTGAAGGCCAGACCTACCTTGTGCGCCGCCATCAGGAAGAGGAAAACGACCTGCTGACGGAACTGGCGAGCATGGGCTTTCAGGCCCGCTCCAACAAGCTCTGGTTCCTTGAGCCGGAAGAGGCCATAGCCTTCCTTCTCGATCAGTACCCCGCGCTGGTGGAAAAATATCGCGTCTACGGCGAGCGCGCCCTTTCGCGCTACAAGATGCGCACGACCAAATCCACCATTTCCGCCGAGGTCGTCAGCAACGAAAAGGAAAAGTGGTTCTCGCTGGAAATCAGCGTGGATTACGACGGCCAGAGCCTGCCCCTCGAAAAGATCTGGAAGGCCTGGACGCGCGGCAAGCGCTATGTCCAGCTCAAGGACGGTTCCTATACCAGCCTGCCCGAGGCCTGGCTGGAAAAACTGGCGCACAAGCTGACGGCGCTGGGGCTGGACCCCTCCAAACCGCCGCAGCAGCGCTTCAAGCAGTTTGAAGCGCCAGTGCTGGACAGCCTGCTGGAAGACCTGCCCGGCGCCCAGACGGACTCTTTCTGGAACAATCTGCGCGAAAAAATCCGCTCCTTCCGCGAGGTCAAGGCCGTGCCCGCGCCGCGCGAGCTCAACGCCGAACTCCGCAGTTACCAGCTTCAGGGCCTCGCCTACCTCAACTTCCTTTCGGAATACGGCTTCGGCGGCATCCTCGCCGATGAAATGGGTCTGGGCAAGACCGTCCAGACCCTTGCCTTTATCGCCCACATGATCCAGCAGCGCCACGAGGGCCCCAACCTGATCGTGGTGCCCACGTCGGTGCTGCCCAACTGGGAACGCGAAGCGGAAAAGTTCGTGCCCCATCTCCGCCGCCTGACCATCTACGGCACGCGCCGCGAGGGCATGTTCAAGCATATCGCGGATTCGGATCTCATCATCACCACCTACGCGCTCCTGCGGCGCGATCGGGAGGAGATGGAGAAGTACGAATTCAATACCGTCATTCTGGACGAAGCCCAGAACATCAAGAATCCCAACACGATCACGGCGCGGGCCGTGCGCCGCATCCACGCGCGCATGCGGCTGTGCCTCTCGGGCACGCCCATTGAAAACAACCTGTTCGAGCTCTGGTCGCTTTTCGAATTCCTCATGCCGGGCTTTCTCGGATCGCAGCACGCCTTCCAGCGCGGCATCGTCAAGCCCATCAAGGACGGCGATACGGAAACGCTCGACTATCTGCGTACCCGCGTGCGCCCGTTCATCCTGCGGCGCACCAAGGCCGACGTGGCCAAGGATCTGCCGCCCAAGGTGGAAAGCGTCACCTGCTGCGCCCTCGAAGAGGCCCAGGCCGAGCTCTACGCCGCCCTGGCCCGCAAGCTGCGCGAACAGGTGCTGGCCGACGTCGACGAAAAGGGTCTTGCCAAGAGCCAGATGTCCATTCTCGACGCCCTGCTCAAGCTGCGCCAGATCTGCTGCCACCCGCGCCTGCTCAAGCTGGATCTTCCCGGCTTCTCCAACAACCTGCCGTCCGGCAAGTTCGACGCCTTCAAGGACATGATCATGGAAATCGTGGAAGGCGGGCACAAGGTGCTGGTCTTCTCCCAGTTCGTGCAGATGCTGCATATCATCCGGCAGTGGCTGGAATTTGAAAAGATGCCCTTCTGCTACCTTGACGGGGCCAGCAAGGATCGTTTCGAGCAGGTGGATCGCTTCAACAATTCGCCGGATATCCCCATCTTCCTGATCTCGCTCAAGGCCGGCGGCACCGGTCTGAACCTGACAAGCGCGGATTACGTCATTCACTATGACCCGTGGTGGAATCCCGCCGTTGAAAGTCAGGCGACGGACCGCACCCACCGCATCGGTCAGACGCGACAGGTCTTCTCCTACAAGCTCATCTGCGAAAATACCGTGGAAGAAAAGATTCTCAAGCTCCAGGAAGCCAAGCGCGGCGTGGCCGACGCCATCATCCCCGGGCAGGATACATGGAAGTCCCTTACCCGCGAGGATCTGGAAATGCTGTTTGAAGTCTAGAGCGTTTCGCCTTTGAAAAAGGTGAAACGCGAGGCGGCGCCGCGCCGTCCGGCCTGTCAACACGCTTCGTATTCTTTGGGGGGAAGAAGTCCTTTGGGATTTCTTCCCCCCCTTTTTCCTGACGTCTTCCCCGGCGCGGGCGCAAAGGAAAGGGGGAGAACGCCCGCGGCGCTCTCCCCCTGATTCTCATGTAATGCCGTTTCCGGCTACCGCTTCCTTTCCGTCGCGGCGGCGGCCATGTCGTCCACATACAGCCAGAACACGCCGCCGAAGCGGAGCGGTCTGGGCGCGCCGTCCGGGCCCTTGAGCGGGTCCCCGTCCGTTTCGGCGACGCAGCACCACCAGCCGGGGCGATTGAGCGCAAAGGCCACGTTCCCGCCGGCGTCGGCGCGCGCCTCCAGCGAGGCGTGCCACGGCGTGGGCAGCGCGGGAGGCGTCTTGTCCGTATTTATGCGGTACATGCGAACAAGCGCGCCGGGAAGGGGCGCGCCCTGCCAGCGGACCTCCGCCGCGAAGAGACAGGGGGCGGAAAGACCGAACGGCCGCGTTCGGGGCACGATTTCCAGCCGCAGGCCGCAGGGAACCTCCCATCCCCGGCTCTCGCCGTAGACAGGAACCGTCGTCTTGACGAACTGCTGTTCGTAGCGCTGCCGCTCCTCGCTCCAGCGGGGGCGGGTTTCAATCATGAAATGATACAGTCCCGGCTTGCCGATGGCCACGTTGACGCCCCAGGCGCGGCTCTCCAGATAGCGGATTTCCTCCAGATCGCCGAGAAGGTCGCGACGTTCGCCCACCAGCGCGCCCTGTTCCACAGGGCTTTGCGCGTCAAAGCGCAAAACGGACATCAGCTGCGGCATTTCCATGTCGCGGCAGGCATGGCTGCCGGGCTGCATGAGCGTGATCAGCAGATCCAGTTCCCGGTCGATCTGGGGCGCCGCCGGAGACGCCGGGGGCGCGGAACCGTCCTGCCCGGGGGCGCCGCCCTGCCGCGCGGTCTGTTCCGCAGGCTGAGGCGCCGCCTCGTCCGGCGACCGCTCGATGCTGGGCTGACTGGGCACCAGCAGCGTAACGTGCGCTCCGGCGGCCAGCGGGCAGGAAGACAGCCACAGGAGGCAGCAACTCGCCAGAAAAAGACGTCGAAACATGGAAGGTCCTTCAGGGTATTTCATATTTGAACGCGGCGCCACTATGAACCGGGCTGCGCCATGCCCCATGAAAGGCTGTTCCACGGAGAAAACCGAAGAAAGCCGCAATGCAAGCCGGTGCGGCGAACATAGCAAAAAGGACCTCTATTGTCATGCGCGCGCGTTCCCCGCCCGGGGGAAGGAACGCGAGGCGGCCCGCCCGGCCGGAAGCGAGCGGAAAAAGCGCCATTTCAGCGAAGGCGCGTTTCAAACTGAAAATGTTCTACAGGACGGCGGCGCGGGCGACGGCTTCATCGGCCTCCTTCGTCCTGCCCTGCGCGGCCAGCGCGCGGGACAGCAGCCGCCAGCCCTCGGCGCATTCATGCTGCAGCAGACTGCGCCGCGCCAGCGTTTCCGCCACGGCCGGGTCGTCGCCGCCGTCAAGATAGAGCGAGGCCAGCATCCGCATGGTGGCGTCGTCGTGCGGGTTACGCAGCAGGGCGTCGTGCAGCATCTCGCGGGCTTCGCCGCCCTTGCGCTGCCGCGCCACAAGGCGGGCAAGGCAGCGGCGCGCCACATTGGAGACCTCGCCGTCCCGCTGTTCGCGCGTTTCCTCGATAGCCGCCGCCCGCTCGTAGTATTTCTGGGCTTCGGCGCGGCGCCCGGCCTCTTCGCACAGCTGGCCCAGGCGCAAATGGGCGTAGAGATGTTCCGGCGCGTCGGCGACGCACTGGCGGAAATATTCGGCCGCCGCCTTGCGATCCTCCAGTTGCAGGCAAACCGTCCCCAGATTGTAGCGCGTCTGCACGGCCTGATCCACGGAAGCCGCGCGCTGCAGGGCCTCCAGAAAATAGCGGCGCGCCTCGTTGTGACGCCCGAGGGCCGCGTAGCAGGTTCCCAGCGAATTCCAGGCCAGCACGTTTTCCTGATCGGACAGCAGCGCCAGCTTGTATTCCTCTATGGCGCCAAAAACGTCGCCGAGGCTGTAACGCTTGTCGGCGCTGATGTTGAGCGCCAGAGAATTGCAGACGCCCACGTGCGGTTCGGGAAGCAGCTGGGCGTATTCCAGCGCCTTGAGCGCGCATTCCGGCGTTTCCGCCTTGCGGAATTGCAGGAAGGGATAGCCCGCGATGCCGGCGGCCGCGACGACGCCCTGCCGGGCCAGCGCGGCGCAGACGTCGTTCCAGCGCGGGACGAGCGTTTCCGGCTCCGCGCCCGGATGATAAAAGATCAGCGCGTTGCCGCCGTACTGCCCGGCCAGCACGCGTTCGCCGCCCAGGGCGGGTTCCGCCTGCCAGGCCTCGATCAGGGGCGCAAGCGCGTCCTCATCGTCCCCGGCGCCCGGCTCGCGCCGCAGGATAGTCAGCGAAAAATGATCGTCCTGTTCCCGCTCAAGGGCAAAACGCCGCAGAAAGGCGCCGTGACTGCACACCCCGCGCTCGTCCGCCGCCTCTTCCTCAATGCGGACGTCTTCCTGCTCCTGCCGCTGCGCGCCGCTTTCCTGATTGAGCAGGGCAAGGGCGTCCCCCTCGCTCAGGGGCCGGGAGGCGTCGGCCAGATGCAGCGTTTCCGCCACGGAATCCTGTTCCGTAACCTGCAAGATGACGATTTCGCCCTTGTAACGGCCCTGCGGCCCGCCTTCCCAGACAGAAAAGCGCTGCCCTTCCCGCGCCTTGGCGCGCTTTCCGAGGCTGATGCGCACGCGCCCCAGCGGCAGGGTCTCGATCACGCTCCCGCCCTCCTGAAGGATGCGGGCAAAGGACATCACCGCCCCGGCGCCCCCGCGCCGGGACGCCACACGCGCGGCAAGACGCGCGCGCTCCATGAGCCGCCGCGCCTGTTCGGACATCTCCAGAGAGAATTCCCCGCCGGACATGTCCTGCGGGTAGACGGCATAACCGACGCTGACGACGGGCCGCACGGCCCGCCCGGACAAGGGCTCCCGCAGCAGCACCCCGGAAAGACGCGCCAGCGCCGCCTCCGCGAGCTGACGGCACACGCCGCGCCCGCTGACGGCGGGCAGCAGGGCGGCAAAGCCGAAACGGCCGACGCGGGCCGCGCAGGCTTCGGGCGGCACGTCGCGGGCAAAGGCCTGCGCGGCCTGCGCCATCAGGGCGTCCGAAAGGCAGAAACCGGATTCCGCCGCGACAGCGCGACCGTTGTCAACCCGGATCAGCACAAGCCCCATGCAGAGGCGATGGAGCGGCACGTTCTCCTCTTCGGCGCAGGGACGGGAAAGCTGGGCGCGCACGCGCGCGGCCTCGGCCTCCATCACGCCGTACAAGACGTCTTCCGTCGCCAGCCCCGTCACGCGATCCCGGCAGCACAGCTTGACCCGCTGCAAAAGCTCCAGACACAGCCGCGTCAGCGACGGCAGCAGGGGCAGCAGGGGGCGAATCTCGCGCGCCCGCACGCCGTGCAGCATCAGCATGCCCAGCGAAAGGCCGTCGTACTGCAACGGCAAAAGCAGCTTGCGCTCGCGCGGAAGGTATTCCGGCTCTTCAGGAAGCGCGTCCGTCGGAAAATAGAGCGCATGACCGCTGAAAGAGACAAATTGACGCAAACGGGAAACCAGCAGGGACTCCTGCTCAAGAATATCGGCCCGGGTCAGGGCGCAGGAACTATTGCAGCCGTCAAGGGAAACATCGGTGGAAACAAGACAGTCCTTCATGCGCGAAGTGTAGTTCCCGGGCCGCAGATTGTCTAGATTTTTTCCAGAAACAGACTTGCCGCGGCCGTCTCTCTGCGCTACCACAAGGAAACCCGATCATGCCGGCGGCGGCTTCGCCCGAGCCGGACGCCGCAAGCCGTCGCACAGCGACGCAAAGGAAGATCCATGCCCATTGAAACCTTCCCTCTCGGCCCGCTGCAAACCAACAGTTACCTTGTCCATGCCGCCGGTCTGGCCGTCGCCGTGGACGCGGGCGGCGATCCCGCCTCCATGCTGCAATTTGCGGCGGAAAAGGGATTGCGCATTTCCGATATCGTGCTGACCCACCTGCATTTCGACCATGTTTACGGCGTGGCCGCGCTGGTCGAGGCCACGGGGGCCGTCGTCCATATTCCCCCGCACGACCGCTGTCTGATGGAAACGGAATCCGGCAAGGGCGGCATCTGGGGCTTTCCCCCTGTTCCTCCCTACGAGGGGCAGGACATCACGCGCGGCGAACACGTGCTGGGCGGCATTGCCTGTACGGTCATCGACACGCCCGGACACACGCCGGGCGGCATCTCCATCTACTTTCCCTCGGAAAGGGCCGTCTTCTGCGGCGACGCGCTGTTCCACCGCTCCATCGGCCGCACGGACTTCCCCGGCGGCGATCACGCCCAGCTGCTGCGCTCCATCCGGGAACGGCTGTTCGCCCTGCCGCCGGAAACAATCGTCTATCCCGGGCACGGTCCGGTTTCCACCATCGGCGACGAGCGCAGGAACAATCCGTTCTGCGGCGAATTTGCCGACTAGCCGTGCGGCAGGCCCTGATCATTTCGGCAAGTCCCCGGCGCGGCGGCACCTCCGACACGCTGGCGCGTCTCTTTGCCGAGGGCGCGGAAGAAGGCGGCCTTCGCTGCCGGCATATCGCCCTGCGCGACGCCCGCATCCGTCCCTGCCGGGGCTGCGGCCGCTGCGATGCGCCGCCGCACGCCTGCCCGCTGGCCGGAGACGACGCCGAGCGCATCCTTGCCGACATCATCGCCGCCGATCTGGTTGTCTGGGCGGCGCCCATCTATTTCTACGGCCTTCCGGCCCATGCCAAGGCCTGCGTTGATCGCGCCCAGCGCTTCTGGAGCGTTCCCGTTTCCGGCGCGCCGCGCCCGGCCGCGGCCGGTCTGGTCGCGGGATGCCCCAGGGGCGAGCAGCTCTTTACGGGGGCCGCCCTCGGCCTGCGCTACTTTTTCCGGCTGCTGGGGCGCGAGCTGGAAGAGGTCCGCCACTGGCGCGGCATGGAAGGCCCCGCCGACTGGAACGCGGCCGACGACGGCGTTCCGCGCGCCGAAGCCGTCAGGCAATGGGGCCTTCGCTGGGCCGGACGCCTGACGGCGCCGGCCGGGCCCGAGGACGTGTGATATTCCTTGAGCGCATTGGCCCCGCCCTGCGCGGACTGACGCGTCTGCTCGGCCTTGACGAGCGTCGCTGTCTGCGCTGCGGCGCGGCCTTCGCGCCTTCCGACGACGACGGAACCGTCGACGGCTTTCTCTGCGCTTCCTGTCTGGCCGCGCTGCCGCCCATGCGCGGCCCCCGCTGCCGTCGCTGCGCGCACCCCTTTCCCGGCGCCGCTCCCGGAGCGCCGGCCCTGTGCGGCGACTGCCTCCGCACGCCGCCGCCGTGGCGGGGCATGGCCTGCTATGGGCGTTACGAAGTCGCGTTGCGCGACTTTCTGCTGGACTTCAAGTTTCATGGCCGTTTTGTGCTGGCCGACGCGGCGGCGCCGTTGCTGCTCGACAGTCTTCTCTGCCTGCCGCTGCCCGATGCGATCGTGCCCATGCCCCTGCCCCTCTCCCGTCTGCGCGCCCGGGGCTACAATCAGGTTCAGGAACTGGCGCTGGCTCTCGGGCGCCTGCTGGATCTGCCGGTTCGCCCCGATCTGCTGCTGCGTCCCAGCTGCGATGCGCCGCAATCCCGCCTGCACGCGAAGGAACGCCGCCGCAACCTTCACGGTTCCTTTATCGCTCCGGCCCATGCCGGGGGGCTGCGTCTCTGGCTTCTGGACGACATCTTCACCACGGGCAGCACGGCGCGCGCGGCAACGCAGGCTCTGCTTTCCGCCGGGGCCGGCCGGGTCGATCTCGTGACGCTGGCCCGCACGCCCCTTGAACCCGCCGCACGCCCGGACAGGAAGCCCGCTCTCAGCCTTCCTCCCGCCGCGACCGCCGGGAATGCCGCGCCGGAGAAACGCCCAGAATGCGCTGGTAATCCCGATTGAACCGGCTCAGGCTTTCATAGCCGACCGCATGCGCCGCGTCGGCCGCATCCGCCCCTTCCTCCACCATCAGGCGCCGCGCTTCGTAGATTTGCAAATGCTTGCGATAGGCCGTCGGACTCATGCCGGTGGCCGTCTTGAAATGCCGCCGCAGGGTCGAGGCCGCCATATGCGCGCGACGCGCCATCGCTTCCACGTTCAGGGGTTCGGCCGCATGTTCCCGCAACCAGCCGACGCCCCGCAATACCTGCCGGTTGCCGGCCCCCTCCATGACGAGCGCGCGCAGCAACGGGCCGCGCGGCCCCAGCAGGAGCAGAAGATACAGCTGCTGCAGGAGCAGGGGCGCAAGACCGGCCATGCGCTCCGGCGTATCCGGCAGGGCCGCCAGCCGGCAAAGCGTGTCCAGAAATTCCGTGTCCGCCGTCCAGACGCCGCAGGCGCCCGCCGTCTCCCCGCCTCCGTCCGGCAGCGTCGCCGCCGTCCGGGCAAGCAGGGGGCCGTCGAGATCCAGCGACAGGGCCAGAAAGGGCCGCTCCGGCGACGCCTCCGCCACATGGCTCATGCCGGGCGCAAGAACGCCCGCCGCCAGACATTGCCCAGCCTCCCAGCGATATTCTTTCCCCCCGCTCAGCGTCCGGCCTCCCCCCTGCGCGATCACGACCAGAACAGGACAGGAAAGACTGAATTCCGACGCGCAGGGAGCGTCCCGCCTGTGCAGCCGGAGCGAAGGAACGTCCGTCGTCCGGCTGCCCGGCTCGGGAACATGGCGCGACAGCAGCGCCTTCAGACGCTCGCGAAGGAAGGCGCGCGAATCATCGGTATCAAACGTCATCGCGTTCTGAAACATCCTGTCTTTCGGGACGCCGCCTGCCGTGACGCGCCGGCGGTTCGCCGAAAAGCCGCCTGTATTCACGGCTGAACTGGGAGGGGCTTTCATAGCCGACGGCGCGTCCGGCGCCGCCGGCGTCCATATGACCGTCGGAGATGAGACGCCGCGCCTCATGCAGGCGCAGCTGCTTTTGAAATTGCAGCGGACTGAGAGACGTCACTTCCTTGAAATGGCGATGAAAGGAGGAAATCGCCATGCCCGCGCGCCGCGCCAGCGCCGCGACGCGCAACGGCTGCCGATAGTGTTCCCGCAGCCAGGCGATAGCCTCCGCTATCCTGTTGCCGCAGGAATCCTCCGCATAAATGGCCCGCAAATCGCTCCCCTGCGGACCGGCAAGCACATGGAAAATCAGTTCCCGCAGCCGCAGGGGCGCCAGCAGTGGGGCGCGCTCGGGCTGTTCCAGCAGCGTCGCAAGACGAAAAAAGGCGTCCCGCATGTCCGGCGCGGCCGGCGCGACGGAAGCGCCCAGATACTGCCGCCGCGCGGAACCGGGATACGGCGGCGTGCGGGAGGCCAGCTCCCGCACGAGATCCTTGTCGATATTTACGGTAACAACGAGAAAGGGCGCCGCAGGCGAAGCATCGATCACGCGGCTCGCGCTCGGCATGGGCGCCCCGATGACAATGGCGTCGCCCACGCCGTAGCGAAGCAACTCCCTGCCGACAAGCGACTCCTTGCGTCCCTGCAGCACCAGCCCGACCGAAGGTTCCGTAAAACAGACCATCTGTTGCGGCTCGTCATAACGCACCAGAAACATGCCGTCGATACCGGGAGCGGGAAGCGCCCCCTGCCCGCGCTGCGTACGCAGCAGCAACGCGATCAGGCGTTCCCGCCGGGCGGCCGGCGACATGCCCGAAGGCTCCGGAAAAGATGCGGCGGAAGACATTCGCGGCAGGGATTACAGACGTCCGACGCGCTGCACCTCTCCGACCCAGCGGGAAAGACGGGCGCGGGAAAAACGGTCGTCGGCCGGGGAAAGAGGCTGAAAATCTCCGGCGGCGCGTTCCATGGCCGCCTTGTCGGGGAAGCGCGCCTCGCAGGCGGCGCGACCTCTTTCCTGAAAGGCGTTCAACGTCGCCTCCTGAAAGGCGACATCGCGCGCCCGGGACGGCTCCAGAGGCTCGTGATATTCAACAATGACAAGCATCTTTCTGAATTGCAGCAGATACTTCGCGCGGTAGACGAGACAGACGGACGCCCCTTCTCCCGGGCAGAAAGGGTCCTGCTCCGCCGTCAGGCGCAGCAGGCTCTCGTACAGCGTCTGGCCGTTTTTCTCGTACTGCAGTTCCCGCAGCGCGGGAAAGGGCGAATGATGCGCGGCTTCCCACTCCCACGGGTCGGCGGCTTCCGCCAGCGCCGTCGCCAGCGTTCCCCGGCCGTTGCCGTAGACGGCAAACCAGACGCGGGCGTCCCCTTCCTGCGAAACGCGCGAGGCAGGCCGCAGGCCGCGCAAGCCCGCCTCGCGGAAATCCATATCCCGCGCCGGGGCGAAGATCACCGCGGGCCGCGCCCGGGAAATCAGAATCGGGCGGCCCGTTTCCGGTTCCGAAGTCACGCCCTGCAACGGTTGGGACTTGCACCCCGCCAGAAGACACAGGGCGACGCCAAGAATCGCCGCGAAAAGCAACGCCGTCTTCATGAAAACTCCCCCAGCAACAGGATTCGCAAGACCGGGCGGGCCGGAAGCCCCCGGCCGCGCGGGCATGTCGCCGCAACGTCGCCCGGCGCCTTTCCGCGCGCAGCGATCCGACCCTTCGCGGACGAGCGCGCTCATGCGTTCCGACCCTAGCGCGAAACCGGCTCCATGAAAAGCGGATCGGGAGGCGTGGAAAAAATTCCTCTTGACATTTTCAGACGCGCATGTTTCCGATGTATCATCGGAGACAAGGCTCCTTTTCATGCGGGAGGAAGAATGCTTCCATGACAGACGACGCGAAAAAAACAACTTTCCTTCTTCCAGATTTAACCAGACAACAGGCGTGCATCCTTGTCGCAATCTCGCTTGCGGCAGCAATGACGACGTTTCACGGACGTCTTCTTTCGTCGTCGCTGTCTGATCTTTGCGGCATATGGGGACTTTCTTCCGATGAAGGCGCAATTCTCAATACCATAGCGGCGACGCCGCAGTTACTTCTTGCGCCGACAATGCCATTTTTCATGTCAGCCCTCGGATTGCGCGCCTTTCTTTTACCGCTTTCCGCAGGATTCATTGCAATATCATTCTTTATTCCCTTTATTACTGGCTATGAAAATCTCGTCGTCGCCCATGCCGTGCTTGGATTCATGCTCGGATGCTTTGTCACGTCAACAATACAAATAATGATGAAATATATCCCGCCAAAATGGTGGATTATAACGCTGGCATTCTTTACCTTCAGGGTTTCGCTTGGCATAAACACCGGCGTTTCGCTTGGCACCGTCTATGTCGAGTATCTTGGATGGGAGTGGATTTACTGGCAGTCGACCCTGATCATGGCGATCTATTTCTTCCTGCTGTACAGGCATCTCCCCGAAGATACGCCGCGCAAGGAAATGCTGCGGCATCTCGACCTCTCGGGCATGGTCTTCTTCTGCCTGAGCGCCATGCTCTTCTTTGTCGGCACGGATCTGGGGGAGCGCTTCGGCTGGTTCGACTCGCGGCTGATTTTCGCCTGCCTGTCGGGAAGCGGGCTCTTCTTTCTGGCCTTTCTCGTCAATGAGGCCGTAGTCAGGAAACCCTGGGCCTCTCCCCGGCTGTTTGCGAACTTCAATATCGTCATGTCCGTCGGCATGGTCGTCATCTACATCTTCATCATGACGGCCAATTCGCTTCTCATTACCCACTTTCTTTCCGTCGTGCAGGATCTCAAGCCGCTCCAGAGCGGCCGCGCCCTGCTCGTCATCGCCCTGTTGCAGGTGCTGCTGACGCCCTTCTGCGTCTACCTTGTACTGAAAATCGATACGCGGCTTATCTGCGCCGTCGGCGTTCTCATCATGGGGCTGGCCTGCTATCAGGGCACGCTCGTCACCGCGGAATGGGTCGCGGAAGATTTTCTTCTCATGGGCGTTCTCTTTGCCTGCGGGCATCCGCTGGTCTTCCTGTCCCTGATGGCCTTCTGCATCGCAAGCTTCACCATGGAGACGGCCCCCGGCCTGCTGGCCTACATACAGGTTTCGCGCATTGCGACGCCCACGGCGGGCGGCGCCCTGCTCCTGCTTGTCATGCGGCGGCGGGAAGACATGCATTTCGAGGCGCTGAGCGATCGCATCGCCGGAGACGAGCCCGCCGTGCGTCAGTTTCTGGAGACGAACGGATCGCTGGAGAGCCTGAACGACGCCGTAACCTCGCAGGCCGCCGTACTGGCCGTCAACGACGTGTTCGGACTCTGCTTCTGCATCGCCCTGGGAACGCTGGCCCTGCTTGCGTTCATCCGGGCCATGAAACCCACCCCCGTCAGCCCCGTGCCTGTCGGGGAAACGCTGTCACGATAACCTTACGGAGTCCGCCATGACGACGCCCGGAACGGGACTGGCAAACGAATTGCTGCGACTGGCCCTTTACAATCGCCTTCTGTATCTGTTTCGCTTCACGCCGCTGATCATCTTCGGCATGCTGCTTGCGGCGATTATCGTCATTCTGCTGAATTTCAACAAATATGAAAACGGCAAGCGCATTCAGGAAACGGACAACGCCTATACGCGCCTTGACAGGATAGTCCTTGAACCCAAGGTCAGCGGCTATGTCCGGGAGGTGGGTTTCACGGATTTTCAGCGGATTCGTTCGGGGGATGTTCTTGTCCGGCTGGACGACGCGGATTTCAGGGCCCGCGTCGCGCAGGCGCGCGCCAGCCGGGATCGGGCCGAGGCCGACCTCGCGCGCCTTGATCTGGAAATAGACCTGCAGGAAGCCTATATCCGTCAGGCGCGGGTCGTCGCCGACAGCGGCGCGGCCCGGCTGGATCTGGCCACGCGCGAAAACGACAGAATACAGAAGCTGTTCCGAAGCAACGCCGTCTCCACCAAGGAAGCCGATACGGCGGAAATCAACCTGAAGACGGCGCGAAACAGCCATCGGGAAAGCCTCGCCGAAGTGGTCGTGCAGGAACGGAAGCTTTCCCTGCAAAAGGCGGAGCGCGCCCTCCGGGAAGCCGATCTTGCCGCCGCCGAAGCCCGGCTGCAAAGCGCCCTCATCGATCTGGACTATACGATCATCACCGCCCCCCGGGACGGACGCGCCGGCGCCCGCAAGATACACGAGGGAGAGCTTGTCAAGGAAGGGATGCAGCTAGCGACGCTTATCGTCGATATGCCCCCCTATGTCATCGCCAACTACAAGGAAACGCAGATAAGCAATATCCGTTTCGGCCAGCGCGTCGATATTGTGATAGACGCTTTTCCGGGGGAGGTTTTCACCGGCCATGTGGAAAGCATTTCGCCCGCGACGGGCGCGACGTTTTCCCTTCTGCCCCGGGATACGGCCTCGGGAAACTTTACCAAGGTGGTGCAGCGCGTTCCGGTACGCATCGCCTTTGAGCCGGGACAGCGCCGCCTTGACGAAATCCGGGCGGGCATGTCGGTCGTTACGCGCATCGACACCGGCGGCGCGACGCACAAGGAAGAAAACGCGCCGCGGAGGCGGGAATCGCTGTAAGAGCACTTTGCCTTTGAAAAAGACGAGGCGCTGGAAAGCCCGGCGACGCTGCTTTCCGGACAAAAGGAAAAGGGACTTTCGGCGTAACCGAAAGTCCCTTTCTCTTTTCTGGATTTCTGGTCGGGATGAAAGGATTTGAACCTTCGACCCCTTGAACCCCATTCAAGTGCGCTCCCAGACTGCGCTACATCCCGACGCGAAAAGGACACTAGTTTATTGGCCCTCTTCTGTCAACTCTTTTTTATTGTATCCGGCTGGAAATTTGCATTCCGCCCTGCGAACGCTTTTCCAGGGGCAGGACGCGCGCCCCCATCAAAGCCCGCCGCCCGGCCCAAAGCGAGCGGAAAAACCGCGCTTTTTCCGCGAAACGACAGGCCGTATGGTTTGAAACGCAACGCGTTTCAAACTGAAAATGCTCTAGGAACGGATAAGCGCGTCGTCGGGCCGGACGGCGCACTTGACGCAGCCGTCGGCGCGCCGTTCAAACAGGCTGTACGCCTCCATGATACGCGACAGCGGAAAGACATGGGTGACAAGCGGCCGCGTGTCGATCCTGCCCGCGGCAATCAGGGAAATCAGACGGTCGCTGTGAACGGCGTCCACGCCTCCGGTCTTGAAGGTCAGATTCTTGCCGTACATGCGCGGCAGGGGCAGGACCTGATCCTCTTCGTAGAGGGCGACCACGGCCACGCAGGCATTGGGACGGGCGGCCTGCCACGCCGTCTGAAAGGTATCCCGGCCGCCGGCCGCCTCGATGACGGCGTCGGCCCCGCGCCCGCTGGTCAGCGCGCGCACGGCCTCGGGCACGTCGTCCGTCGCCGGATTGAGAAGAACGTCGGCAAGGCCCATGCGCCGCGCCAGCTCCAGCCGCTCCGGCAGCACGTCGCTGGCGATGATGCGCGCGGGGCCGAAGAGGCGGGCGCAGCTCATGGCGCACAGCCCCACGGGGCCGGCGCCAAGGACAAGCACGGTATCGCCGGGACGGATTTCCGCAAGTTCGGCGCCGAAATAGCCGCTGGCCAGCACGTCGCCCACCAGCAGGGCCGCCGTATCGTCAACGGCGTCGGGAAGAAGATTGAGGCCGTTGTCGGCAAAGGGCACGCGCACGTATTCGGCCTGACAACCGTCGATGCGGCAGCCAAGTTCCCAGCCGCCGCGCTCGCAGTTGTTGATGAAGCCGTTCCTGCAAAAAAAGCAGGAGCCGCAGAAGGTTTCCACATTGGCGGAAACGCGATCGCCGACGCGAACCTTGCGGACCTCGGGGCCGACGGCCGTCACCTCGCCCACGAACTCATGGCCGAGAATAACGCCGGGAACGGCCCGGGGCACCGCGCCGTTGCGAATGTGCAGATCGCTGGCGCAGATGCTGGACAGGCGCACCCGCACAATGGCGTCGGCGGGGTCCTGCAACAGGGGAAGGGGGCGGCGTTCAAGATGGATGTCGCCCTTGCCGCCGTAAACCGCTGCAAGCATGGATGATGCAGTCATGAAAGAAACCTCTCCGCTTTTTTTCCACAAATGGTAGCGCGCCCCTCAGGGCGCCGCAAGCGGCAAAATCCCTCCGGGTTCGGGGAGCGCGCATTCCTTTCGCCGGACATGCCGGCGGCCCCGGCGCGGGCGGCGGGGCCGGATCAAAACAGCAGCGGGGGAAGCGGCCTCCCAGAAAGGGATTCCGCTTCCCCCGCTACGGAAAAAAGGGCGCCGTTCGTCCCGACGCGCAAAAAGGCGTCTAGCCCCGGCGCAGACCGCCCGGCATGACGGGCATTCTCTGCGGCCTTTCCTGCGCCTGCGGCTGCGCCGGCGCCTGCTGCGGCATACCTGCCGGCGCGTCCACAATCTCGTGCAGCAGCTTCATGGTGCTTTCCACATCCTGCTTTTCAATCACTTCCTGACGCAGGAAATTATTGATGAGCGGCATCTTGGCGATGGCCTCGTCGATTTCGGGATTGCTGCCGCGCGCATAGGCGCCGATATTCACCATGTCCTCGACCCTGCGATAAGTGCTCATGCTCCGCAGCATGGCGCGCCCGGCCAGAACGTCCTCGCGCGTGCATATGTCGGTACGCAAACGGCTGATGGAGCGCAGAACGTCAATGGCGGGGAAATGCCCCTGGTCCGCCAGTTCGCGCGTCAGCACGATGTGGCCGTCCAGAATGGAGCGCACGGCGTCGGCAATGGGCTCGTTGAAGTCGTCGCCGTCCACCAGCACCGTGTACACGCCGGTAATGGTGCCGCTCGAGGAACGCCCGGCCCGCTCCAGCAGCTTGGGCAGCTGGGCAAAGACGGTAGGCGTATAGCCCTTGGTCGTGGGCGGTTCGCCGACGGCAAGACCGACCTCGCGCGCGGCCATGGCAAAGCGGGTCACCGAGTCCATCATCAGGAGAACGTCCTTGCCCTTGTCGCGGAAGTATTCGGCGACGGCCGTCGCCGCATAGGCGGCGCGCATGCGTACCAGGGGCGACTGATCGGAGGTGGCGATGACAAGAACGGAACGCGCCATGCCTTCCGGCCCGAGATCGCGCTCCATGAATTCCAGCACTTCGCGCCCGCGTTCGCCAATCAGGCCGATGACGTTGACGTCGGCCTTGGTATAGCGGGCCATCATGCCCATGAGCGTGGACTTGCCCACGCCGGAACCGGCCATGATGCCCACGCGCTGCCCCTTGCCCAGCGTGATCAGGCCGTTGATGGCGCGCACGCCGACGTCCAGAATATCCGTAATGCGCGGACGTTGCAGCGGGCTGGGAGGATCGGCGTAGAGGCTGCCGAGCTCGGGCTGCCATTCCCGGCGGGCGTCAAGAATCCACTGCGGCGTAAAGGCGCGCTGCGCCTCCATCTGGGCGGCGAAGTCCGCCTTGCCCTCCGAGGTCTGGGCCAGCGGCGAGGCGCACAATTCCGTGCTGATGGCCGGACCGGAATCCAGCGGCGTGCCGAAGGCGTCAAAGGCGCGCCCCAGCAGCTCCGGCCCCACGGGAAAGACGGGCGGCAGGCTGGTATTGCGAATACGACTGCCGGGCCGAATGCCGCGCATGTCGCCGTAGGGCATGAACAGCAGGTTGCCGTCGCGAAAACCAACGACTTCGGCGGCAATGCCCTCGCTGCCCTCGGAAGGCATCATATGACAGACGGCCCCCAGAGGCGCGCGCAAACCGCTGCCCTCGGCCACAAGACCGACGACCTTGGTCACCTTGCCGTACAATTTCATGGGGCTGCCCGCCTGCAAGAGACGGCTGCAGGACTGGGGATCAAGCTTCATGGCCTTTCCTTATTGGAAGCTGCTGAAAACCGCTCCTGAAAAACGCGGGATTCCCGCGTTCGCAGGAGAACGGCGTATCTCTCTATAAAAAGTCCGGCAGCGCGGGAGGGGACGCCCGCGCCGGGCGGGATTGCGACGCCGGCGCTCGCGAGCGACGGCGCGAGAAACGCCGTTCGCCGCGAACCGGCCGTCTAGAGCATTTTCAGTTTGAAACGCGTTGCGTTTCAAACCATACGGCCTGTCGCTTCGCGGAAAAAACGCGGTTTTTCCGCTCGCTCTGGGCCGGGCGGCGCTGTCCCGCCGCCTCGGCGTTTCACCTTTTTCAAGGTGAAACGCTCTCTATTGCGCTCCGGGCAGAAAGCCGCCTCCGGTCAGAATCTCGGGAGGCGTCGCCGGGGCCGGCCGCGCCTGCTGGCGGGCGGGGGCCGCCGCCGGAGCGCTGACGGGCGGAGTCGAGGGCGGTTCCTCCAGCGGGAACAGCTCGTCTTCCAGCGCCGCGCGCGACGCGTCGGGCCGGCGCGGTTCCGGCAGGGAAATACCATCCGAAGGCATGCCCTCGGCCTCTTCTCCGGCTTCCGGCCCGTCTTCCTCTTCCGCGAGGGCCGGGGGCGCGGCGACCGTTTCACCGGAAAATCCCGCGGATTCCATGTCGTCAGGCAGTTCTGGCAGGTCGGCCGCCATGTCGGGCAGAGGCGCTTCCGGCGACAGGGCGTCCGCCGCGATATCGGAGGCGAGTTCGTCCGCTTCCGGCATGTCCGGCATTTCCGGCGCCGCTTCGGCCTCTTCGGGCAGCGGCATTTCCGGCGCGGCGTCCTCCGCCGCGACGGGATCGGGCGCCGGCGCTTCCTGCGCGGCCGCCGCCGCGAGATCTTCCGGCGCGGCCGCCGCAACCTGCGCGACAGGCGCGGCGACGGGTTCCGGCTCGCCCGCGTCTTCCGCTTCCACGGGCGCAAAGGCCCTGATACGCTGGACGACGCGCCTGGCCATGTCTTCGGCGGCCTCGCGCACCTCGCGCTCGGGATTGGTTCCGGGCAGGGCGAGGTGAATCAGCACGCTGTCCACAAGGTCCTTGAAGCATTCCCTGCGGGCGTCCACGCTGCCGCTGTTTGTTTCGACGATGAATCCGCCGAGCTCCAGCGAGGCGTCGCCCTCCACAACCCAGTTCTGCAATTCCGGCGCGCGCTCCCGCGCGGCCTTGAACAGGGTGGCCACCATCTTTTCGTCGTCGGGATGCACGCGCACGGTGATGGTCGCCCGGTTTTCCAGCAGGGACAGGGAGTCCAGCAGCAGGGCGCGCACGACGGCGTCGTGCTGCGTGTCCATCACGTAGCCCGTCGCGGCGGCCACGGCCGCGCGGGTCAGATCCGCCAGATCCTCGCGCCACTGGGCGTCGATGGTCTTGAACTGCGTGGACAGCGATTGCAGCACCCAGGCCAGATGCTGGCCCAGCTCGCCGCGAAAGGCGCGCAGCTCGCCTTCCGCGCTTTCAACGCCGGCGGCGTGACCGTCGGCCTGCGCCGTCTCGTGAATGCGGGAGGCCTCGTCGCGAATGCGCTGCGCCTCGGCCCTGATTTCCGCGGCCTTCTGCAGCTCCGCCTGCATGGCCTCGTAGCCTTCCTTGGTGGACTGGCGGATACGCTCCACCTCGGCCAGCATCAGGTCGCTTTGCCGCTGCGCTTCCTCGCGGGCTTCGGCCAGCACCTTCTGCCGTTCGGCATAGGCCTCTCCCAGAATCTGGCGCGCCCGCTCGGTGGCTTTCTCGCGAACGCGTTCCATGTAGTCTTCCTGCACCTTCTGGCGCACCTGCGCCCGCCGGGCGGGCTCCTGCATGGCGTCCAGTTCCTCCACGGTGGCCTCGCGCTCGCCCATGAAGATGGTGCCCCACTTCTTGCGTAAATCGTCCAGGGGCATGGTAGTTTTCCTTTTTACGTTTCGGCGTGAATCGTTCCCGTCATGCTCCCGGGACAGTCCGCCGGATTACGGCCTGCCGCGCCGCAAAGGGCCCGGGCATGGCGGACGGCCGCCTCTTTCGCGGCCGAAAGAACCGCTTTCGGGGCGGCCCGCCCGGGGCGAGCCCTTTTCGCGGCGCCCGGACGGCCGCGGGTCGAAATGCGGACGCATTTCAACCGGCGCCCCCTGCTAGACGAAGATATCGCTGTTGCCGCCGCGGTTGACGACGACCTTGTTTTCGGCCTCAAGCCGCCGCACGACCTTGACGATATTCTGCTGCGCCCCTTCCACGTCGGAAAGCTTGGTGGGACCCATGTATTCCAGTTCTTCGCGAGTCATGTTGTCGGCGCGCTCGGACATGTTGCGGAAGAACTTTTCCTTGAGTTCGTCGCTGGCGCCGCGCAGGGCAAGAATGAGGTCTTCCTGCTGCGTTTCCAGGATGACTGCGCGGATGCCCTTGTCGTCGATGTTCTTGCAGTCTTCGAACACGAACATGAGGTTGCGGATATCTTCGGCCATCTGGGCGGAATCTTCCTCGATTTCCGAAAGCACTTCCTCTTCCGTGGCGCGGTCCACGGCATTGAGGATTTCGGCCACGGACTGCACGCCGCCGACCTTCTTGCCTTCCTTGCCGCCCATGGCAATGAGCTGGCTCGTGAGCACCTTGTCCACTTCCATGAGCATGTCTTCCGGCACGGATTCGAGGCGCGCCAGACGCATGAGCACTTCGGCGCGGACGCCGGCGGGCAGGCTGGTCAGCAGGCTTGCCGCCTGATCGGAATTGAGGTGTCCCATAATCAGGGCCAGCGTCTGCGGGTGTTCGTTGCGCAGAATCTGCGACAGCATGCGCGGGCTCACCTGACCGAGCTCGCGGAAGGGGGCGGGGCCGGTATCGAGGTTGAGGGTGTCCATGATGTACTTGGCCGTTTCCGGGTCCGTATTCTTAACAAGCAGCCGCTTCAGAATATCGCTGCCGCCGGAAATCATGTCCACGCCTTCCACCAGCGACTCGTGGAAGTCGCGCAGCACCTGCTCCACCACGTCCTTGGGCACAGGCGGCAACTCCACAATCGCGCGGGAAACATCGGCTATTTCCTGTCGATCCATGCGCTTGAACACGTCCGAGGTGAACTTGTCACCCATGGCAAGCAAAAGTACGGCAATGCGCTGCTGTCCCGTCAATTCCATCCCCGATCCTCCACGGCGACCTCCGGTTGCCTGACGCCCGCCGCCTCTCCCCGCAGCGCGCGTCCGCTCCCGTTTTTCTTGATATAAAATGTAGACATTTTTACGAGTTTTTTTAACCCACTGCCCCAAATATGAAAAATCGGCGCTCCGGGAAAAAATATGCCGGAGAGCCTCGACGAGTGATGCGCGACTCTTGCGAGCCGCGCATCACTTTCTCATTACTTGTCGTGATTACTGCTTTTTGTCAAGCCACCGCTTGATGATATTGATTGCCTGATCCATATGCTGATCCGTCATACGGAAGAGCCTCAGTTTCAATTCTTCCACGCGCTGATTGGTTTCCTTCTGGGCGTGGCGCAGGGCCTTGATGTCCGCGAGGGAGGGGAGGTCCTTGCCCCCGTCGTCGACGGGCTGAGGGCGTCCGCTAGGCTTTTGCACTACTTTCATTCTTTCCCATCCAGCCGCGCATAAGGGTCACAACCTGTTCCATGTGATTGTCGGACAGGGCGAAGATATGCGCCTTGAGAGCTTCGATATCCTTGTAGGACATTTCGTCCTCATCCTCGTCCCCAGCTTCCGCATCACCCTTGGCCGCATCTTCCAGAGCTTCATAGAGAGCAAGCTGTTCTTCGGCGGCAGGCAGGCCCACAAGGTCGTCGACCATTTCCCCGGCTTCCACTTTCGGGCGGATGAGGGCGAGCACCACGGGGCGGACGACCAGCATCAGGAAGAGGAAGGCCAGCAGGGCGTTGAGCAGGGGCTTGCCCAGGCGTTCGGCATAGGTGGCGAGGATGTCGCCAAAGTTCGGGTCGACAGGCGGTTCGGAATCCATGAAGGGAGCGGAGCTGACTTCGAGGGAGTCGCCGCGCGCCGTATCCAGACCCACAGCATTTGACACCAATTGCCGCACGCGATCAAGTTCTTCCTTGCTGCGGGGCGTGAAAGCCCAGGCGCCGTCCACCTTCTGATAGGTGCCGTCGATGATGACGGCCACGGTCAGGCGGCGCAGATCGCCCACGTTGGCGACAATCTGCTGTTCTTCCTTGTTGATTTCGTAGTTGGTGGTGCGGGTTTCGCGGCTGCCGTTCTGGTCGGACACGGAACCGGTGATGCCGTCGCCGCGGAAGTTCGCGTCGGGAGCGCCGCCTTCAAGGTTGGCGCGGCCCTGCTGGGTTTCTTCACTGCGCTGCTCGCTGCGTACGGCCACCTTTTCGGGATCATAGAGCTCGCGGCGGATGGTCTTCTGGCTGAAGTCCATGTCGGCGTTGACCTTGGCGATGACGCGGCCGGGGCCGAACAGGGGCTGCAACATTTCCTCGATGCGGCGTTCCAGGTTGCGCTGCACTTCAAGACGATGTTCCAGCTGGGTGGACGACGCGCCCGCAAGGCTGTCGGTTACGGGCTGGTAGAGTACCTTGCCGCCGTTGTCGGTGATGGACACATGGTTGGGATCAAGACCTTCCACGGCCATGACCGTCATGTTGAGAATGGCGTTGATTTCCTTCGGGTCGGGCTTGCGGGTCGGCGAATGCAGCTTCAGCACCACCGATGCGGACGGAGCCTGACGATCTTCGACGAAAAGGCTGCGCTGCGGGATGACCAGATGGACGCGGGCGCTTTCAACGCTGGGAAATTCGCTGATGGTGCGCGCCAGTTCGCCCTGCAGGGCGCGCGTGTAGTTGATTTTCTGCACGAAGTCCGTCTGCCCGACCTTCACCTTGTCGAACAGCTCGAAACCGATGCCCTGACCCACAAGGCCGCCTTCGCCCGCCACGCGGATGCGCTGGGCATAGACGACTTCGCGCGGCACCATGACCGTCGTGCCGTTGTCGGCAAGCTGATAGGGCGTCTTGTCAGCCTGCAGCATCTTGACGACGCGGTTGGCATCTTCCGGCGTCAGGTTGGAATACAACACCTGAAAATCAGGACGGCTGGAATAAATGGCCAGCCCTATAAACGCCGCGAGAATAAAGACGGTTCCGGCGCAGACGGAGATCCGCTGCCCCTTGGTCATGCGGCCCCAGGCTTCTTTGATTCGTTCACTGATACTGGACATGAAAGGCGGTGTTGCCATGGTGTTACTCCTCATCCTGACGGGGTTCCTGCCGAGGCTTTGACGCCTCGCTCTTGCCCTGTTTAAAGCAACATGCGTGCCAAAAATGAAAACGCCGTTTCTTCAACGCCCGGATGCGGAAGAAACGGCGGAAAATCAGGCTTTCCCGGCATGGCAAAAAAACGTCGGAACCGCGCGTGGCGGGACGCAACGGAAAAATGACCGCCGCCCGGCGCGGCACCCCGGCGGCGGAGAACAAAAAAATGACGCCTCCGCGCCGCTGTTCGCGGCGTCCCGGGCGCGTCAAAAAATATCCGTCGCCGCGAGCGTCAAAAGCCCGGGCGCCCGGCGGACGCGCGCGACGCGCAAGGCCCCGACCCGTCAAGGCCGGGACGCGCGTTCGCGCCCCTTCAGCGAGGGGAATCGCCCCGGCGACGGCTGGACGCCGCGCCTCGCCCGTGTCATGTTGAAAGGGTTCGACCGACAGAAACGTTCCCGCTTCGGAACAAACGCCCATCCCGCAACATACTTCAGGAGGCCCCATGCCGCGCGTACAGCATCTTGTCCTTGCAGTCCTGTTCCTGCTGATCTTCCTTTCCCCGGCGGCGGCGACGCAGCACCTTACCGGCGAGGCTTTCGACGGCCTGCGCTGGGGAACGCCCATCACGGCCCTGCCGTCCTTTCTGGGCGCGGCCAGAGAACTGGACGAACCCGTCGTGACGGATCAGAACATGTATCACTACGCGCTTTCCCGCGCCATGAGCATCGCCGACAAACCCGTGCACGGCTATGCCAGCACGACCGAAAGCCAGCGCCTCAACGGGCTGCTGTTCCATTACAGCGGCGGCAAGACCTTCGCCGTCGCCATGAAGGCGTTCAAGGACATGGCCTACGCCCTCTCGCGCCAGTGGGGGCCCTATCGCAACGAGAGCCTGACCGGCCGCCATATCTACGGCCATGAGCATTACCGGTACCGCTGGCGCAGCCTGTATACCGTCATCACGCTGACGGCCGATTTCTACAACGGCAATGGAGAAATTTTCGTGGAATATCTTCCCGTCGTCTACTAGAGCATTTTCCGTTCGCCTTTTCACAGGCAGAACGCTCCGGCGCCGAACGGCGCGCAAGGGCGCGTTGAAGATGCCGTCCGGCCCGCCCGCGACATGCGCCGGCGCGCGTCCAGGGACGCGCCGCGCTCGCGACGGAAACGTCGCGGGCATTCGCCCATATGCAGTTCTTCACGACGGGGGTCGCCCCGGGGATCGCGCGCGTTCCTTCCTGCGGAAACGCCTCCCCGAAAGGCCCGCCTGTCCTCTCCCCCCTTCCCGCGTCGCGACGATCGCGCGGCCTGAGCGTCTCGCGATCGCCCGGCGCCGGCAAGGCCGCCTCCCGGCGTCCGCCGAAAAGCCTCGCCCGGGGAAATCCGCTCCCCGTCCGCCGGACGGCCCATACGGCCGCCGCGTCCAGTCGCCCCCGGCCCGCAACCCATGCCGGTTGCGGGCATACGCGACGGAAGGAAAAAGAAAGAGAGAGTCGGGCGTCGTTCCTCCGCGTCCGGCGCGGAGGCGCCGACGGCGTCAGAACTGCAGCTTCGCCAGTTCCTTGTAGGCCTCCAGCACCTTGCCGCGCACAGCCGTGGTCAGCTTCATGGCAAGGCTGGACTTCTGCATGGTCACCATCAGCTCATGCACGTTCTGATTACGGCCCGAGGCGAACTCTTCCACGGCCTGCGCCTTGGCCTGCTGCAGATCGTTCACGCGCGCCAGCGATTCGGAAAGGGTCTGGGAAAAGCTGTTGTCATGCCCGAACGCCGTGTGCCGCGCTTCGCGCCGCACCATGAAATCGCTGTGCGACCCGAAATTCTCGCTCCGATCCACGCTGTCGCGCAGCAGGCTGCGATCCGTTCCCCGGCTGTACTGCACCGGAAGCCCCTGACGCAGGGAGTTTTCCACAGCGTTGAAGTGTTGCACGGCATTTTCATACGCCTTCATGCCAGTCGACTGCACGCCCATGATCTTTCTCCTCTTCCCTCGGCGCGTTCCTGCCCGGGAACGCCGCCGTCTGCTTCCTTGTTCTGTTCGTCATGCCGCCGCGATGGCGGCAACCTTCCGTTCCGCCTTGGAACATTTTCAGTTTGAAACGCTCCGCGTTTCAAACCATACGGCCTGTCGTTTCGCGGAGAAAACGCGGTTTTTCCGCTCGCTTTGGGCCGGGCGGCGCGTCGCCGCCTCGCGTTTTGCCTTTTTCAAAGGCAGCGCGCTCCATTACTTGCCGATTTCAAGAGCCTTGGTGTACATGCCCTTGATGGATTCCATCGTGGTGACGTTCGCCTCGTAGTTGCGCTGCGTGGTCATCATGTGGGCCATTTCCTCCACCACGTTGATATCGGGGTAAAAGACGTAGCCGTCGGCGTTGGCGTCGGGATGCCCCGGTTCGTACACCCGCTTGAGGGGACGATTGTCGATGTTCACCGACATGACGCGCACGCCCTTGAGCTCGCGATCAAGCGCCGATCTCATGTGAATGGAAAAGGGGTCGTCCACATCCGTGGCCACCTGCACGACCGTGCGCCGACGGTAAGGGCCGCCCAGAGGGGTGCGCGTCGTCTTGACGTTGGCCAGGTTCATGGAAATGGTATTCATGCGCGTGCGGTCGGCCGTAAGGCCGGAAGCACTGATATCAAGCGCTGTCATGAAGTCCATGATAAACCTCCTTCAAAGCGACGAACTAGGCCTGCTTGGCGTCCTGAATCAGCGTGGCCAGACCTTCAAAGTTCTTGGTCTGAATCTGGGTCAGGGCCGTGTAGTGCAGCTGGTTCTTGGCGTGCTTGGCCATTTCCTTATCCAGATTCACGCGGTCTTCGCCGTGGATCTGACGGGGCTTGAACTGCTTGAACCATTCGGGGCTGAAAGTTTCGGCGGAAAAGGTCGCGGGCATATGTCCGGGCGTTGTCGTCGCCACAGTACCGCGCATGTCAAAGCCAAGCGCCTTCTGCAATTCTTCTTCAAACTCAAGCTCGCGCGGCTTGTAGTTAGGGGTTTCAATATTGGCAAGGTTGCTCGCAATGACATTCTGCCGTTGCAGCTGCATATCCATGACCTTGCTGATGAGATCTATCTGAGAATTGAACATGCTCTTCATAACGCGTCTCCTGCGTGATTGCTTTCGTTGTACACTGCTAAAAGCAACTTGCATGCCATTCAAAAAAAAATAAATTATATCAACTAAATATAAAATAAAAAAATCCGCGATGCAGCTTCGCGGCGGATTTTTGACTGCCGGCGGACGCGGGAATCGTCCCCTTTTTTCTCCGGCCGGCCCGGACGGAAACGGCATCCCGCCGCCGTCAGCGCGCCGGCACGCAAAGACGCGGCTTCCCTCGCAGGAAAACCGCGTCGAAAAATCCGCTCCGAAAGCGGAAAGGCGTTTCTGGCCGGCGCCCGCCCTCCCCGGCTCTTCGCCGATCGTCCGGCCGGACAGGAGACGTCGAAGGAAGGACGCCTGCTCAGGCCGCCCCGCCGCGCAGGAAACGACAGAAGACCAGCATGTCCCGAAGTTGCACGCCGTCCTCGAACAGAGGGCCTTCATAGAAGCGCGTAAAGAAATTGACGCGCCGGAAACAGGGGGTAAAACCGCAACGCCCCTCATAAAAACGCCGCATGCGGGGCGTATCGCCCGTTCCGACGATCATGGCGTCATAGTCGCCGTCGTACAGGCCGCACAGGCGCAGCAGAAGCTGGGCGGCGCAGCCGCGCCCCCGAAAGGGTTCCGCCGTGACCAGAGCCAGACATTCGCAGACGCGAAGCCCCGCAAGCCCCGGAGCGGCGGCGGCATCCTCCGATCCGGCCGCAAAGGCGGCGCGCGCGTCGGCCACCACGGCCATGCTCACGGGCTGCCGTCTGTTCAGAAACAGCCCGTAAAGCTCCCCTTCGCGCAGATGCCGCAGGAGCAGCGTCTCGTTGTCGTCGGCGGGACGCAAAAAGGGCAGGAAGCGTTTCTTGCCGACGCGAATGCGCCGCAGACGGAGATCAAGCAACGGCATCATTTCAAGCGCATCTCCGCATCGCTGACGCCCCGTTCCCGCAGGCGCAGATAAACATGGGCGCAGGCTTCGGCATCGGAGGCCGCGTCATGATGCCGCAGAGGGATGCCGAAATATTCGCAAACGCAATTCAGCTTGCGCGAAGGCAGGGGCAGGGAGCGGCGCGCGCCCTTGAGCGTGCACAGGAAGGGCACGGCCGGACGTTCCGCGCCCGCCGCCTTGCAGCAGGCGTGCAGTACCCGCCGGTCAAAGCCCGCGTTATGCGCCAGCAGCCAGCGCGCGCCCTCCATGAGAGCGGCCATCCTCGGCCAGACTTCCGAAAAGGTCGGCGCGTCCCGCAGCATGGGCCAGGTCAGGCCGTGCACTTCCGTAAACAGGACGCGCGACGAGGGCGGGCGCAGCAGCGAGGAAAACCGGTCCGTAATCCGCCCGTCTTCCAGCCGCGCCATGCCGACCGCGCAGGCGCTTGCCGCCTCATAGCCGGAGGTTTCAAAGTCAATGGCCACACATACCGGCAACGCCGAAACAAGCATGCGAATATCCTTCCTACAAGGGGAAAAAGAAAAAAGGCGGGGCCGTTGCGCTCCCGGGCGATCCCAGGGCGCATATGGCAAAAAAGGGAAGAACGCCCCGCGCCCTTCCCTTCCGAAACAGGTTTCGATCCGCTGCGGGCGGCGTCAGGCGGCGGCCTTTGCCGCGGCCTCGCGCAGACGGTCGGCAATATAGGCGCGCATGTCCGCGTCGTCCTCGTCAAGGTTGAAGCAGCAGGCGTCTTCACCCATCAGCCCCTGCGGCACAAAGTCGCCCAGTTCCGACGGGTCCGTGATCATGTCCGCATAAAAGCAGACGGACAGCCAGCGGCTTTCTGGCTCGTCGTCCACCACGTCCACCAGCACGAACAGTTCCCGGCCCCGCTGGTTTTCATGCCGGGCGCGCAAGGAATAGCTGACGCCGGGGCGGCTCTTGAAGTCGAAACTGACGCCGGGCACGGCGGCCAGCAAATCGCGATAAGCGAGAAAGGTCGTCCGGGCGTTCAGCGGATCGACCGTCCAGCTCTTCAGAAAGGCATCCAGTTCTTGCAGCGCGGCGGACATGAAAGCTCCTTGGTTCAAGGTTCGGGCAAGAAAGAGACTGAGAGAATATAGCCCGGAACAAGCCTTCGCTTCAAGCCTCATTCGGGCCGCCCGACAAGCTTTTTCAAAAAGAAGGCCGCGGACGAACGCCCGCGGCCCCCGCGCGCCCGTTCTGAGCGCGCGTTTTCATCCGCCGGAAAATTCGCGCGACAGGCCGCCGCGCGACCGGCGTTTCAAGACGTCTACCGCTGCCACTGCCAGGGCGGCGTGCCGAGGTCAAGCCCCCAGAGCCCCGCGCGATCGGTAACGGCGTAATGCTCCTGAATCATCCAGCGGCGGCAGTACAGGGCGCGGCAGCGGCGGCGATCCACCCAGGCCAGACCGCGTTGCAGGAGCAGATAGTTGATGGAGGTTCCGCCGGACTGAATCAGCGCCCGCGTCAGGCCGTTGTCGTCTTCGCCGACCTCGTCCACCGTAACCGGCGTGCCGGGGGGCAGAATCTGCTTCAGAAAGGCCATTGCCTGCGCGGCCATGGGCTGCTTTCCGGTGGGAGCCTGAATGCCGTAGAAGAAAAGGCGCGCCCGAACCTTGGAGGTATCGGGATCGTCGGCGACGGCGATGCAGTTGGAATCCTCCACCCGCACGACATAGCCGTCCCATGCCGCCGCCTGCGAGACAAAAAGGGAAAGGGACAAGAACGCCGTAAAGAGGAGTAGGCCGACAAAGCGCATCTCCCGTCCTCCTTGAAAAATCGTTTTTTCAAAGATGCCCGCCCCCTTCCGCCTTGTCAAGACGGGAGGGGGCGGGCAGGACGAGGGTGGATGAGGAGAGGTTTCGCGGAAAGGGCCGCCCCCGGAAGAACGTCCTCCGGGAGCGCGCGGCGGCTAGCCCCAGACGGAACGGCCTATGTTGTAGGCCACGACCGAAACGGCGTAGGCCAGGGCCGTATTGAAGAAGATGCTGAAGGCAAGCCAGCGCCACCCGCCCGCTTCCTGCTGGATGACGACCAGCGAAACGAAGCAGGGGGAATAAAGCAGCACAAAGAGCATGAGGGAGAGGGCCGTGGCCTTGCCCCAGGAAGGCGACTTCTGCAAAAGTTCGGCCAGCGGAGCGGCGTCCTCGGGGTCCTGCTCGCCCAGGGAATAGGCCGTCCCCATCGTCGCGACGACGGCTTCCTTGGCGGCGATGCCCGCAAGCAGGGCGATATCCGTACGCCAGTCAAAACCGGCGGGCGCGGTGGCAGGCTCGATCAGCTTGCCGAGACGGCCGGCATAGGAGTGCGCGAGTTCCGCGCCGCCAAGATCTTCCTGCACCCTGGCCAGCTCTTCCTCCAGCGCCGCGCGGCCCGCGTCGCCTTCGGGCAGGGCCTCGATCCGGCCTTGCAGGCTTTCAATCTGCGTCGTGAAGGGAGCGGCCTGTTCTTCGGGCAGCTCGGGATACTTGAGACCGGCCCAGATGATGATGGAAATGGCGACGAGCACCGTCCCGGCCTTCTTGAGGTACATCCAGGTGCGCTCCCAGCAGTGAAGCAGCATGCTGAAAAAGGTGGGCATCCGGTAGGGGGGCAGCTCCATGACAAAGGGCGTCGCCTGCCCCTTGATGATGGTCGAGCGCAGCAAGCGCGCTACCAGCAGGGCAAAGACCCAGCCGGAGAGCATGACGAGAAAGGTCACCGTCGGCGCGTCGTCGCCGAAAAAGGCCCCGGCCAGCAGCAGGAATACGGGCAGCTTCGCGCCGCAGGCCATATAGGGCAGGGTCAGCAGCGTGGCCAGCTTTTCCTTGGGGCTCCGCAGGGTGCGGGTGGCCATGGCGCCGGGAATGGCGCAGCCGCCCGCGATGCCTCCCGATATGATATAGGGCATGACCGACGCGCCGTGCAGTCCGAACATGCGGAACAGCCTGTCCATCATATAGGCGACGCGGGCCATGTAGCCGCTGTCCTCAAGAAAGGCGATGAGCGCGAACATGATGGCAATGAGCGGCACAAAGCTGACGACGCCGCCGACGCCGCCAATGATGCCGTCCACCACCAGCGACTGAACGGGACCTTCGGGAATGAGGCTGGTCATCAGCCCGCCCAGAGCGGCAAAGCCCTCCTCCACCCAGCCCTGGGGATAGGCGCCGAGGGTGAAGGTTACCCAGAACATGACGTAGAGTACCGCCAGCATCAGCACCGGGCCGAAGAAAGCGTGCGTCAGAACCTTGTCAATCTTGTCGGAAATGGCCAGCCGATCCCGGCCGGGGTCCTGACGGAGAATGCCGTCGCGCAGCAGGCCGCGGATGAAGCCGTAGCGGCAGTCCGTAATATAGGATTCCATGCTCACGTGCAGCGTATCGCGGATATGATCGGCAACCTTGCGGCATTCGGCCTCCATTTCCGTATAGAGGGCGATATTGGCCGCGCGCAGCTGCTGCCGCACTTCCTTGTCGCCTTCCATGAGCTTGATGGCCGTCCAGCGGGGGCTGTACCGATCCGTCAGCACGCCCTTTTCGGAAATCCGCCTTTCAAGACTGTCCAGAACAAGGTCCGTGTCGCTGCCGTAATTGACATAGAGAGGCTTGCGCGGCCCCTTGCGGGCAAGACGCACGGCCTCCCCCATCGCCGTCTGCAAGCCCTCGCCGGACTTGGCCACCATGGGCACCACCGGCAAGTCGAGCAGTTTGGCAAGACGATCCACGTCGATATGCAGCCCAGCGGCCCGCGCTTCGTCCATCATGTTGCAGCCGAGCACCACGGGCAGCCCCATTTCCAGCATCTGCACCGTCAGCAGCAGATTCCGTTCCAGCGCGGAGGCGTCCACCACATTGATGACGGCCTGCACGTTATTGGCCGAAAGTTCGGCGCGCGCCACCAGCTCTTCCATGGAATACGCCGTCAGCGAATAGGTGCCGGGCAGGTCCACCAGGACGACGTCGTCCTGGCCCTGACGCACATGCCCTTCCTTCCTGTCCACCGTCACGCCCGGATAGTTGCCCACATGCTGGCGCGCCCCGGTATAGGCGTTGAAAACCGTGGTCTTGCCGCAGTTGGGATTCCCCGCCAAGGCGATACGCAATTTTTCCGCCCCGGCGCCGGCGACCCCTTCGAACTGAATTACCGCACTCATCCTCTGCTGCTCCTGCTTCTTGGATACGTCCCGCATGCCGGCTGCCGCGCGGCACACTTGCAAAAATTGAAATTGAAATCCCCTATCTGAAAAACTCCCTTTTCCTGCGTCGCAAGGCCGTCAGACAGGGTCCCGCGCGTTCGCGACCTCGTGGCGACATCAGGCGGGGCTGGGATAAAAATGAAATCCTTTTTCTTAAATTCGACTAGGGAGTAGTATCTTTCAAAAGTCCTGTCAAGAACTATGTCGGCAGATACACTCTTTCAGGCTGGAAACGCCGCACGAATGCACCAGGCTGATGGGGATGTTGCGGGCGCGGGCGTGCTGCATGGCCTTCCGTCTGGCCTCGTGGGAAATCTTGTTGGTAAAGACGATAATGGCGTCGGGCGTCCCGATCTTGTCCTCGAAATTCCGCTCGTTGCGGTGGATGCACTTGAGCGTCGCGCCGCCTTCGCGCGCGGCCGCGATATATTCCTTCTTCAGCCTGTCCATGCCGCCGATCAGAGTCACGCACATACTCACACTCCTTGTAACGCGCCGCGCGGCCCCGGCACACGCAAGACAAAGACGGGCCGCGCGGCAAAGATAACCGACAAATTCACATTAATTGAAAACGACTTTCAAAGTCAAGAGAAAGCGTCAAAAAAAACGGACCGGTCCCCAAGGACCGGTCCGTCAATGCCCTCCCCTTTCCGGCAACAGGCGGCGCATCGTCGCCCGAGCCTGCCGTTGCCGGCGGGAATATCTCCGACGCGGCCCGCCGCGAAACGCGGACGGGTCGCGTCGTCATGCAAAGGCCTTTCGGGAAAGGCTCTCTTCTCAGGCGTCGGCGTTGTCGGCGGTCAGCACGACTTCCTTGTTCTCGCCGTACTTCAGCGTGAAGGACGTGCCGTACTTTTCCAGAAAATCCTTTTCGGCGGCAAAGGGCACGCCGTTGATATCAATCTGCACATCCTCGTCTTCGTCGGGTTCGTCCATGCCCAGACCGAGCACAATCTTGGCGTGTCACCCGCCGCCGACCTTGTATTCGCGCAGACGCACGCAGGTGCCTTCATCCTCGTCCTCAAGCATGCCGCGCAGCTTTTCGAGCATGCTTTCATCAACAGTAACGGAAAACATTCGTTCTCTCCTCAAAAGTTAGACAATCACCGGGACAAGCCCGTGCCGGGCAAAGCGCTCTTCCACAACCTTGAGCTCTTCCGGCGCGTACTGCCGCACGTTCGGAAAGGGCTTGCCCAGAGCGGCGTACTTGCTCTTGCCGAATGCGTGGCACGGCATGATTTCGACCTCATGCCTGTTGAACCTGCCCAGAAAGGCCGCCATTGCGGCCAGGTTCTCTTCCGAATCGTTCAGATCGGGCATCAGCGGCATCCGCACGCGCACTTCCGTGGACGACGACAGGGCCGCTTCCAGATTCCGCAGAATCAGCGCGTTGTCCTGCCCCGTCAGCCTCTTGTGCTCTTCCGGGTTCATGTGCTTGCAGTCAAAGAGCAGAAGATCGGCGATCTCGATGGTTTTCGCAAAGCGATCTTCCGGACAGAAGCCGCAGGTATCCACGGTCACATGCAGCGCCTCGTCGTGGGCGGCCTGAAGCAGATCCATGAAGAAATCGCCCCCGGCCGTCGGTTCGCCGCCGCCGAAGGTGACGCCGCCGCCCGAATTTTCATAGAACAGCCAGTCCTTGCGGACGACTTCCATGACTTCCTCGACCGACATTTCGCGCCCCGACATGACGCGCGCCTTGTAGCCGCATACCTGCGTGCAGTCTCCGCAGTCCTGACAGCGCTCCACGTCGCGCCCCATCTTGCCGTCCTGCGGCAGGACCGCTCCGTGGGGACAGGCCGCAAGGCACTGCCCGCAGCCGACGCAGAGATTTTCAAACAGCAGCATCTGCGGCGTAAATTTCTGGGATTCGGGGTTGCTGCACCAGAGACAGCGCAGAGGGCAGCCCTTCAGAAATACCGTCGTCCGCAGCCCCGGACCATCCTGTACGGACATCCGCTGAATATTGTAAACGATTCCCCGACTCATGAGAGCCCTTTCCCGAAAGCCCGGGCAGGGACCGCGCCCTGACGGACGCGGTCCCTTCCTGAGGTTTGGTTTGGAATGAAGAACTAGGAAGCGTACTCGGTACGCTTGACGATTTCGTTCTGCACGCCCTTATCCAGACGGGTGAAGTACGCGCTGAAGCCGGCTACGCGCACAACCAGGTCGGTGTAATCCTGGGGATGCTGCTGGGCGTCGCGCAGCGTATCGGAGCTGACGCAGTTGAACTGGATATGGGAGCCGCCGAAGTCGCAGTAGGTCTTGATGAGCGAAATCAGGGTACGCGCTCCGTTGGGACCTTCCAGCGCCGAGGGCACGAACTTCACGTTGAAGTGGTTGGCGCCGTAACGCACGGTGTCGATGGCTTCCGCGCCGGACTTGATCAGGGCCGTGATGCCTTCATGGTCCGTGCCGGGCATGGCGGACACGCTGCCGTCGGTCAGCGCGACGCCGGCCTTGCGGCCCGTGGGCAGCGCGCCCATCAGCGAGCCGAAGTAGTTGTGATACGACAGGGAGTAGGCGTCCAGCGGCGTGCGATGACCGAAGCAGTCCGGACCCACGGAATGGTGGATATCGTCGACGTCGCGGTAGTACTGCTGCACGAAACCTTCCACTTCGGGGTAGTCGTTGCCGTGCTTGGGAGCTTCAAAGCACATCTTGCGGATATCCTCGTAGCCTTCAAAGTTGGCCTTCAGGGCGTCCAGAAGCTGCTGCATGGTAATTTTCTTGGTATCAAACACAAGGTGCTTGATGGCCAGCAGGGAGTTGGCGGCGTCGATACCGGCGGTCATGATGGGGTTGACCTGGGGATAACGGGTGCCGCCGGCTTCTTCGCACATGCCCTTTTCAATGCAGCCGTCGTACATGACGGAACGGAAGATGCTGGGCACGACCTGCAGGCGAGCCATCTGGCTCAGGTCGGAGTGCTTGCGCGAAATGCCGAAGATGTGCTTCAGCTGCTTCTTGTAGGCGTCGTAGACTTCTTCGAAGCTCTGGAACTGGGTCGGATCGCCCGTTTCCACGCCAAGCTGCTTCTTGGTCAGCGGGTCCTTGCCGTTATAGAGCATCAGCTCGACAATCTTGGCCAGGCAGGGCTGATCTTCCTGGGTGATGAAGCTGCCCTTGCCGCAGATGCCGGTCGACACGCAACCGTAGTTGCCGCAGTTGCGGGCGTCTTCGAGGGTGATGCCGCCCTCGTACTGGGAGAAGCGGGCCAGATTGCGCTGAATGACCACGTTGTTGTTCAGGATCTGGGGCTGGCCGGAGCCGCCGCGGATGCATTCCACCACCTTCTGCATGTAGGAATCCTTCAGCTTGGGATGGTAGAGCAGGGTCAGCGTGGGCTGAATGTTCTTCATCTTGATCTGGGTTTCCAGCAGCAGCTCTTCCAGTTCGGTGCTGGCGTCGTTGCCGTAGGCGTCCACGCCGCCGATGGTGATGCTCTGGCCGGTGTGGCCGGACAGGGTCATGGCATAGGAGCCGCCCTGGTATTCGGCCAGCTCAAGATGCTTGATCCACTGGAACTTCAGCAGGGTCAGCACCTGTTCGCGGGTCAGCTTGCCCTCTTCGATATCCTTCTTGTAGAAGGGGTACATGTACTGACCATAGCGGCCCGGCGAGCAGGCGCACGCCATCTGCTCGACTTCAATGGCCAGATGGATGAACCAGAACGACTGAATGGCTTCGCGGAAGTTGCGGGCCGGGAATTCGGGCACGCGACGGCAGATTTCCGCGATTTCCAGCAGTTCGGCCCTGGCCTTGGGATCGGTTTCGGTCTCGGCCGTCTTTTCGGCCAGATCCGCATAGCGATGCGAGTGGGCAATGACCGCTTCCGTGGCCACGATCATGGCGCGATACAGATCGTGCTTTTCCTTGTTGGCCAGCGTGGTGGGGCAATCCAGCAGACGCTGCTTGATGTCGTCGATGACCCAGCGCAGACCCTTGTTCAGCGCCAGAGGATAATCGGCAATACCGGAACCGCTGGCCACGCTGACATTGTCATAATAGATGCCGGCCTTGGAATAGGGAGCGGGATTGAAGCCGTACTTGTCCTTGAACATCTTGTTGTTCAAGTCGATGCAGGTGCGTCCCTTCCACTTCTTGTAGGTCTTTTCCAGCAGCTCGGTGGTTTCCTGAGGAATCTTCATTTCGCCCAGCGAGGCCATCTTGGCCATCTGCATTTCTTCCTTGATCCAAGAAACATTCCACTCGGGATAGGCATACACACCGGCACGCGTTCCGGTAAGCGTCCCCACGATGGGGTTGCCGTCCAGAAAGATCTTTTTCTTCAGCAGAACGCGCTCCAGCAGCTTGGCGCGGATGTAGAACACCGGTTCGCCCTGAAATTCCTCGTACACTTCATTCAGGAACTGCAGGCGCTCGGGGTCCATGACCTGCGGCGCGTTCATGAGATAGGCCTTGAGTTCCTTTACACGCGTTTCAGCGGTATCCCAGTTGATGGCGTAACCCTGAGCGCCGGCGGCGCCTGCTTCGAACTGATGTACGGTCATGACAATCTCCTGAAAAGACGGATAAATTCTGTCCCGGGGTTCTCCGCCGCGCCTTCGCGCGGACCGACCTGGCTTGTACTTTCCGTTAAGCATGGAATGTGCCAAAGAGAACAAAGGGGAAATGTTGCATTTATCATACTGAAATAATTATCTAAAATAGAACTATTGACCTTTACGGAAAAATGAAGAAATTTTAATGATAATAAAATATTCTTTCTCTTTATCAAATTTTTCAGAGGTCATGCCATGAGCTACAGCAGCCGCCAGTTTTACAATGTCAACCGGGACTCCGTGCTGACGCCGCAGGTGCGCGCCATCTGGGACAATATGTGCATCGGCGTGGCCGTGGTGAATGCCGAAGGCATCTGCGAATACATGAATCCCATTCAGCGCAAGGCCGACGGATTCTCCCGCATTCCGGTGGAAGGAAAGCACATCACCAGCCTCTACGTGCCGCACAAGCTGGAGTGCATTCCCACCATGGAATGCCTGCGCAGCGGCAAGCCGCTGCTCAAGAAAGCCTACTGGTACGCCACCTCCACCAACTTTCTGGCCAGCACCGTCACGGACTTCTTTCCCCTGTTTGATCACGGACAGAAGGACGGCGTCATTGCCTTCACCATCTGGACCGGCAATACCGCGCACGTTTCGGAAACCCGGCGTCCTCTCAAATTCGACACGGACACGGATCAGCCCAACAGCTACTACACCTTTTCCGACATCGTGGGGCAGGACGCCGCCCTGCAGGAATGCATACGCGAGGCACGCTCCGCCGCCGAAGGGTCTTCGCCGGTCATGATCTGGGGAGAGAGCGGCACCGGCAAGGAACTCTTTGCGCAGGCCATCCATTCCGCCAGTTCGCGCGCCTCCAGCCCCTTTATCCCGGTCAACTGCGCCGCCATCCCCGAAAATCTGCTGGAAGGCATTCTCTTCGGCACCGTCAAGGGGGCCTATACCGACGCCCCGGACAAACCCGGCCTGTTTGAAAAAGCCCACGGCGGCACTCTGCTCTTCGACGAACTCAATTCCATGCCTCTCGGGCTTCAGGCAAAACTGCTGCGCGTTATTCAGGAAAAACGCGTGCGGCGTCTGGGGTCGCATACGGAACTCCCCGTCAACGTGCGCATTATCAGCATCCTGAACGAGCATCCCCTGCGCGCCGTGGAACAGGGCCTGCTGCGCCGCGACCTCTTCTATCGGCTGGCCGTGGTCGGTATCGCCGTGCCTCCTCTGCGCAAGCGTCAGGGGGATATTCCCCTGCTGGTGCGACACGTCATCGCCCACTCGGAAACCGCCCACAAAAAACAGTGCGTGAACATGGACGACGACGTGATGCGCCTTTTCCGGGAGTATGCCTGGCCCGGCAATATCCGCGAACTGGCCCACGTCATCGAAGGCAGCCTTGCGCTGCTGGGCAACGGCGACGTCATTACGGCGCAGAATCTCCCCCGCCACTTCCGCGAGGCCTGCAATCAGCTTCAGGGGCTGGACGATCTTCTTCCGCCGTTCCAGCCGCCGCAGTCTCTCCCCTTCGAGACAGCCGCAACCACTGGAGAAAATACGGAATATTTCGACTATCGCGCCGTCCGGCGCAGCGACAGCATTTCCCTCAAAACCTGCCTGCGAGAGTACGAATCCTGCTGTATCCGCAACGTGCTCCGCATCACGGGCGGCAATGTCGCCAAGGCCGCCCGCATCATGGAACTGACTCCGGCCGGTCTGCATTACCGGATGAAGGTACTGCACATTACAAACGACGAATAAACGTTTCAGAAACGCAAAAACAAAAGACGCACCGGAGCTCTCCGGTGCGTCTTTTAAAAGCGCGCTGGGGAAGGGATGGCGGCCGCAGGCCGTGCCCGTTGCGACGCAGGAAGCTACGGGCATCGACAGCAGAGATAAGGGTTTTCCCTTCCCCCCAACAACTTCCGAATAGTGTTAACAGGCCCTAGGGGCTGTTTCTAAAAAGTTTATTGCAGCCAGATCAGACAGGCCGCTAACATGACGTTTGCCCGGTATGTCGCGGCCAATTTATCATAGCGGGTTGCAATGCGTCGAAATGACTTGAGCTTTG
>CALUWU010000065.1 GCA_944324555.1 uncultured Desulfovibrio sp.
AGCCGGTGGCCTTGTCGTAATTAAAGGCGTTGCAGACGCGCTGCACCTTGCGGCCCGCGCCGCCCCGGCCCAGATTGACGGACTGCTCGAAGATTTCCTCCGCCAGCGCCTGCGGCAGGCCGCCCAGTCCGAGGCGATCCCACCACTCGGCCCGGTACCAGTCGCGCACGGCGCTCTGCAGCTCGTCCGACTGCGCGAGCCGCCGCGAAAAGGCCGTTGCGCCCTGCCGGAAGGCCGGGAGGCTCCTGGCCGCGTCGATGAGGTTCCAGCCGGGCCAGGACGGCCAGAAGTTCCGGGCAATGCCCGCGTAAGTTTCGCCGCCTCTGTCCGCGGGATCGTCGCACCAGCCGCCCTCGTAGCCGCAGACGCGCTCATAGGCCGGAATGAAGTCCGCCATGCTATACCCCCTTGAAAGTCAGTTCGATCAGGGCTTCCGGGTACATGCAGAGGGTCAGCGGATTGGACTGCACCTCAACGTCGTAGCCGCGTCCCCGGTCTTTCGCGTCCATGCGGGCGTAGTAGTCGCGCCCCAGCGTGTTGGCCGTTTCCATCCAGTCGGCGGGGGCGTAGAACATCTTCCAGATGCCCGGTCCGGTGGGAAAAAGATGCGCCTTGTCATCGTCCACCAGCTTGCGCCCGCCGACGACGCTGGAGGCTTCGATCCAGCGGATGCCGCCGTACATGAAGCCGCGCCTGCGATAGTCGTCATTGCCGAAGTTCGCCTGATTGGCGGCCCACAGGTTGTAGGCCTCGCGCACCAGCCTGTGGCTGGTCAGCATGTCGTAGGCGGAGGAACCGAGAATGGCCCCGATGCCGTTGAACGGGCTGCCGCCCATAGCCGCCTCAATCCTGCGCTTGGCGGCCATGATGCCCGTCAGCACGGGATTTTCGTTGTCCTGCCATGTGGCCGGAAATTTCAGATCGAGCTTTGTCTGGCGCACCTCGAAGGTCTTGTAGATGTCGTGCAGCACGGTGCTGCCGTCGGCGTCCAGAACAAGCCCCTTCACCGCGCCGAGACGGTGAAACTCCAGCGTCATGTCCAGATTGCGCTTGAGGGACAGCAGCTTGTCGTTGACGGCGCGCTCCGCGGTCATGAGGTTTTCGCCGCCAAATTCGCGCACGTCCTGAATATCTTCCGGCGACAGGGTGTCCGCCTGTGCAAGGTGCGCTGTGTTCAGCACCTTGACCGAACGTTTTTCCGTCTGCCCGGTAATGTAGTCGGGCTGGCTGCCGCGCGGCTGATCGGCAATGAGGACAATGCGGCCCTGCCGGAGATCAAAGGAAAGATGGGTCGTGCGGATGCCGCGAGTCTCGAACATGCCGGAAACCGGCGTGACAGTCAGAGGGAGCTTGTTGACGGCGTCCGTCATCTCCACAACGCTGAAAGTATCCGGCCAGTTAAGCGGCATCTTCCGCCTCCTTTATGCTGCGAATGACAAAGCCGCGGGCTTCAAGGGCCCGCACGGCTTCGGCCTTCTTCGTGACGCTGGCGTCAAAGGCCAGACGCTGATCGTTAATGATGCAGTAGCCGCGCAGGGCAAGCACGGCCTGCTGTTCCGTGCTGTCGGGCGCATCCTGCAACAGCACAAGGGCGGCATCACCCAGCGTTTCGGCAGCCTCCCTGAGCGGCTCGCAAGTACCGTCTGCGGCACGCGCCAGCACAAGCCCGAAGGGCAGCGCGCCGCTGTTGGCCTTGAGCTGTACCGAGACGCGGCTGTAACGGGGATCGAGTTCGTGCAGTACCAGCTCCGAAAAACGCGGGCCAAAAGTCTGCGTTGCGACCTGAATGCTCATGCGTTCACCCCCTCAAGACCGGCGGCAAGACGCTCCGCATCGGCTACAAGCGAACTCTGCGCAGGCTGTGCGGGCATGCCGACAGCCGGAAGGGGCGCGGTCTGTTGCTGCTGGAGCGCGGCCAGAATGGCCTGACGGTTGTCCCGCTGATTGTCCGGGGAAGATGCTGCCGGAATCAGGTCGGAAAGGCCGCGCATCTGTTCGCAGGACAGGCCCAGCGCCTCGGCCTTGCCAAGGAAATCCCGGACGCGGGCTACGCTGGCGGCATCGCAGCAGACGCTCATGGCCGCCAGCGCGGTTTCAATGCCGGCCGCGCGCGCCGCGTCATCGCCCCGCCGGGCTTCGTTCAGCATCGCCCGCAACTGTTCGGGGGCCGTTGTCGCCAGTGCCTCACGACCAGACTGCGCGCCGGCAGGAGCGGGCGCGCCGCTTGCCGCGCCGGCGGTCGGGGGAAAGTTTTCCATGATTGTCTCCTGAAAGAGTTGCAGAGCATGACCAAAATCGCGCGCCACGGCTCGAACCAGACCCAGTTCCCGCGCGGCCCCGGCCGGTAAAAGCTGCGCTTCCGTCCACGCCGGGTTTTGCTCTATGCCAAGGTGGCGCGCCACGTCGGCCTTGAAAATGGCATGCATGGCGTCCACATTTTTCTGGAGGTAGGCGCGGCGTTCGTCGTCCAGCGGTTCGGCGCGATGCCCCGCCGATTTCCACCGCCCGGCGGCCAGCAGCTGCACGTCGATACCCTGCCGCCGGAGATAGCCGGACAGGGACACCACCTCGGAGATGACGCCCACGCTTCCGAGCATGGCCGTGGCCGGGGCGTAAATGCGCCCCGTTGCGCTGGCCAGCCAGAAGGCCGCCGACGTGGCCTGCCCGTCGGCATAGGCTCCGGCGGGCTTGGGTCCGGCGGCAATGTTGTCCGCCAGTTCCTTGATTCCGGCCACGATGCCGCCGGGACTGTTGATGCGAAAGAACAGCGCCCGCACCTCCGGGTCGGTTCGCGCCGTTTCGACCGCGCGCAGGATTTCATCCTGCCCCTGGGTGAGCCGTTCGCCGAAAAGGCCGCGTTCGCACTGCCGCGTAATGACGCCTGTTACGGGAATGACGGCAATTCCGTTGTAACGTCCGTACGGCGGCGTCTCCGTTTCCGCCGCCGCGAAGGCTGGCGACGAAGAGGCGGACGGAGAAAGAATGCGGGCCCGCAGGGGATACAGCCAGGTATGCGCGCTTTCCGCTGGTAATGCCCAGAGTTCATCCATCAGCGTTTTCCTCCTCGTCCCTCTTCGGCGGTACGGACGCCTGTCCGTTGCGTCCCGGCGTGGCCGCCGCCGCTTCGGAACCGGCGGCCCTGCCCGGAATGGCTTTCCGAACGCGATCCAGCAGGGCGGATTCCAGCAGCAGCGTTTCCATCCCTTCCTCAAAGTCGCCGCCCCGGGCGGCCCAGGCTTCGCCGTAGGTCATCAGGCGGTTTTCCAGCGCCAGCACCGTGGCGCTTACTTCCTTGACCGGATCGATGAATCCTCGCGCGGGGCCAATCCAGTCGGCGTTGGACCACAGCTCCCGGGCGGCATAAAAATCCGGCGCGCCCGGCGGCAGTTCCAGCTCTCCGCGTAAAAAGGCTTCTTCAAGCGCCATTTCGTAGATGGGCTGGCAGTAATCCCGCGCGAGCCATTGGCGATAGTAATTGTAGACCTTCCACGCCTCGTTAAGGGCCGCCCGCATGGAGCTGTAATTTGTCTTGCTGAAATCCTTGGTCAGGCTCTCGTAGGGAATGCCCTGGGCGGCCGCCATGCCGCGCTGCACAATCTCCACAAAGGTCGCAAAGTTGGCCGAGGGCCGCTTGCTCTCCAGCACATAGGGTTTCTGGTTCGGTTCGCCGTACCAGATTTGCCCTTCCTCAATCTTCTGGAGGTACTGCGGCGGCTCGTTCTGCCGGTCGCGCGCGCCAAAGGCTTCCTGCACGCCGCCCGGCAGCTGGCCGTCCTCTGTCGCAACAAACACGGGAAAACTTGCGGCAATGACCTGCGCGAACAGCTCAAAGTGCAGCACGTCCGACAGGTTGCGAAACAGCCCGATGGCTCTGGCAAAGGTCGAGACGCCCCGCTCCTGTTCGTCCTCCTCCATGCGGAACAGGTGAAAGACGTTCTGCCGGTGCCCGCAACGGGCAGGCAGATATCGAAAATCAGATGAAAACAGCGTGGCCGTGGTCATGGCCGCGTCGCCCGTTCCGGCAGGAGGGCAGGCGATATAGTACCCGTCCGGGCGTCCCCACTCCGTAAAGCGGATGCCGTCGCGCACCAGCGGCTCCATGCTCATGTCCGCAGGGGTTTGCAGGCGCGTGGGAGAAAGGGCCTGTATGGCCAGAGAAAAACGGCGGCCACAGGCCCGGCGTTCGGACTCCGGCAGCATGACAGCCACATGCAGAAGCTCCCCCATTGTGAGGATGGATCGCAGCCCCAGCGTCTGCAAATCGAAAAAGCAGCAGCGTCCGCGCACATCGGCCTCGCGCATCCACGCGGCAAAAATCCATTCCATGTCGGTCGCCACGGCGCGCGCCTGCTCCGGCGTGATACCCAGTCTGGACGCGGGCAGGGCCGGTTTCGGCAGCAGCCCCGTACCCACGGCATTGCCCGTGATGGTGTCCACCGTGGCGCTGGCCGCCCAGTCGTTGGCCAGCAGATCCGCTGCCCGGCGCTGCATGACCTCCCGTTCCCGCGCCATGCCCGGACGGCTGGAGACCTGCGGCCCGCGCCAGCCCGCCAGCGAACCTCGAAAGGCCCCGGCATCCCGTGACGCGCGGGGAATAGCCCGCGATGTGGGCAGGGGGCGTCCCGCGGCATCAAACAGGGGCATGGCTATCTCTCCCGCATCGCGCGCACGCGCACAGGACCGGCGCCGCGCGTCAGGCTGTCCAGCTGCCGCTGGAGGTAATCCAGCTGATCGCGTATGTCGCCGATGTCCTGACGGGTCAGCGTGCGTCCGGCTATGGAGTAGCTCTTGCCGTGGGAGGCCGCCCGGTAGGCGGCCTTCCACTCCGCAAGCGCCACAAGCAGTTCTTCGCGAGTCCAGAGGGGCATAGCCCTGCTAATATCACACGCTTTTTCGCATGTCTGGGAACAACGGGAATAGCGGGAACAGGGGGAATACTGAGACAAAAAATTTTCAGAACAGGGGCCGGGCTGGGCGCGGGGTGTTTTCCGAGGGGGGAAGGAACCCCTTTGGCTGGCGCACAAAGGAGGTTCCTTCCCCCCTCGGGCTCCCCCCATCCTCCCCAAACGCGCTTTATTCAGAGGAATGGAACGTTGCGGCTTCGCAGGAGCTTTTCTGGCGGCAAACGTCCCCCGGAGACACAAAAAAAGAGCGCCGAAGCGCTCTTGAAAAGTCAGCTATCTTTCTCTTCCCTGGCAAGGGGCGGTTTGCCCTCAAGCAGGGCTTCGCATTCGCGGCGGGAGAACCAGCGATTCCGGGAGCAGACGCCGCAGGCCCGCAGCATGCCGCGCGATACCAGACGGTACAGCGTGCTTTTGCTGCATCCCAGCAGGGCGCACGCCTGCCGCCAGTTGAGCCTGTCCGTGGTGGTATCCATTAAGAACCTCGCAAGAAAGTCCCTTATGTGCGGGTTTTGGGGAAGGTGGGGGGTCCGGGGGGAGGAAACCCCTTTTTGCCGCAAGCAGCGACCCGACGGGCGGCCGCAGGCCGTGCCCGTTAGGCGACGCAGGAGCCTTACGGGCATCGACAGCAGAGCAAAGGGGTTTTCTTCCCCCTCAAGAAAACCGTAATGAGTCCTGAGCCTAGAGCGTTTCAACTTT
>CALUWU010000066.1 GCA_944324555.1 uncultured Desulfovibrio sp.
GGTGGGGCGCTGTTTTTGCTGACGCCTTTTCAAAGGAAAACGCTATGAAAAAGCTCCTTGTACTGGCACTGGCCGCCTTTCTGCTGGCGACTGTTCCCGCAAAGGCTGAAAAAGCCTATGTGAACGGTATTGACTCCAACTATCCGCCGTTCGCCTATGTGGACGAAAAAACGGGTAAACCCGCCGGTTTCGACGTGGACGCGCTGGACTGGATTGCCAAGAAGATGGGCTTCAAGGTGACGCACAAGGCGGTTGCCTGGGACGGCATCATTCCCGCTCTGGCCTCGCGCCAGATTGACATGATCGCTTCCGGCATGAGCATCACGGAGAAGCGCGCCAAGGTCGTGGACTTCACCAAGCCATACTGGACCGTGCGCCGCGTGATGATCACCCGCAAGGACAGCAAGCTGACCTACGAGGACATCCTGAAAAAGGATATCAAGCTTGGCGTGCAGCGCGGCACCTCGGAAGCCGAAGCCATCAAGCAGGAACAGAAGGAAAAGGGCTATCCCTTTGAACTGCGTTTCTATGAATCCGCGCCTCTGGCCATCGAGGACCTGCTGAACGGCCGCATCGACGCGGCGCTGATGGATCAGCTCCCCGCCGAAGACTCCATCGCCAAGGGCAACGCCATCAAGGTGGCGGGCTACCACGGCGCGCCGGACGAGTTCGGCGTGGCCGTCCGCAAGGGCGACGCGGAGCTGCGCAAGATGCTTGAAGAAGGCTACGCCAAGCTGGCCGCCGATCCCTACTGGAAAGAACTCCAGAAAAAATATCTCAGCAACAAGTAATGCGATGCATGCGGCGGCGCGGAGGGAGAACCGGTTCTCCCGCCGCGTCGCCGCATTTTCCCGCCAACCCACGGAAGAAAAACGGCATTTTCATGGCATCATCCCTCCAAGTGGTAATGGACGCGCTGCCCTTCATTCTGGGCGGCACGGTAGTGACGGTTTGCGCGGTGGCGATCGCTCTCGGCATGGGGCTTGTCTTCGGCGTCCCGCTGGCCGTGGCGCAGGTATACGGCGGCCCGCTTGCCCGCCGCTGCGTGGGGCTCTATGTCTGGTTCTTCCGAGGGGTGCCAATTCTGGTGCTGCTTTTTCTGTTTTACGGCCTCTTTGTGAGCTGCGGACTCAATCCCAACCCCTTCCTTATCTCATGCTGCGTCATGGGCTGCACAAGCACGGCCTACCAGTCGCAGATCTTCCGCGGCGCCATCGAAAGCCTGCCCCAGGGGCAGCTCAAGGCCGCCCGCGCCCTCGGCATGCATGACGCGGGCGCCATCCGCTCCATCATCCTGCCCCAGGCCATGCGCCTCTCCATTCCCGGATGGGCCAACGAATTTTCCATCCTGCTCAAGGACTCCGCCGTCTGCTACGTGCTGGGCACGCAGGAAATCATGTCGCGCGCCAACTCCGTGGCCGCGCGCACCCATGAGCATCTGGCCATGTTCGCCGTGGCCGGCGTCATCTACTTCGTTCTTACCATTATCGTGCTGGCGCTGCTGCGCCGCCTTGAAAACGCCGTGCAGATTCCCGGTTACTCCACCGGAAACGGAATGGCCGGCTTTGAATGCAAAGGATAGGCCATGACCGAAGACGTCTTGCAGGTTTCCCACATTTCCAAGCAGCTTGGCGGCAAGCCCATTTTGCAGGATTGCAGCTTTACGGTTAAACGCGGCGAGCTGAAAGTGCTTATCGGCCCCTCCGGCGCGGGAAAAAGCACGCTCCTCCAGTGCATAAACTGCCTCATTCCCCCGGACAGCGGCGACATCTGGCTGGAAGGAACGAAGCTCGATCGCGCCAACAAGGCGCATCTGTGCGCCTTCCGCGCGCAGGTCGGCATGATTTTTCAGGATTTCAACCTGTTTGATCACCTTACCGCCGAGGAAAACGTCGCCATAGCCCTCCGCAAGGTGCGCGGCATGAGCCGCAAGGACGCCGCCGATCGCGCGCTGGAGGAACTCGGCCGCGTGGGCCTCGCCCGGCGCAGTCAGCTTTACCCCGCCCAGCTTTCCGGCGGCCAGAAACAGCGCGTCGCCATGGCGCGCGCCCTTGCCATGGACCCGAAGGTCATTCTGCTCGACGAACCCACCTCCGCCCTCGACCCCGAGCTTGTGGGCGAAGTGCTGGCCGTCATCCGCGATCTGGCGCAGAACGGCATGACCATGATCATGGCCACCCATCAAATGGACTTTGCCCGCGCCCTCGCCCATGAAATCCTGTTCATGGAACGCGGCAAGATCATCGAGCAGGGCGCGCCCGACGTTCTTCTTGCCGAAGGCTGCAATACCCGCACCCGCGACTTTTGCTGTCGTCTGCTGGAAATGGGGGCGTAAGTGTTGCTCGACATTGACTTTTTCACGCAGGATGTTCTGCCGGCCCTCAATCAGGGGCTTCTCGTCACGCTGGCACTCATCATTCCGGCGGGCGTCATCGGCTTTATCGGCGGCATCGTTCTGGGCTGCGCCCGCGCCTTCGGCGGCCCCGTCCTGCGCGGCTTCGGCAACGCCTATACCACCACCCTGCGCGGCGTGCCGCTCGCCGTGCAGCTCATGATGATCTATTACGCGCTGCCCAAAATCGGCATCTATTTCGACGCCTACGGCGCGGCCCTGCTCAGCTTCATTCTTTGCAGCGCCGCCTACCATTCCGAATACGTGCGCGGCGCGCTGCTCTCCATCCGGCAGGGGCAAATCCGCGCCGCGCAGGCCCTCGGCATGACGACGTTCCAGACAATCCTCTGGATCGTCGTTCCGCAGGCCGCCCGCCGCGCCCTCCCCGGCTGCGGCAATGAAATTGTCTATCTCATCAAGTACAGCTCCCTCGCCTACCTCGTCACCTGCATGGAACTCATGGGCGAAGGCAAGGTCGTCGCTTCCGATACCTTCCGCTTCACGGAAGTCTTCATGGCCGTCGGCGCCTACTACCTCGTCCTTGTCACCCTCGCCACCTGGCTCCTTCACTGGCTCGAACGCCGCACCTATATTCCCGGCTTCGGCGCCCGATAGCTTTTCTGAATCTGAATTGAGGGGGAAGAAACCCCTTTTGCTTGCGGCAAAAAGGGGTTTCTTCCCCCTCAAACTCCCCCATCTTCCCCAAAACCCGCCCATTTTACACTCTGATGAAAACGGCGTCTCTCGTCGCGGGCTGTCTTTGCAACGCCGCAGGGAATACCCCGCGCCCGATTCCGTTTGACGCGACCTTGCCGGAAAAATTGCATCGCCGGAAAGGAAAAAGGCCCGCCATTTTGGCGGGCCTTTTTCTGTGTCAGGTATGGCAAGAGAGCGTGTCTGTGTGAGAAATGTTCGCAGCAGGCAAAAGCGTTACCGCCGCGCGCTGTATTGGATTCCCTTCAGCAGGAAGGGTTATTAGTGGTGTTCAAGCTCCCGGCGCAGCCAGTCCTTGATGGCCGGCGTGGGTTCGCTGATTCCGCGCCAGGAACCGTGCGCCGCCTCGTAATCCGGCAGCAGGTGATCCGGCAGCGGGATGGAAAGAAGGTCTTCCGCGCTTTCCGAGTTGCGCCGCACCAGCCGGATAACAGGACTCGCGCCCCAGCTGTCAACGACGAAGTAATAAGAAACATCCTCTCTGGAACGCACGGGGGGATATTCCGCATGCCAGTCGTTGTTGCCCCATTCCAGATACATGGTTACGGCATGTTCGGGAGAAAGGTTCCAGGATATATCGTACAGAGAAAAATCCTTCAGGCTTGCCATCTGATTCCCTCCTTGAGTTCTTTCGTTATCAATAACGATTATCACTAAAAAAAGCAAGGAAAATTTTCCTACTTTTTTAATAAGAAAAAAGCCAGTAAAAAGAACGTCTTCCCCCTGCCCCGCTGCCTCCTCGCGCCTTCTTCCCTCCCGAAACGCTCAAAAACTTCCCCTCCTGAACAAAAACCGCCCGCGACGAGCATACATCGCGGGCGGTAACGGGGGACGGAGAGCGATGGAAAACCTTCGCGCCTCCGTCCCGCACATCTTTCTAAATAAAGCGCGCTGGGGGAGGGATGGGGGGCTCGGGGGGAAGGGAACACCCCTCTCGCGCCAGCAGAGGGGGGTCCCTTTCCCCGAACAGCAAAATCCCCCTTGTAAAGGCTGAACTCTCCCGCGCCAAAACTCCCTCCTGAACAAAACCGCCCGCGACGAGCATACATCGCGGGCGGTAACGGGGGACGGAGAGCGACGGAAAACCTTCGCGTCTCCGTCCCGTACATCTTTCTGAATAAAGCGCGCTGGGGGAGGGATGGGGGGCTCGGGGGGAAGGGAAACCCCTCTCGCGCCAGCAGAGGGGGGTCCCTTCCCCCCGAACAGCAAAATCCCCCTTGCAAAGGCTGAACTCTCCCGCGCCAAAACTCCCTCCTGAACAAAAACCGCCCGCGACGGGCATACATCGCGGGCGGTAACGGGGGACGGAGAGCGATGGAAAACCTTCGCGCCTCCGTCCCGCACATCTTTCTGAATAAAGCGCGCTGGGGGAGGGATGGGGGGCTCGGGGGGAAGGGAACACCCTCTCGCGCCAGCAGAGGGGGTTCCCTTTCCCCCGAACAGCAATGACGCCGCCCCCTTCTCCTTTCAGCTATTCATTAGTATTGGGCGACGGGCCGCCGTGCATCTGTTCGAGGAGCCTGCGATGGGCTTCGGCTTCCGCGGCCCGGCGGGCGTTTTCATCTCTGATGCGGCGCTGCTGCTTGACGCGCTCAAGACGCATCTGCTGGGCGCGTTCGCGCTGGGCGCGGGCTTCCGCGAGCAGCTTTTCCCGCTTGCCTTCAAAGGTGATCGTACTGATGAGCAGGGAGACGCCGACGGACAGGATGGTCACGATCAGGATCATGACCTTGATGATTTCCCACTGACTTTCCCCGATCATGGTTCGCAGCCAGCCGAGGTTGAGCTGATCGCCAAGGAGGATGACGAGCGGGACGGCGATGAAGCAAAGCAGCAGGCCGAGAATTTCCATCCAGGCAAAGGTCTTGATGGAAGAGAGACAGAACAGGGTCACGTCGCGCACGATGCGGAGCATCTTGAGACGCTTTCGCAGACTGCGGAGCAGATCGTTGACCTTTGGCGTCGCGGCTTCGGCGCGCTGGAAGGTTCCGGCGTCGTTGAAGTTACAGGCAAAGGCCCAGTTGATGATGCCCGCGCATTCGTTGAATTCGCCGCTGAATTCCTTGAGCGCCTGCGGGAAGGGGAACCAGGAGGCCTCGTCGCGCACGTCCTGAAGCAGCTCCAGATATGTTCGGTAACGATCCCGCAGCCCTTCGACCTCCCGGTGGATACTTTCGGTAAGCTCCTTTTCCAGCAGCGGGCGTTCTTCGCGAATGCGAAGGAAAGCCATGTAGTTCTGGACGCTGGTTCGCTGCTGGGTATGGCGGAAGCGCTTGCCGAGCTGGATCTGAACGGGGTGATCTTCCGGGAACCAGGCGTCGAGCTTGTCGATAAGGGCGTTCAGTTCGACGTGTTCCTCGTCGGCCTGGAGACGCGCGGTTTCCCAGGGCTCGAAGAGGGCGCCGAGGATAAGCAGGCGGCCGCGTTCAAGGGCGGGGTCGATAAGCACCTTGTTGAAGTAGGCCGGTTCCTTGCGGACGAGATCGAGAATCTGGTCGAGCATCTGCTCGGTAAAGCCCATCTTGACCTTGCAGACGATTTCCCGATAGCGCACGTCCTGCCACTGGGGCATGATCTTGAGAACCTGCCGGTACTGTTCGAGGGCCTTGGGGAGCTGCCCCTGCTCTTCGAGCAGCCTGCCCATCAGGTATTCATTCCATGCCTGAAGGGCGGGGGCGGCGGTCATGCTCGCGGCTTCGCGGAAGGCGAGGGAGGCGGCTTCAAAGTTGCCTCTTTCCACCTGCAGGAAGCCCATGACGGTACGCAGACGGGGGTCGCGCTGGTGGCGGGCGATGGTCTGCGAGAGGCTCTTTTCAAATTCCGACAGCTTTTCGGGCGGCAGGGTAACGAATTCGTCCAGCAGTTCCCAGGCGGGACTGTCGTCCTTGTTCGGCACGTCGTCGTTGAAGTTGTCGGTATCGCGCATGCGGTACAGCCATTGCCGGGGCACGTTGCGGAGCTGGCTCGGCCCGTTGAGGGCCAGCACGGCGCGCAGCAGCGCGGCGCTGTCGCCGCCCTTGTCGAGAACCTCCTTCATGCCCTCCACGCCCTTGGCGGAAATGGCGGTTTCGATATCGCGGAAACCGGCGTTGATGTTCTCAAGGCTGATGAGAGACAGGCGATCCCAGATATCATTGGAGCTTTCCGAAGGGGCGGTGCGGGTGGGGCATTCGGAAGCGGTATGGTTGTGGAGACCGCAGTAGAAGCAGCCCACGGGCGTCGTGGTCGCGGCCAGCGCGCTGGACATGAGCAGCGGGATGGAATTGATATTCATCTTGTTGCCGGAAAGCAGCACGGTGCACCAGCTGTCCATGCTGGTATGCTCGCCGGCGAAACTGATGTCCCGCACCGTGACGCCGGAACCGAGGAGGTAGGCGTTACGGTAGCTCATGTAGGGGAAGTCGGGCATCAGCTTGTCCCACTGAAGCCCGATCTTGCGGGGCAGTTCGGCGTTGAAGTTGTAGTTCTTGCGATCCGCCACCACGCAGACGCAAGGCCAGTAGAGCCCCTTGTTGGGGGAGTCGCCTTCCTTGTCGAAGGTGCTGAGATAGTCCTTGATGAAGGTTCGCAGCATGCCCAGGTTTTCCACGTAGATCATGACGTAGGCATCCTGAACGATGAACTTCATCTTGTGCTGCTGCAACAGGCCTTCCACGCACTTGAGCATGCCGCTCCAGCCGGCCTGATATTCCTTGTCGAGCGGGCTTCCCAGCGGATGCAGGATTGCATACCAGCTTTGGGTGGAGGTATAGGGCATGCGGACGTCGACGTCCATGTGGGCCCATTCCACCTGCGTCATGCCCTGACGCTTGTGGGCCTTGGCGAAGGAGATGCCGGGCAGGCCGCTCTTGCCTTCGCGGCTCTTGGGATGGATCCAGACTTCGAACTTTTCGCTGACGACCATTTCCTGCGCCTGCAGGGCGGCGTCCACGTTGACGAGGGTTTCGCGCTTGTTGTCGATCACAAGGCGGCCGGGCATCAGTTCGATGGACACCGGCATGGCGTTGAAGTTGCTCCAGACGGTGAGTCTGGCCAGCGCCAGAAAAACGTCGTCCGTGAAGAAGAACCACAGCGCCTGTTCGTGATCGGAAACAACCTGCATGCCGCCGTAGTTCTGCAACGTCTGCATGACGGCAGGAGGTACGACGCCATGCCAGCAGACCCACAGCACATGGCCGTAGGTACTCATACGCACTTCGCGGCGATGGTCGGGCAGACGGGCAAGCAGGGTAGTGAGTTTGGCCATGAATAAATCCTTTATAAAGAGGCTCAAGTC
>CALUWU010000067.1 GCA_944324555.1 uncultured Desulfovibrio sp.
ATTCATTTCTTCCGGCTATAATCCCGAAAAGCCCATGGAAGGCCGCATCACCGACATCGGCCCCCGCAAATACAACGAATTCTTCCCCCCGGTCATCAAGAAGAATTTCGGCAAATGGCTCTATCACGAAATTCTTGAACCCGGCGTGCTCATGCACGTGGCCGAAAGCGGCGACAAGGTCTACACCGTGCGCGTGGGCGGCACCCGTACCATGTCCATCACGCACATCCGCGAACTGTGCGATATCGCCGACAAGTACTGCGGCGGCTATCTGCGCTGGACCACTCGTAACAACATCGAATTCATGGTGGAAGACGAAGCTACCATGAAGGCCCTGCGCGACGACCTCAACAGCCGCACCTTCGCCGCCGGCTCCCACAAGTTCCCCGTGGGCGGCACCGGCGCCGGCGTGAGCAACATGGTGCACACCCAGGGCTGGGTGCACTGCCACACCCCCGCCACCGACGCCTCCGGCCCGGTGAAATGCGTGATGGACGCCGTGTTCGACGACTTCAAGAACATGCGTCTGCCCGCCCCCGTGCGTATCGCCCTGGCCTGCTGCATCAACATGTGCGGCGCCGTGCACTGCTCCGACATCGGCCTTGTGGGTATCCACCGCAAGCCCCCTATGATCGACCACGAGTGGGCCGACCAGCTCTGCGAAATTCCGCTGGCCGTGGCCGCCTGCCCCACCGCCGCCGTGCGTCCGACCAAGGTCGAGCACAACGGCCAGAAGGTGAACTCCATCGCCATCAAGGAAGACCGCTGCATGTACTGCGGTAACTGCTACACCATGTGCCCGGCTCTGCCCATCGCCGACCAGGACGGCGACGGTATCGCCATCATGGTGGGCGGCAAGGTGTCCAACCGCATCAGCATGCCCAAATTCTCCAAGGTCGTTGTGGGTTACATCCCCAACGAACCGCCCCGCTGGCCTACCCTGACCAAGACGGTGAAGCACATCATCGAAGTCTACGCGGCCAACGCCAACAAGTACGAGCGTCTGGGCGACTGGGCCGAGCGCATCGGCTGGGAATCCTTCTTCAAGCTGACCGGCCTTGAGTTCACCCACCACCTCATCGACGACTTCCGCGATCCTGCTTACTACACCTGGCGTCAGAGCACCCAGTTCAAGTTCTAAGCCAGAAAGACTACAACGCCGGCGGCGCGCAAGCGCCGCCGGCACAGGAGAAACAACATGGCTGACGAAAAAGATATCGTGGTCGACTTCCTCAAAAGCAAGTCTGCCGCCAAGTCCAAGTTCTATTTCAAGGACTTCCTGGAACTCTTCCCCGACAAGGGTCCCCGCGAAGTGAAAAAGGTTCTCACCAAGCTGGTGAATGAAGAAGTCCTGGAATTCTGGTCTTCCGGTTCCACCACCATGTACGGCCTGAAGGGCGCGGGCAAGCAGGCCCACACCGAGGGCGAAGACTAAGTTTTCTCCTCATGACATCAAGCGGACGCGGGAGCGAAGCGTAACGCCCTCTGGCGGCATTCGCTCCCGTCTTTCGCTTTTGACGCCGCTTTTCTTTCTTAAAAAGCGGCGTCGCGCAATTCCGCCGCAACATTGTTGTGGCTTTTTCTTTTTCTATCCTCATTGCCGTTGCCTCCGCGCCGCCGAAGCGCAAACCCGCAGGATCGGAATTGCGCGAAAACGCAACGACGCGCCTTATGGCAAAACGCGGCTCCCAAGTCGGCAAGGAGTCTCCATGTCCCTGTCCTTTGCTCTCTCGCTCGAAGAAAAGACCTTTCTCGGCCAGACGGCGGAACTGTCCATCGCCAGCGCCCTGGCCGGCAAAAGCGTTCCCGCCGTCCCCGAACCGCCCGCGGATCTGAAAAGCGACACGCTCCGCATGCCCCTCGGTTCCTTCGTCACCCTGCACCGCAACGGCGCCTTGCGCGGCTGCATAGGCTCCATGATCGGTCGGGAGCCCCTCTATCAAAATGTCTGGCGCATGGCCCGCGCGGCGGCCTTCGAGGATTCCCGCTTTCCTCCCCTGACCGCGGGTGAATGGAAAGAGATCGCAATGGAGATCTCCGTTCTGGGCCCCCTGAGCCCCTGCCCCGATCCCGCCGCCATAGAAATAGGGCGCCACGGCCTTCTGTTGACGCGCGGTCCCTTCAGCGGCGTCTTTCTGCCGCAGGTTCCCGTCGAACAAGGCTGGAATCTCCACGAATATCTGGAAAACCTCTGCCGCAAGGCCCATCTGCCGCCCCGCAGCTGGCAAGACCCCGACGCCGCCCTCTACTGGTATGAAGCCGTCGTCTTCCCTGTTTGTCTTGAATGATTTTTTTGAGGGGGGAAGGGGGAACCCTCTCGCGCTAGCTGAGGGTTCCCCCTTTCCCCCTCAAACTCCCCCCTTTCCCCTCCCAGCGCGCTTTTTCACAGCGTTCCTGAGGGCGTTCCGCAACGGAATCTGAAAACGTCCGCAAAGGCAAATCCAGAGCGTCCTGCCTTTGAAAAATGCGAGGTGCCGCCCGGCCCAAAACAAACGGAAAAGCCAGGCTTTTTTCTCGAAGCAACAGGCAGGGATTGAAAAACGCAACGCGTTTCAAACTGAAAATGCTCCAGGGTCAGAGCTTATGATCAAGATAAGTTTCCCTGCGGGCTAACATACAAAAAATACATATATCATTACATGTTACAACAACGTCCATCTTTACCCGTCAGCACAATATACGCGGGTTTTGGGGAAGATGGGGAGTTTGAGGGGGAAGAAACCCCTTTTTGCCGCAAGCAAAAGGGGTTTCTTCCCCCTCACTCCCTCGCGCGGGCATGGTTTATTTACTGCTTTTCGTATTTTTGCCGCCAGAGAACAATGTCTTCCACGCTGACCAGGGGCATTCCCTGCTCGCGCGCAAAGGCCGCAATGCGGGGCAGGCGGGCCATTGTGCCGTCATCGTTGGTCAGTTCGCAAAGAACGCGCCGCAGGGAGGCAGGCCGGCAAGACGCATCATGTCCACGGTTGCTTCCGTATGCCCCCGGCGCTCAAGGACGCCCCTCCCCCTGGCCCGCAACGGAAAGATATGACCGGGGCGGCGCAGGTCGCCCGGCTGCGCCCCCGCCCGTATGGCGGCCTTGACGGTCGCCACCCTGTCGGCGGCGGAAACGCCCGTGGTCACGCCTTCGGCCGCCTCGATGCTGACCGTAAACGCCGTCTGCTGCGTATTGGTATTTTGGGCGCACATGGGCGGCAGATCCAGCGCGTCCGCATGTTTTTCGGTAAGGCAAAGGCAGACAATACCGCTGCAATGCCGAATCATCATGGCCATCTGACGTTCCGTCAGGCTGTGCGCGGGAAAGATCACGTCGCCTTCGTTCTCCCTGTCCGCATCGTCAACGACAAGAATGCCGTTGCCGTCTTGCAGGGCTGCCAGAGCGGCCTGCATGCGCTCCTCGGAAGAGCCGAAATCGTCAAGTTCGGAAGCAGAAGAAACGGAAAGGGAAGAAGGACAAATCTGATGCATGTTTGACTCCTTGCATGGTGAAACAGGCATCAGGGCGGGCAGAAAGGCAGACGCCGCCCGCAGGGGGCGCGCCCTCTTTCTTTGCAAATTCTCTTTCATCCGGACTATAACCGTCGGCCTCGGAATTTCACCGAATCAGCTGCCTTTGCCGTGCAAAGCGCTCGCGGGCTTGCGGCATGCCGACGCGACATGCCCCTTACCGCCGGTGGGGACTTCCACCCCGCCCTGAGAATGTCCAAAGCCTACGCGTTTTCCTGTTTTTTGCAACCGCTCTCCCCTTTCCTGCGCCTCTCCCCTGCGCCGCGTTGTTTTCAGATACGCCGTCAGGTTCATGAGCGTTTTTCCATACGCGCATCCCCCGGCAACATGCCTGAAAAAGGCGCGCTGCCGGGGGATATTCAATCAATTGCCGTGCGGCAAAGGATTCTTACGCTACTTCTTCAGCGGCATTGTCTTCGCGGTATCAACGGCATACTTGAAGAGATCAAGCGGAAGGGCGCCGCGGACCATGAGGTTATTGACGACGAAACAAGGAGTTCCATCAATACCGAGCTTCTGGGCGTCTTCCTGATCTTCCTTGAGGATTTCGGCGACGCGCTTGCTGCGGCGGTCCTTGTCGAGACGGCGCTTGTCTATTTTCAGATCGTCCACAACGCTCTTGATGTAGTCTTCGCCTTCGGAAACGAGCCTGTCGCGATTCTGGAACAGTTTCTTGTAGAAGGTCCAGGCGGCGTCTTCATCCTGAAGGGAGAGAGCGACGAAGTATTGGGCGGCGGTAACGCCGACGCCTTCGCTGAGGGGCAGGTTCTTGAACACGAGGCTGACGCCGTCGCCGTATTCCTTGAGAATGCTTTCGACGGTGGCGGCCGCCTGCTGACAGAAGTGGCAGGTAAAATCGGAAAAGGCCACGATACGGACTTTGGCGTTTGCAGGCCCGCGCATGGGTCTGTTTTCCAGCTTCATATCCTTTTCCACGGCGGCGTCCTGTTTCCATTGGCGTTCGAGGGCGCTTTTGCGGCGGGCGTTGGCGCCTTGCTGGGCGATATCCAGAACGGCCTCGCTGTTGTTTCTCAGGACATCCAGAACGAGTTCAGGATGAGCGCGGAAGATTTCCTGCAGCTGCCGGGCGAGGGCGTCGTTATTTTCCGCCGCGCGGACGGGCGCGCTTTCCCCCCAGCAGAGGGCGGCCGCCAGCATGAGGGCAAGGAGTTGCAAACGTCCTTTCATCAAGATTCTCCTTTGTAGCTCGTATGAAGAAAAGCATTATGGGCAGGAGGAAGTCCGCCTGCCCTTCTGAAGAACTGCGGCGCGAGTGTTTCGGCCGGTTCAGGCTCTGTTTTCCAGGCGCGCCTGAGTCTGGGCGTCTTCGATCTTGTACAGCAGTTCTTCCAGTTCCACGGGTTTCATGAGGTAGCCGAACGCGCCGCACTGCATGGCGTGAACGGCAAGCTGCATGTCGGCATGGCCGGAAAGCAGAATGACCTTTATTTCCGGGTATTGTTCATGGATGACTTGCAGGGCGCTGATGCCGTCCATCACCGGCATTTTCACATCCATGATAACAATATGAAAGGGTTCGGCTTTCAGAGCATCCAGAGCTTCCTGGCCGTTCGCGGCTTCCTTGCAAGAAAAGCCTCTCTTTTCCAGTCTTTTTTTCAGGAGCGCGGTTACTTCCAGCTCGTCGTCAACAAGGAGTATGTTACTCATGGCAAGCCTTCTTTTTTAGATATTTTTCAGCTTGAAACGCTTTGTGTTTCAAGCCATGCGGCCTGTCGTTTCGCGGGAAAACGTGATTTTCCGCTTGTTTCTGGCCGGACGACGCGGCGGCGTCGCCTCATGTTTCACCCTTTTTAAAAGGCAAAACGTTCTAATCAACATATTTTCTGGCATAAAAAGCGATTTTTTTCTATGGAGACGTTAAAAAATGCAAAACAGCCTTGACCGTCCACCTAAAATTACCTAAACTGTGTTTCGTTCACTTCATGTTTCACATGAAACACCGCACTGCGGAGGAAATATGACTCGTATCATTTCCATAGCAAACCAAAAGGGTGGCGTTGGAAAAACGACCACAACCATAAACCTTGCGGCTGCCCTCGCTGTTATGGAAAAAAAGACCCTCGTTGTTGACTGCGACCCGCAGGCCAACAGCACCAGCGGTCTTGGACTTGCCCAGGAAAGCATCTCCGGCGACCTGTATCGCTGCTTCTACGATCCTGAAAGCACGCCCGCCAATATCGCGAAGACACGTTCTCCCTACCTTGATATCATCCCCGCCAGCACAAATCTTGTCGCCGTCGAGCTGGAACTCGTGGACAAGATGGCGCGTGAATTTTTCCTGAGCGAATGCCTCAAGCATGTGGAAGGCATGTACGATTACATTATTCTGGACTGCCCTCCCTCTCTCGGCCTGATTACGCTCAATGCCTTCTGCGCCTCGCGGGAACTGCTCATCCCCCTTCAATGCGAATTTTTTGCTCTCGAAGGCATTGTCAAGCTGCTCCAGACCTACGAGCAGGTTCGCAAGCGTCTCAATCCCAATCTTTCGCTGCTCGGCGTGGTGCTGACCATGTTCGATATTCGCAACCGCCTGACGCGCGATGTCAAGAGCGAAGTGCAACGCTGCTTCCCGGATCATCTCTTCTCGACGGTCATTCCTCGCAATGTTCGCCTTTCGGAAGCGCCGAGCCACGGAAAATCCATCATCCATTACGACATAAAGTCCAAGGGCGCCGAAGCCTATATCAGCCTTGCCCAGGAAGTCGTGCAGCGGCGTCCGACGCAAAAATCGTCCGTTCTTCAGTAATCAGCCTTCATAGACCGTGTGTTCCAGCGCGCGGTGATCGCGGAAATGCTTTTGCCGGATCGTGGTCCGGCAGCGGACGCAGCGAAACACCAGCAGACCGCCAAGATTGGCCGTGGTCAAATGAAAGGGATGCTCGGGGTCCGTCCGCCAGTCGCTGGTCTCCGCGCCGCAGTGCGGGCAGCGCACCGCCGGATCATAGGGATATTTGAAATCCCAATACTCAAGAAACTGACGAAAATCATCCAGGGGTTCCGCCGATTCTTCCGGCGGCAGCAGGCGGGCCAGCGCCTTTTCCACGCCGGGACGCGCCAGCTCCCACAGGCTGGCGGAAAGTTGCACGCCGCAGATATTGTCCTGAGCGTCCTTCACATACCAGATATGCTGTTCTTCAGCCATTTGCTGCATCCCCTTTTTGAAAAATCAATCACGACTGCTTCAAAAAACAGCCGTTAATGTATCAGGGAGTACGCATGAGCGCAAACAAAGGTCTTGGCCGGGGTCTGGAAGTCCTCTGGGGGGGCAACGTCGCAACGGAAAAAAGCGAAGGGCAAAACAACCTTATTGCCATTGAGGCCATTTCCCCCAATCCTTCCCAGCCCCGTCGCCATTTCGACGAAGAAGCCCTCAAGGAACTGGCGGAATCCATCCGCGCGCAAGGCATTCTTCAGCCGCTTCTTGTACGTCCCGACGGCTCCGGCAATTATCAGATTGTCGCCGGGGAACGCCGCTGGCGCGCGGCCCGCATGGCCAATCTTTCCAAGGTCCCCGTCGTCATCAGGGAAATGAGCGACAAGGAGGTCATGGCCGCCGCCCTGATTGAAAATCTCCAGCGCGAAGACCTCAACGCCATTGAAGAAGCGCAGGCGCTCAAGGAACTGCGGGACGCGCTCAACATCACGCAGGAGGAGCTTGCCAAGCGTCTTGGCAAGAGCCGTCCGGCCATTGCCAACGCCATGCGCCTTTTGCAGCTCAGCGAAAGCGCGCAGGAAGACGTCCGTTACGGCCGCATGAGCGCCGGCCATGCCCGCTGCCTGCTCTCGCTTCAGGGGCCTGAAGCGCAGGAAGCGGCGGAAATCCTGCGCCGCTGCATTGTCGAGGACGGCATCACCGTGCGCGAGGCCGAAGAGGCTGTGGAATGCTGGAAGAAAACGGGCTGGCTGCCCGAGTACATGCTCAACAAGGGCATGGAAGCGGCCCCGATTCCGCAACCCGAGCCGCCGGTAAAGCCGACGCGCAAGAAGAGCACGGCCATGAAGCTCCTTCAGCGCATGCTCAACGAGGAAATCTGCAAGACAAGCGTCAGCGGCGACGCTTCCAGCGGGCGTATTACCCTGCGCTACAACTCCCCCGAAGAATTGCAGACCATCTTGCAGCGCCTCGGCGTTTCCCTGCCTGAAGAAGGAGTCGAGGAACCGCAGCAGGCGGACGCCCTTGCCGAGGCGATCGCCGGAGAAGAAGCGGACGGCGAAAACGCCGCGCGGGAACAGGAAACGCCGCCGGCGGAAACGGCGGCGCTCGCCGGCGCGTAGCGCCGCAAGGCAGCGCTTTTCCGGTTCGCGTCCGCCGTGCGAGTCCCGGGCCGGAAAAGCGCGCGAAGAGCGCCGCGCGGCGTCATATCTTTTGCAGAACGGCGCCGAACATGCCTTCCATAAAAGGATGATCATGCGGCGTCTGCATCTGCTCCAGACAGCGCAACCCCTCCGCTTCCAGCCGCCGCGTCACGTTCTCGTTTTCTTCGGGATTCAGGGTGCACGTCACGTAGACCAGGCAGCGGCCGGGCAGAAGCCGTCGGGAAAGGGCAAGCGCAATATCGTATTGCAATTGCGGAAAGGCCGCCATGCGCGCGACGTGGCGCCGAATGTCCGGTCGCCGCGCGAGCACGCCCAGCCCGCTGCACGGAACATCCGCCAGAATATTCCCTTCCCAGAGACGCAGCGGCGGCCTGCGGCCGTCGGCCAGCGCAAGAGGCGGCACTGGAAGTTGTAACCGCTGGAAATGTTGCGGAAAACGACGCAGGCGCTGCCAGGAAACATCCGTGCAGAGTCCCACGGACGCGCCCTGCTCCGCCGCCAGCGCCGCCTTGCCGCCATAGCCACTGCACGCATCCCAGAGGGGAAAATCCCCAAGCCTTCCGGCTCGCCAGAGACTTTCCATCATCCATTGCGATCCTGCGGATTGCGACGAAAGACGCCCCTGCTCCATGAGTTCGGCAAGCGTTCCATCCCGGACGCTGCCGGGGACCCCGCCGGGAAAGGCTACGCCCCAGGCGCCGGCGGCAAGCGGCTGGCGCTCGTTCCGCGCCGCGGCAAGCAGTTCTTTCCGCAATTCTTCGGCCTGCGCTCTTCCGGCATGAACACGAAAGGCGGGAACAGGCCGCGCGCCGCTGCGCCGGGCCAGCGCTTCCGCTGTTTCTTCGCCGTAGGCATGTCGCCACAGGGCGTAAATTTCTAGCGGCAACGAAAGAAAACGGGCGCGCGCCGCCGGGCTGTCCGCCGTTTCGCCCTGTTTCACGTAAAACGCTTCTTCCTGTACGGCGTTTCCCAGCCGTTGCAGAGAACGCAACACGCCGTTGACGAGCTTTCCCAGGCCCGGCCCGTAGACGCGCCTCGCCGCGTCCACGGCAAGAGAAAGAACGGCATACGCGGGAACTCTCTCAAGAAAAACCATGCCATAGGCCGCCGTCAGCAGCAGACGACGCAGCGGCCGGGGCAGCTTTTCCGGCTGCGGCAGCAGTCTCCCCAGAATCCACTCCAGACGAATCTCCTGCCGCAGGGCGCCGTAAAAATATTCCGCGCTCAGATTTCGGTCGCGTCGATCCGCTTCCGGCAGTTCCGCAAGCACGCTTTCCAGAGCTTCCTGGGCCGAAGACGGCGCGGACGCGGCGTCCAGCAGGCTCAAGGCCTGCCATGCCCAGATCAGCGCCGACGGCGGCGCCTTGCGAAGTTTGCCGGAAACGGTTGCGGTCTTGCGTTCCCGCAAAAAAACGGCTCCGTCTGACATGTTGTTTTCTCCTCTGACAGTGCTCTTTTTGAGGGGGAAGAAACCCCTTTGCTCTGCTGTCGATGCCCGTAGCTTCCTTCGTCGCAACGGGCACGGCCTGCGGCCGCCGTCGGGTCGCTGCTTACGGCAAAAAGGGCCCAGCCTTTCCGCAGCGAAGCGATGAAAGGCGTTCCCGTGGTTCCCCCTCAAACTCCCCCATCTTCCCCCAAACCCGCGCGCCGTATCTGAACAGCCTGTCGCTTTGGGCCGGGCGGCGCGGCGCCGCCGCCCGTACTCGCGCTGAAAAAGCGCGCTGGGGAAGGGATGGGGGGCCTGGGGGGAAGGGAAACCCCTCTCGCGCTAGCAGAGGGGTTTCCCTTCCCCCCGAACAGCAATCCCCCCGAACAACAAACTCCCTTGCAAAAAGCGTTACGCTGCACCCTCGTCCCGCGCCGTGAAGGGGCCGGACGTTCCCTCTTCCGCCGGCAACCCGAGAAAATGCCGGACGGCGGCTTCCAGAGGCCGCAGGGGAACAAGCGTATCCAGACAGGGGCCGCAGGGGCGTTCATTGAGAATGCCGAAAACCGGCAGGGGGTAACTGTCCTGAATGCCGGAAGTCAGATCCCGCTCGCAGGCAACGGCGATGATCAGCTTCGGACGGCGCTCAATGACAATGCGCCGCGCTATGGTGCCTCCCGTCGCAATGGCCATGCTGAAACCGTACTTGTCGCGCATGTCCAGAAGCGGCCCCACAGGACAGGCGCCGCAGCGCCGGCAAAGCTCCAGGGTATGCGTCAGGCGGTGCGGACAGGCGCTGCGCTGTATGCAGTGCGGCAGCAGCAGCAACAACCGTTCGGGCGACGTTTTTATCCCTCGCGCCAGCACGAACTCGTTGTTCACCTTGATGAAGGAACGGCGCACCCGGGCGCGCTCCACATGCACGGCCTTGGCCAGCAGTTCCATCAGGGGAAAGAGCAGACGGATGGTCACATGCCGCACGGCCTCCACCCCGGGAAAGAGACGCGCCGTATAGATATGAAAGATCAGCGTGAGACAGAGCCAGAACAGGGCGGTGATCAGCGCGCAGCCCAGAACGAGGCTTATCAGACCGAGCCAGCGCAGATGTTCCCCAGAGACCGTCCACGGCAGCACAAGAAACAGGGCCAGCGCGCAGCCCAGCAGCAGGCACGCGCCCGAAAGCAGACCGAGAAAGATGCGCTTGCGACCGCCGCCGTAATGCGCCGAGGGCAAGACATAAGGGGACTTGCGTAAAAAGAACAGCTTCATGGTCTTTCGTTTCTTTGCGATTTCTGAGCGAAAAAATCCGGCGGTCGCATGCGTTTCCGCCTCGCCGCGACCGGGAACGGCTCATGCCGCCCCCGCGCTGCGGAAGGCGAATCCGCCTTTTTTCGATCTCTTCCTCAAGAAAAGAAAGGCAGCGTCCGGGAACGAACGCTGCCGCAACCATGAGGAACAGTCTCCCGGCGGAAATCGGCGTCCGCAACGCTTTCTCCCGCGCCGGAAATCTGAAGGCAATCCCCGCGCGTCTCTCGGGAGATTCACGGGGCGCGTTACGCGGGCGGTTCGGCGCGGCCGCAGAGCCCCTTGTCCTGAAGGCGCAGGAAGCCGTTGACGAAGGCGCGCGCCTCCATGTCCTTCTTGCCCTGGGGGCGCACGGTTCCCAGCGCGTACCAGGCGTCGGCGCAGGCGACGCGCAGGTCGGCGCCGTCCCAGAAAACGCTGCCGGGCAGGACGCGCGGCATGGGAACGTCGCGCAGAATCTTTCCCGGCCCCAGTTGCAGAATCAGGGCTTCCCGCCCGTCAAAATGAAATGCGGACCGGGCTCCGGGCCAGGGCGTGACGGCCCGGACGCGGGCGTCGACGGCGGCCGCGGGCGCGTTCCAGTCCACATAACCGTCCGCCTTGGAGAGCTTTGCGGCATAGGTCGCGCGGCTCTCGTCCTGCGGCGTGGCGCGGGCCGTGCCCGCCGCGAATCGATCCAGAACGGACAGCAGGAGCCGTCCGCCCATTTCCGCAAGCGCGTCGTGCAATGTGCCGCCGGTATGCCCCGCCAGAGGAAGGGATTCCTGAGCGTAGACCGGCCCGGCGTCAAGGGCCTGCACTATTTCCATGATGGAAACGCCCGTGCGGGCGTCTTCTTCCCAGTTTTCCATCAGGGCGCGCTGAATGGGCGCGGCCCCGCGATACAGGGGCAGAAGGGAGGTATGCACATTGAGAGGAGGAAAACGCGGCGTCTCGATGACGGCCCGGGGCAGCAGCAGCCCGTAGGCCGCCACAAGCAGGAAATCGGGCTTGTACGCCGCCAGCTTGCGGCATTCTTCCTCGTCCTTGAAGTTGAGGGGCTGCTCGACGGGCAGCCCGAGGGACGAGGCCAGAACCTTGACGGGAGAAGGCGTCAACTTGTGGCCGCGCCCGGCCGGTCGATCCGGCTGGGTATAAACGGCCGCAAGCCGGCCGCCCGGCCAGCCGGCCACGGCGCGAAGCACCGTGGCGGCCAGCTCGGGCGTGCCCATGAAGACTATGCGGAAGCGCTCTTTCGTTTCATCCATTTCTTGACCTTGCTGTCGTACAGACTGCGCCGGAGGCGACTGATGCGATCGATGAAGAGGACGCCGTCCAGATGATCGTATTCATGCTGCACGACGATGGCGGCAAAGCCCTCCAGATCCTCGTCAATCGCATTGCCGTCAAGGTCCGTCGCCCTGAGATGGACGGTAGCGGCGCGCTTGACGGTGGCGCGGTAGTTCATGGGTACGGAAAGGCATCCTTCCTGCTCGCTGGGGATCATGTCCTCTCCCAGCGTCAGCTCGGGATTGATCAGCACGCGCGGACGGCGCTCGCTCCCTTCCTCGCTGATGTCGGGATCCATGACGAGCATGCGGATATTGCGCCCCACCTGCGGCGCGGCCAGCCCGACGCCCGGCGCGTCGTACATGGTTTCAATCATGTCCGCCGCAAGCTGCCGCACTTCCTCGGTGATTTCCGTTACGGGTTCGCACTTCTGCGCCAGTCGCGGATCGGGATAGGTGACAATCTCCAGCTTCATGACGTTATTCCGCAGCCTTGCCGCCTTCGGCGGCCTTTTCCGTTTCGCGCAGGCGCAGGCCGAGTTCCCGGAGCTGTCTGGAAGACACGGGCGAAGGCGCCTGCGTCATGAGGCACGTCGCCTTCTGCGTCTTGGGGAAGGCAATGACGTCGCGAATGCTCTGCGCTTCGGCCAGCAGCATGACCAGACGGTCAAGGCCGAACGCAAGACCGCCGTGCGGCGGCGCCCCGAGCTCAAGCGCGTTGAGCAGGAAACCGAACTGCTCTTCGGCCTGCTCGGGCGTGAAGCCCAGCGCCTCGAACATGCGGCGCTGCACTTCGCCGGAATGAATGCGGATGGAACCGCCGCCAACCTCGTTGCCGTTGAGCACCATGTCGTAGGCGCGGGCCTTGGCCCGGGCCGGATCGGTCTTCATGAGCTCCATGTGTCCGGGCGCGGGCGAGGTAAAGGGATGGTGGCAGGCCACATAGCGCTTTTCCTCCTCGTCGTATTCGTAGAGGGGGAAGTCGGTCACCCAGAGGAAATTGAAGGTCCCTTCGGGAATCAGGCCAAGGCGTCCGGCCAGATGCACGCGCAGGTTGCCCAGCGCGGCGTTGACCATGTCGGGTTCCCCGGCCTGGAAGAAGACGATATCGCCCACCTTGAGATCCAGCGTCTTCCTGATGCCTTCGCGCTCGGCTTCGGACAGGAACTTGGCGATGGGGGACTGCCATTCGTCGGCCTTGATCTTGATCCAGGCCAGCCCCTGCGCGCCGTAGATCTTGACGAACTCGGTATAGCCGTCGATGTCCTTGCGGCTCATGGATTCGCCGCCCTCGACCTTCATGGCCTTGACCAGTTTCGCCTGGGCAAAGAGCTTGAAGCCCGAGCCGCGCACGATATCGGTAATATCCGCCAGTTCCATGCCAAAACGGGTGTCCGGCTTGTCCACGCCGTAACGGCTCATGGCTTCGTCCCACGTCATGCGGGGGAAGGGACGGGGCAGATCGATGTTCATGACGTCCTTGAAGACGCGGGCCATGAGGCCTTCGGCCATGTTCATGACCCTGCTTTCGTCCACAAAGCTCATTTCAATATCGACCTGAGTAAATTCCGGCTGGCGGTCGGCGCGCAGATCCTCGTCGCGGAAGCAGCGCACAATCTGGAAATAGCGGTCGAAACCGCCGACCATGAGCAGCTGCTTGAAAAGCTGGGGCGACTGCGGCAGCGCATAGAAACTGCCGTTGTTCAGGCGGCTGGGCACCAGAAAGTCGCGCGCGCCTTCGGGCGTGGACTTGGTGAGAATGGGCGTTTCGACCTCGATGAAGCCGTCTTCGTCAAGCTGGCGGCGGATGGCCTGCGCCACCTTGTGACGCAGACGCAGGTTGGCCTGCATGCGGGGACGGCGCAGATCAAGATAGCGCCACGCAAGACGCAGGTTCTCGCCCGCGTCGGTGCGATCCTCGATGGGAAACGGCGGCGTCTTGGAGGTGTTGAGCAGCTTCCATTCATGCGCCACCACTTCGATTTCGCCGGTGGGAAGCTGGGGGTTGGTCATGCCCTCGGGCCGGGGACGCACCTTGCCCTTGATGGCAAGCACATATTCGGAACGCAGGATATGGGCGTTCTCGTGCGCCGCGGGAGCGATGTCCGGGCTGAAAACCACCTGCGTCAGACCTTCGCGATCGCGCAGATCAACGAAGATCAGGCCGCCGTGGTCGCGGCGGTACTGCACCCAGCCCATGAGGCAGACGTCGGCGCCGTCGTCGGCCGCCGTCAGCTGCGCGCAGGTGTGCGTCCGGGTCCAGTCTCCCAGATCCTCAATGAACTTCTGATGTTCCTGCTGAATATCCTGACCTTGAGTTTCTTCGCTCATTGCCTGTCCTTTCATCAAAGATGACGTATGTCGCGCGCCGTTCCGTTGCGGAGGCGCCTTACCTTTTTTCTTCAAGCAGGGCGGGCAGCTCGCTCATGAGCGCAAGACGCTGCTCGCCGGAATCCATGTCCTTGACCTGCACGGACTGCCGCGCGGCCTCGTCCGGCCCGAGAATGAGGCAGTACCGGGCGTTGCATTTGCCCGCCTGCCGCATCTGGCTCTTGAAACCGGCTTCGGAAAGACACATTTCGCCGCGCAGGCCGGCCGCGCGCAGACGCTGCGTCAGCGCGAAACCCTGCCGGCGGCGGCTCTCGCAGTCCTCGCCGGGAAGCGCCACAAGGAAGAAGTCCTTCCGGGGCGCTTCCAGCTCCGGCAGCAGCAGGGCCACGCGCTCCATGCCCATGGCAAAGCCCACGCCGGGCACGTCGGGGCCGCCGAGGCTCTTCACGAGGCCGTCGTAACGCCCTCCTCCGGCCACGGCGGACTGCGCGCCGATATTGCCGCTCACCACCTCGAACGTGGTGCGGCAGTAATAGTCGAGACCGCGCACAAGACGGTTGTCAAGCTCGAAAGGCGCGTTTCCGTCGCGCAGCAGATCCAGCACGACGTCAAAATGCGCCTTGCAGTCCGGGCAGTTGTAATCCAGAAGCCGGGGCGCGCCTTCCGTCAGTTCCTTGCAGCCGGGGACCTTGCAGTCCAGAACGCGCAGGGGATTTGTCTCCAGGCGGCGGGCGCAGTCCTCGCAAAGGCCGTCGCGCCTGTCGCGCAGGTAGGCCACCAGCGCCTCCTTGAAGGCGGGGCGGCACCGGGGGCAGCCCAGCGAATTCAGCTTCAGGCTGACGTCCCGCAGGCCCAGCGCGTCAATGTAGCGCATCAGCATGAGAATCAGATCGGCGTCGGCGTAGGGGCTGTCCGAGCCGAGGCATTCGCAGTTGATCTGATGGAACTGGCGCATGCGCCCCTTCTGCGGACGCTCGTAACGGAACATGGGACCCGTGGTGAACAGGCGGCTGACGCTTTCGCCCGCATGCAGCGAGGATTCGATATACGCGCGCATGACGCCGGCCGTCGCTTCCGGGCGCATGGTCATCATGCGGCCCTTGCGATCCGGAAAGGTGAACATTTCCTTTTGCACAACGTCGGTTTCCTCGCCGATGGAGCGCCTGAAAAGATCCGTGTATTCCAGCACCGGCGTCCGCAGTTCCACAAAACCGCATTGCCCGAAAATACGCCGCGCCAGCGTTTCCATGCGGGTGAACGCGTCGGAATCCGGCGGAAACATGTCGGCAAAGCCCTTGATGCGGGCAGCGTTGCAAGCCATTTTTGACGTCCTTGAAATGAGGCTGAGTTACAGAGGGTTATGAAGAAATCTTGCCGCAGGCGCTTTCAAGGCGATACTTGCCGCACTCGTTGCAGGGCACGGGATAGTCGCCGGTAAAGCAGGCCAGACAGTAGCTGTCCGAGTGCATGACCGAGCGCAGCAGGCCGTCCACGCTCAGATAGTGCAGGGAATCCACGTTGAAGATGCTCTTCATTTCTTCCAGCGTGTGATTGGCGGCAATCAGCTCCTTGGGGGAAGCGAAGTCGATGCCGTAAAAACAGGGGAACTTGACCGGCGGACAGGAAATGCGGATATGCACTTCCCGGGCCCCGAGTTCGCGCAGCTTCTTCACGCGGGTGATCATGGTCGTGCCGCGCACGATGGAGTCGTCGACGATGCAGATGCTCTTGCCGTCGATCATGGCCTGCACGGGATTGATTTTCACGCGCACGCCGAAATTCCGCATGCCCTGCGTCGGCTGAATGAAGGTGCGCCCGACGTAGTGATTGCGGATCATGGCGTGTTCGTACGGCAGTTCCGCGCACTGGGCGAAGCCCACGGCCGGATAGACCCCGGAATCCGGGAAGGGAAGCACGAGATCCGCGTCGGGCGACGATTCGTAGGCCAGCTGCCAGCCCATGTTCTTGCGGCAGACGTAGACCTGCTCGTTGAAGATATAGGAGTCGGGGCGGGCAAAGTAGACCAGCTCGAAAATGCACTGGCGCGGCTTTTCCGGCAGGGGGCCGTCCAGCTTTTCGCTGTGTTCACCGCGCGCGTCGACAATGTACACTTCCCCGGGCGCGATGCTGCGTTCGTAGTCCGCCTCCAGCAGATCGAAGGCGCAGGTTTCGGACGCGAAGACGGGCGCGCCGTCCAGACGCCCCAGCGCCAGCGGATGGAAGCCGAACGGGTCCCGCGCCGCGACCATCATGTCGTCGCAGAGCACAAGCAGGCAGTACGCGCCGCGCACGCGCGCGCAGGCTTCGCGCACGGCGTCGGGCAGATCCTTGTGGCGCAGGGCGCGCACCAGCAGGTGCATGAACACTTCGGTATCGTTGGTTGTGGAAAAGATGGCGCCTTCGTTTTCCAGCTCCGCGCGCAGGGCTTCGGTATTGGTCAGATTGCCGTTGTGGGCCACGGCAATGTCCTTGCCCTTGTAATGGGCAAGAAAGGGCTGGGCGTTGCGAAGATAGGAACGCCCCGTCGTCGAGTAGCGCACGTGCCCGACGGCGATCTCGCCGGTGAGGCTCTGAAGATTGCTTTCCGTGAAGACGTCGGGCACAAGGCCCATGCCCTTGTGCTCGTGCATGCCGTCCTTGTCGCGGGTGATGATGCCCGCGCTTTCCTGTCCGCGGTGCTGCTGCGCGTACAGGCCGAAGTAGGTCAGACGGGCCGCATCTTCATGTCCGTAAATGCCGAATAGGCCGCACTCATGCTTGATCATGCTTTCCCCGCTGCCTTCGCACCGGCTGCGAAGGCCCTCCTTTGTGCCGCTCCAGGGCGCGGCGTCTTATTTTTTCTCGCCTTTCCGCAAGTAGGCAATGCGATTGTCGATAACCCCGGGATTGGGGTAGCTGTCGCGGATGGCCTCGAACTGCGCGAGGGCGTCTCCGCTCCTGCCAAGCTGCTCCAGGGCGTCGGCCAGCACGAAACCGGCCAGCGCCCGCAATTCTCCTTGCGGTTCGTCATCCACAATCTGCCGCGCCAGATCGGCAGCCTCGTTCCAGCTGCCGCGCGCCAGATACTGATCCGCCAGATCGTAGGTGCACATGCTTTTCGCCTCGTCGGCCAGCGGCAGCGCAAGGCATTGCTGCAACGCCTCCTCCGCCGCCTCGAAGCGGCGCAGGTGAAACAGCACGGCCCCCAGACGCCGGTAGCCGAACAGGCTTTCATCCGGCGTCAGTCCCGGCACGTTGAGATAGGCAATCCACGTATCCGCGGCCCTGTCGTAACGGCGCAGCCGTTCGTTCAGCGTGCCGATGCGGCGCAGTATTTCCCGACTCTTGGCGTCGTCGTCGGCGAATTCTTCCAACATGGCGTCCAGATAGTCAAGGTTTGTCCGCATGTCTCCGCCGACGTTGAGCACCGTCAGCATCGCAAGCCAGGCCTGCCAGCGCTCCTCCGGCTCTCGCGCCTCCCGCAGGTAGCGCCCGAGAAGACGCTCCGCGCGCGACCATTGACGTTCGGCTATGGCCTCGCGCGCCGCCTGCAGGTCGTCGCCGTCGTCCAGAGGGGCGCGGCACGCGCCCAGCAGCAGCGCGACGCAGCAAAGACAGCCAAGAACGCGCCGCATGGGCTAGGCGTCCTCCGGGGCTCCGGCTTCCGGCGCGGCTTCGGGCGCCGGCGCCTCCGCCGGAACGTCGTCCCCGCCCTCTTCCTCGTCGAAGGCGCGTCCCGTCTGGCCGCCCTCGTCCACGCGGTCAAAGCCGACGACGCGCGCGCCCTCGTCAAGACGCACCAGCATGACGCCCATAGTGGCGCGCCCCTTGCTGCGGACGTCCTCCACGCCGATGCGCACGACCTTGTTGGCCGACGTCAGCAGGATCAGACCATCGTTGTCGTGCACGGGCATGGCGCCCACCACGGGGCCGGTCTTGCCCGTCACCTTGAAGTTGATGATGCCCTTGCCGCCGCGCGACTGCAAGCGGTAGAGATCGACCCGCGTCCGCTTGCCGAAGCCGTTGGCGGAAATGGACATGATTTCCGTCGTCTGATCGCTTTCCTTGAGAATGACGCCCGCCACGACAAAGTCCTGCCGGCGCAGCGCAATGCCCTTGACGCCCGTGGCCACGCGCCCCATGGGCCGCACGTCGCGGCAGGAGAAGCGGATGGAAATGCCGTCGGCCGTGGCCAGCACGATATGGCTGTCCTCGCGGATGGGACGCACCACCACAAGCTCGTCGTCCTCGCGCAGCCCCACGGCCATGAGGCCGGTCTTGCGGCAACGGGCGTAGAGCGAGGCGGACGAACGCTTGACCATGCCCCGCCGGGTGACAAAGAGAAAATACTTGTCTTCGGCAAATTCGCGCAGGGCCAGCACCGTCGTGACCCACTCGCCCTCTTCCAGCGGCAGCAGGTTGTTGATATGCACGCCCTTGGCCGTGCGGCTGCCTTCGGGAACCTGATGCACCTTGAGCTGATGCATGCGGCCCTTGTTGGTGAACAGGCAGAGATACTGATGATTCGTGGTCGTCAGAAACTCCTGCACATAATCGTCCTCGGACGTGTGCAGGGCGGCGATGCCCTTGCCGCCGCGCTTCTGCTGCTGGTAGTTTTCCAGGGCCGTGCGCTTCATGTAGCCGCGGCGGGACAGGGTGATGACCACCTCGTCGTCGGGGATGAGGTCCTCGATATCAATGCCGTTGAGGGCTTCGGCCACCACTTCCGTGCGGCGCGGCGTGGCGAAGGCGGCGCGGATTTCCTCTATTTCCCGCCGCATTTCGCTGCGGAGCACCTCGGAGTTCTCCAGAATGGATTTGTAGAACTCAATCTTTTGCAGCAGGTCCCGGTACTCGTTCATGAGTTCGTCGCGTTGCAGGCCGGTCAGGCGTTGCAGGCGCATGTCGAGGATGGCGCGGGCCTGCGCCTCGGAAAAGGAAAACCGCTCCATCAGCGCGGCGCGGGCCGCGTCGGGATTTTCCGCCGCGCGGATAAGCGCCACGACCTCGTCGATATGATCGATGGCCAGCCGCAGGCCTTCCAGAATATGGGCGCGGGCCTCGGCCTTCCGCAGGTCAAAGCGGGTGCGGCGAATGACCACCTCGCGGCGGTGATCCACAAAGCAGGACAGGGCCGACTTGAGGTTGAGCAGCACCGGGCGGTTGTCCACAACCGCCAGCATGTTGATGCCGAAGCTCGTTTCCAGCGGCGTGTACTTGTAGAGCTGATTGACGACGATTTCGGGAATGACGCCCCGCTTGAGATCAATCACGATGCGGATGCCCTTGCGATCCGATTCGTCGCGCAAGTCCACAATGCCGTCGATCTTGCGTTCGTTGACCAGCGCCGCAATCTTTTCCACCAGGCCGGACTTGTTGAGACCGAAGGGAATTTCCCTGATGACAACGGCCTGAAGCCCCTTCTTGCGCTCTTCCACCTCCACGCGGCCGCGCACCTTCACCGTGCCGCGCCCCGTGCTGTAGGCGTCGTGCAGGCCCTTGCCCGCATAGACGAAACCCGCCGTCGGGAAGTCCGGCCCCTTGATGAAGTCCATCAGGTCCTCAACGCTGCATTGCGGATTTTCCAGAAGGAACTGAAGCGCGTCGCAGAGTTCGCCGAGGTTGTGCGGCGGAATGTTGGTGGCCATGCCGACGGCGATACCCGAGGAACCGTTGAGCAGCAGGTTGGGCACCTTGGTGGGCAGCACCGAGGGTTCCTGGAGGGTATTGTCGTAGTTGGGCAGGAAATCGACGGTTTCCTTGTCCAGATCCGCAAGGAATTCGCCGGCCAGGCGCGACATGCGGACTTCAGTGTAACGCATGGCGGCGGCGGGGTCGCCGTCCAGCGAACCGAAGTTGCCCTGCCCGTCCACCAGCGGATCGCGCATGGAAAAATCCTGCGCCATGCGGACAAGCGCGTCGTAAACCGCCGAGTCGCCGTGAGGATGATATTTACCGATGACGTCGCCGACGATGCGGGCCGACTTCTTGTGCGGCCGGTTGTAGCTGTTGGAAAGCTCGTGCTGGGCGAACATGATACGCCGGTGCACGGGTTTCAGACCGTCGCGCGCGTCGGGGATGGCGCGCCCTATGATGACCGAAAGCGAATACTCCAGATAGGACTGGCGCAATTCCTTTTCAATGCTGACTTTCGGATGTGCTTGTTCCAGTTGCTCAGACATGGGGCCTCTGCATGGGTAAAAATGTGCGATGCCTGCGGCCCGCTCCGGATGCAACCGGTAGCGAACCGCCCCGCGCGTGCGTCGTCGCCGTCCGCGTCTTCCGGGAAAGACGCCGCTGTTTCTCGCGCCCGGGCTTGAGCGTCCGCCCGGGCCGCCTCATTTCAACGTGAAACCGCTCTAGATGTCCAGTTCCTGCACGCTCAGGGCGTTGCGCTCGATGAAGGCGCGCCGCGGCTCCACGCGATCGCCCATCAGTTCCTCGAAGGCCTCGGAGGCCTCGTTGGCGTCCTCGACGGACACCTGCAGCAGCACCCGGTTTTCGGGGTTCATGGTCGTCGTCCAGAGCTGCTCGGGGTTCATTTCGCCCAGACCCTTGTAGCGCTGGATATTGATGCCCTTGCGGGCTTCTTCCAGCGTGGTCTGCAACAGGGAGAAGATATCTTCCAGCGCGATGCCGGAGCCGTCCCGCCGGCGCAGGGTGAAGGCGAGGCCGCCGCATTCCGTCCGCAGCTCGTCGAACAGCGTCCAGGTCTGCCGGTAGAGCTTGGAGGCAAAGAACTCCATGCCGCGCCGGGTATGGTGGCTGCCCTCGTTCTCGAACGTGACGAACAGGCGCGCGTCGCCGTCCTCGGCTTCTTCCCGGTCCAGACGCAGGCTGTAGCCGCGCCCGGCTATCCATTCCCGCAGCGCCGGATCTTCGCTTTCAAACATGTCGCCCGTCACGACCTGCGCGTAGGTCGTCAGGGCAAGGAAGAGCGCGCGGGGCATGCCCGTGCTTTCGGCGTCCCGCACGCGGACGTCGATCTTTTCAATCCGCGCCATGAGGCGCAGCAGCTCCTCGCCCGTGTACTCGCGCCCGTTGGCCGCCTCGACGGTCACGTCCTGGCTGATGCGCCCGAGCAGAAAGTCGTTCAGCTCGGCGTCGTCCTTGATGAACTTTTCAAAGCGGGCGTTGTGGGCCCGGTACAGGGGCGGCTGGGCGATGTAGACAAAGCCCCGCTCCACCATTTCCTGATACTGGCGGAAAAAGAAGGTCAGGAGCAGCGTACGGATATGCGCGCCGTCCACGTCGGCGTCGGTCATGATGATGATCTTGTGATAGCGCAGCTTCTCAAGATCGGTATCCTCTTCCCCGATGCCGGCGCCCATGGCCGTAATCAGGTTCTTGACTTCCTTGTTGGCCAGCATCTTGTCGAAGCGGGTGCGCTCGGTATTGAGGATCTTGCCGCGCAGGGGAAGGATTGCCTGATTCCTGGGGTTGCGGCCCTGCTTGGCCGATCCGCCTGCGGAATCGCCCTCCACGATGAAGAGTTCGGACTCTTCGGGGTCCTTGCTCTGGCAGTCGGCCAGCTTGCCCGGCAGGGCGTTGTCCGAGAGCGCGCCCTTGCGGCGCACGAGTTCCTTGGCGCGCCGGGCCGCGTCGCGCGCCCGCGCGGCGTCCATCGCCTTTTCCACAATCAGGCGGACGTCCTTGGGGTTTTCCTCGAAATAGACCGTCAGCCTGTCGTAGACGACGCCCGCCACGATGCCCGCGACCTCGCTGTTGCCCAGCTTGGTCTTGGTCTGCCCCTCGAACTGCGGCTGGGGCAGCTTGACGCTGACGACGGCCGTCAGGCCTTCGCGCACGTCGTCGCCGGAAAGGGCCGTTCCCTTGAGCTTCTTGACGAGATCGGCCTGATTCTTGACGTAGCCGTTGATGGCGCGCGTCAGGGCCGTGCGGAAGCCGACAAGATGCGTGCCGCCTTCGGCCGTGCGGATGTTGTTGGCAAAGGTGTGAATATTTTCCTTGTAGCCGGCGTTGTATTGCAGGGCGAAGTCAACCGTCACGTTGTCCACGACGCCTTCGCCGTCGATGATGGGATGAATGCCCGGATCGCCGTCGTTCAGATCGTTCACGAACTGGCGGATGCCGCCCTCTGCGTGAAAGACATGTTCCTCGCCGGTACGCTCGTCGATGCACTGGATGGTCAGCCCCCTGTTCAGGTAGGCCAGCTCCTCGAAGCGCTTGCGCAGCGTGTCGTAGGAAAATTCCAGGACTTCAAAGATTTCCTCGTCGGGCTTGAAGGTCACGGTGGTGCCGTGCCCTTCGGCCTCGCCGATGACCGTCAGTTCGTCCTGCGGCACGCCGCGCGCGTAGTGCTGGCGATAGCGTTTGCCGTCGCGGCGCACGGTGACGGTGAGGCTTTCCGACAGGGCGTTGACGCAGGACACGCCGACGCCGTGCAGGCCGCCGGAAACCTTGTAGCTGGTATTGTCGAACTTGCCGCCCGCGTGCAGCTTGGTCATGACCACCTGAACGGCGGGCACCCCTTCCTTGGGGTGAATGTCCACCGGAATGCCGCGTCCGTCGTCCCGCACGGTCACGCTGTTGTCCGCGTGCAGGGTGACGACAATCTGCGAGCAGAAACCCGCCATGGCTTCGTCGATGGAGTTGTCCACCACCTCGTAGACAAGGTGGTGAAGACCGCGAACGTCCGTGGAGCCGATGTACATGGCCGGGCGTTTCCGCACGGCCGCGAGTCCCTCCAGAATGGTGATGGACGAGGCGTTATAGCTTCCGGAGTTTTCAGGAGCCATTAGACGTCTTCCTCGCTGTAGTAGGTGGTTTCGGAAATCTTCATGGGCATGATGATGACGGTATAGTCGGGGTCTTCCGCGCCCCGGATGCCGCAGGGGCCTTCCGCGCCGGTCATGAGCATCCGCACCTGCGCGGACGAGAAATGCCCGAGAACGTCCATGAGGTTGCGGGTGGGGAAGGCGATGCGGCGCACGTCGCCCTGGAAGGTCACTTCCAGATTCTCGCAGGCCGAACCGACGTCCTGCCCCTGGGCGGTGATGCGCGCCTCGGCGTCGCCGAGATCAAGATAGGCGCAGCGATCGCTTTCGGTATTGAAAATCTGAATGCGGCCGAGGGCCTCCATGGCTTCCTTGCGATCCACCTGAAGGGTGCTGACGCTTTCGCCGTTCAGCTTGTCGAGAAAGACGTTATAGTCGGGGTACTCGTGCCCCGCGCGCGGCAGGCTCAGGCTTTCGTCGCCATTGATGGTGCGCAGGTAAAGGCGCTTGTCGGTAAGGTTCAGCTCGATTTCATCCACGCCGAGCCACTTTTTCAGATCCTGCAGATGCTTCTTCTGCACAAGCACGCCTTCCTGCGGCAGGCGCGCCGCCAGCTCGTCGTGCACAAAGGAGACAAGCGCGAACTGATGGCCGTTCAGGCCGCAGACGTCGATGCGTCCCTCGGTCGCGGGCTTCAGATACAGGCAGGCGATGGCGTCCATGGTGTCGTCGTCGCTGATGCAGAAGACCACCCGATCAAGAATGTCCTGCAGGAAGTCGCCGGACCAGGCGACGGCGTTCTCTTCGGGAAATTCGGAAAAGTTCTGAAACCATTCCGCGCCGCTGACGGGCAGCTTGTAGGAACGCCGCCCCTGCTCCAGCAGCAGCGCGCCGGAGCTTTCGTCCAGGGTGAAGTGCAGCACCCCGGAAGGAAGCTGACGGACAAGATCCACGAAAGCGCGTCCCTGCACGCCGATAAGGCCGCCTTCGGAAACTTCCGCGGGATAACGGCCGGTAAACTCTATGTTGGCGTCCGTGCTCATGACGGCAAGACGTCCCTCTTCCGCCTTGAGCCAGATGGAACGCAGATAGGCCGCGCCCGCCTTGCTGGGAATGATGGCCGCGGCCTTTTGCAGGCCCTCGATGATATGCTCCTTGTTAACAGCAAATTTCATGTATTTTTTCCTTATTGTTATTGAGGCCTGAAGCTATGTCGCTAACTATGGCAACATGCTTTTTTTATTGCATATTTCATCGACTTTCCCGGAAACGTCAAGGAAAGGTTTCCTACCGGGGGCGGCGCGGGGCCCCGGCGCCGGTCACTTCATGCCCCTTGTTGCCGCGGCGTTGACGGCGCGATGCACATTTTTGTCATTAACGAGCATTTTTTCAATCTTTTTAACGGCATGGATGACTGTGCTATGGTCCTTTCCGCCAAAGATCCGTCCGAGTTCCGGGTAGGAGAGGCCCAGTTCGCGGCGACAGACGTACATGGCGATCTGCCGCGCCAGCACCAGCCGGGGGTGGCGCTTGTCGCTTGTCAGATCGTCGGCGCGAACGCCGTAATGCGCCGCCGCGGCTTCCATTATGTCCCTGCATCCTTCCTGTCCGCGCGTTTCGGACAGGCGCAGCATGTCGTCCACTTCCTCTTCCGTCGGGGCGCGTCCGTTCAGGGAGAGAAAGGCCTGCAACCTGCGGAGCAGCCCCTGAAGGGGGCGGAAATGTTCGTAACGCCGGGCCAGCCGCATCATTGTCGCCGCCCCGAGGTGGAGATCGAGTTTCCGGCAGCCGTCCTGCACGTAGCGCAGGCGCACGTCCGCGTCGGGCGGCAGCAGTTCGAGAAGCAGGCCGCTTTCCAGGCGCGTCCGAAGGGCCGCGGGCGCCGCTTCCAGACGGCGCGGCGAGCCGGTGAAGGCCAGCGCCATGCGCCCGCCCGTCCGCGCGGCGGCGTCCATGCAGGCGACAAGGCCGCGGCAGCGCTGTTCGTTGTCCAGAACTTCGTGGAGGTCGTCGATCAGCAGCTGGTCGCAGCCCTGCCAGAAGACGCCGGAGTCCTGTTCCCACGGAAAACGGACGTCCTGCCGGTTGGCGAGACTGACGCCGACGACGCGGCGGCCGGACGATTGCAGGGCGTGGAGCAGGGCGTGCAGCAGGTGGCTTTTTCCGGTTCCGCTTGCGCCGTGCAGAACCAGCAGGCGCGCGTCCGATTCTTCCCGCAGCAGGAGACGCGTCGCGGCGACGGCAAAGGCGTTCTTGTCGTTGTGAAGAAACGATGCGAACGTCTGGGCCGTCTGCCCCGGAGACGTTTCGACGCGCGCCGTCAGGGCGGGCGAAAGCCTCGGGGAACGCCTGCCCCGCAGGCGGACGTCGTAACGGATATGCAGGGGCGAACGCGCAAGCGCATGGCGCAGGGCCTGTTCAAGGCGTTCCCGATGCGGCGCGAAATAGGGGCCGAAATAGACGTGGGGAAACACCACGCGCACGGCATCGCCTTCGTCTTCAAGGTCGATGCAGTCCAGCCATGTGGGAGACTCGTCGCCTTCGCCCAGAAGGCGCAGACTATGGCGCAAGGCATCTTTCAGCATGGTTTTCAAGCTTCGTTCACCGTTGCAGGCCGTTTCCGCAAGGGCGGAAGACAGGGAAAACCGGCTTCTTCCCCCTGGCAAGGGAGGTTCCGCCGGGATCTTCCCGCCGGCTCCGCCGACGCCCGGAAAATACGGGCCGGAACAACGGCGGGCACAGTGCGCGCAAGCGATTTCTTATGCCATAAAACGCTTGATTAAACAAGTCTAGAAAGTCTGTCGTTCCGCGATATCCAAAGACGGACGCGGGATTGGCGGCGTCCTTTCCGGGGGGCGGCGCCCCCGGACTTCTGGACAAAGGACGCCCCGTCGGGATAAGGAAGAACATACTCCGAGAAACATCATGACGGCGCGGATCTCTCCGATGCGCGTCGTGAGGTCTTTTTGACGTTCCATGAAAAAACTGCTCTTTCTTTTTTTGCTTGTCTCGGCCCTGGCGGTGGTCTGGATAGAACGACCCGGCCGGGACCCCGGCGTGGCGCTGTCGCCCGCGCTGGACCCCCCCTCCAGAGAGACTCCCGCCGTCGCCCCCGACGACGCTGGCGACGCTCCGCTTGCCGAACCCGACGGCAAGGCCGCCCCGGACGAGGACGTCAAGGCGGCGGGCAGCGCGCCCCGCGATCCGCATGGCGACGGCGAGGCCGACGCCCCCCGGGAAGCGCCGGAAGCCGTCGCCGTGGACGAGGCGACCGCGCCGGCGATCCTCACGCCGGAAGGCGACACCATACGCAAGGGCACCGTGGAAAAGGGAGATACCGTCGGCGGCCTGCTGGGCAGCGTCGGCACCGGCGAGACGCAGCATTACCTCCGGGCCGCGCGTCAGGTCTTTTCCCTGCGGAAGTTTCGGGCCGGTCAGGCCTATGTGGTGGTGACGGACGCGGCGACGGGCCGCGTCAAGCGTTTCGAGTACGAGATCGACGATCGCAGGCGTCTGGTGGTGGAAGGGCTGGACGATCCGGTGGCGCGGCTGGAAACCATTCCCTATGAAACGCGTCTGGCCTTTGTCGAGGGCGTCATTTCCAGCGATCTGTTCAGCGCCGTGGCCGACATGGGCGAAGGGCCGCAGCTGGCCCTGAGAATAGCCAACCTCTTTGCGTCGGAAATCAACTTCATCCGCGACTTGCAGGAAGGCGACAGTTTCCGCGTGCTGGTGGAAAAGCTCTATCGCGAAGGCGAATACAAGGGATACGGCAAGGTGCTGGCCTCCTCCTTTACCAACAGGGGCAAGACGTTCGAGGCCTTTCTCTTCCGGGACGGCGGCGATCGCGAGGGACATTTCTACAACGCTTCCGGCGAAAGCCTCCGCAAGGCCCTGCTTCAGGCGCCGCTGCCCATCACCCGCGTCACCTCCCGCTTTTCGGGCAGCCGCAAGCATCCCATTCTCGGTTACAGCCGTCCCCACTTGGGGGTGGATTACGGCGCGCCTACCGGAACGCCGGTCATGGCCGTCGGCAGCGGCAAGGTCGTCAAGGTCGGCCGCGCCGGAGGCTTCGGCAATCAGATCATTGTCCGCCACCATCGCGATCTGGAATCCATGTACAACCATCTTTCGGGCTACGCGCGCGGCATCCGCAGCGGCGTCAGCGTGCGTCAGGGGCAGGTCATCGGCTACGTCGGCAGCACGGGCTTGTCCACCGGGCCGCATCTTGACTTCCGCATCAAGCAGAACGGCAAGTTCATTGATCCCACAAAGGCCGTGAATCCGCGCGCGCCGGGCGTTTCCCGCAAGCGCGCAAAGGAGTTTGCCGCCGTTGTGGCCGAATACCGCGCCTATATGAGCGGCGCCAAAAATGTGAACGAATACAAGGCCGACGACGAACTGGAAGAACACGACAGCGAAGGACGCTAGAGCGAAAATTGTCGGGCGCGTCCGACGGGAAAGGGTTTCGCAAAGCGAACGTCCCGCCCCCCTCTCCATTTTGGGAGAAGGAGGCGGGACGTTTCCTGTTTGCGGCCGCAGGCCGTGCCCGTTGCGACGAAGGAAGCTACGGGCATCGACAGCAGCGCCGAGGGGGTTCCCTTCCCCCCAAACGACTTACGAATAGTGTTCAGCCCCTAGGCGGCCTTGCGGAGAAAGAGGGAGAAAATCGCGCCCACGAGGGTCACGGCGGCAAGCAGATGCATGGCGACGGGAAGCCCGCCGTAATTGTCGGCCACCCAGCCGAGCAGGGGGGCCGACATGCCGCCGATGCTCATGGCGACGCCGAGCGTGATGCCGGAGGCAAAGCCCATGTTCTTCGCGAGGTAGCGCTGGCCGAGAACAACCATGGAGCTGAAGGGCGCGTAGAGGCCCACGGCAATGGGAAGGAGCAGGGCCGCCGCCGCGTAGGGATTGTCCGCCAGGGGAAAGAGCGCAATGAACGGCAGGGTGAAGAAGCCGGACCAGCGGATGGCGCGACGGAATCCCCAGCGATCCGCGGCCATGCCCCCAAGCAGGTTGCTGACGACGCCGAAGATGCAGAAGAGGGCGAGCATGGCGTTGCCGACGTGGGCGGGCTGCCCAAAGACGTTTTTCCAGTACAGCGGCAGATAGGTATTGAAGCCGAGAAAGAGCACGGAGCGGGAAACGACGGCGCCGGACAGGATGGCGAAGGCGGCCCAGTCGTTTCTGGGTTCCGCCGCGCCGGCGGCCTTTACGGGAGCTGCGGCGGCGATGTTCCAGCGGGAGATGTTCCAGTAGAGCAGCGAGGCCATGCAGAGGGCGACGAGCGCAAAGGCGGCGGTCCCCGGCAGGCCGAAACCGCCGACGGCCAGCGTGACAATCAGCGGCCCGACGACGAAACCGCTGTTGCCGCCCACGGAAAAGACGCTCAGACCAGCGCCCTTCCGGCTGCCGGAAACAAGATTGGCGTAGCGCGCGCCCTCGGGATGAAAGACGGCCCCTCCGACGCCGCACAGCATGAGCGCAAGGAATATGGCCGTATAGCTTTCAAGATAGCCCACGGAGCCGAGACCGAAGCCCGCCAGCAGGATGCCCAGGGGAATGAACCAGCTGCGGGACAATCTGTCGGCGACAAGGCCGAACAGGGGTTGCACTATGGAAGACACGGCGGAATAGGCAAAGGCCAGCGCGCCGCAGGTCTGATAGTCGAAGTTGTGGGCGGCCGCAAGATAGATGAGAAGGGCCGGCAGCGCGCCGCCGTTGAGATCGCAGGAAAGATGGCCCAGCGAGATCAGAAGGATTTTTTTGAGTTCCATATGAAACAGCGTTTCCTTGAATGAAAAGACGGACGAAAAGCCCCGGAAGCAGTATTGCCCCTTCCCGGACGTCCGGAAAGGGGCAGCGTTATGAAGGGAAAAGGGGAAGAACCTTCGCCCGGGAGGGCCGGAATGGTTCTTCCCCGCCAGGGCATTTTCGGCTCCCGTCAGTTCCGGCACAGCCTGTTGCCGAGGCTGTCGCAGGCGAAACCGAGCAGGATTCCCAGCAGCAGGGCGGGGATGACGGCCAGGTCGCCTCCCGCGGCAAAGGTTGAGAAGGAGCCGATGAAGGCTCCGGGAACAAAGACAAGCAGCGCCTTCTTTCCACCGGCGCACATCAGGAACGTGGTCAGAAAGGTCAGCGCCAGCGCCGCGGCCTCGCCCGGCAGGGCGACGCCCAGACGCAGGCTTGCGAGGGCGTAGACCATGCCGCTGCATACGCAGGCAAAAATCACCGGCAGCCCTCCGGCCCCCTTGCGGGGAGCGGCAAAGTACGCGGTGCATCCCGCGAATCCGGCCCATCCCGGCAGTCCGGCGCGGTTCGCGAGAAGTATCCAGATCGTGCAGAGCAGCGCGGTGGCAAAGGCCCGGCGCGCGTTTTCGGAGAAGGCGCGCGTCATATGCTCTTGTCTTCCGCCTTGCCCTTGCGGCCGGGCTTCATGACGACGTCGCCCTTGGAGAGCGCCCCGACCGGGCAGATCAGGACGCACAGGTGACAGCCCACGCACTTTTCCGTGTTGCAGGACGGGCGGCGGGTTTCCTCGTTCCATTCCAGCGCCTGATGCGCGCCGTCGTAGCAGGAGATGTAGCAGCGCCCGCAGCCGATGCAGCGTTCTTCGTCCAGACGGGGGTAGACGATATAGTCCCGATCAAGGGATTCCGCAGGGACCATGCTGGCGTTGGCCAGCCCCACGAGATCTTCAAGGCGATCGACGCCCTGCTCTTCCATATAGTGCATGAGACCGTTTTTCAGGTCTTCCACGATACGGTATCCGTACTGCATGACGGCGGTCGTCACCTGCAGGGTCGAGGCGCCGAGCAGGATGAATTCCGCGGCGTCCTCCCAGGTCTCGATGCCGCCGATGCCGGAAATGGGGAGTTGGGACAGCCCCTCCCCGGAGCGCAGCTGCTGGATGAAGCGCAGCGCCACCGGCTTGACGGCCTTGCCGGAATAGCCCGAAATGGACGACTTGCCGTTGATGATCGGAAGACCGACTTTCCGGTTCAGATCAAGATTCACGATGGACTTGATGGTATTGATGGCCGCGATGCCGTCGGCGCCGCCGGCAAGGCAGGCCCGGGCGACCGGGACCATGTCCGTGATGTTCGGGGTCATCTTGGCCATGAGCGGGAGGCGGGAACCGCGTTTCACGGCCTCGCAGAAGGCGCGGCAGAGTTCCGGGTTGGCGCCCACGTCCGAGCCCATGGCATGGGAGGTCATCTGCGGACAGGAAAGATTCATTTCGATCATGTCCGCCCCGGCTTCTTCGACAAGCCCCGCGAGTTCCGTCCAGTCCTTTTCGTTGGAGCCCATGATCGAGGCGATCAGCACCTTGTCGGGATAGTGTTCTTTCAGCTTGCGGAGATCCGCAAGATTTTCCTGGAGGGAGTGTTCCGCGATCTGCTCCATGTTCTTGAAGCCGATGAACGGCGTGCCTTCCTTTGTCAGCGCGTCAAAGCGGGGCGAAACCTCGTCGATGAGAAAATGCGCGGGCCCGATGGTCTTGAAGACCACGCCGCCCCAGCCCAGATCATAGGCCTTGGCGCACATGTCGTAGCAGTTGCCCACGGGAGAGGAAGAAAGGCAGAAAGGATTTTCAAACCGCACTCCGAGAAAGTCGATGGAAAGGTCCTTGCTGATCATTATCTGCTCCTCCGTTCTTCAAGGCTGCTGTGGATTGCCCGCGCGGCTTCCCTGCCCTTCCTGACCGCCCAGACGACGGTCTTGTCGCCGGGGGCGATATCGCCCGCGACAAAAATCTTTTCATCCGCCGTGCGATAGTCCCGCGACTGGGCCTCGTTGCCGTTCATGGCAAGGCCGAGCCCGGCGGCGTCGGCCTTCTGCCCCACGGCGAGAATAATCTTGTCCGCGGCAAGGCGAAGCTCGGCGTCAATGTGCCGGTGCCGGAAAACGACGGCCTTGCCCTCGACGGCGACGGGGATATAGCCGTCGATAATGGTCACGCCGGCGTTGCGCGCGCCTTCCAGCTCCTGCGCCGAGGCCAGGAATTCGCAGAATTCCTCGTAGGCCACGTCCGTCACGCGCCTGACTCCCAGTTTCTTGAGCGTGGTCGCGGCGTCCATGGCCACGTCGCCCCCGCCGACGACCAGCGCGTGATCCGGGATGCTTTCGCCGCGCCCCTTGTTCCCCCGCACGCGCGCGAGAAAGGCCACGGCCGTTTCCACGCGGCTGTCGCCGTCAAACAGCGGCAGCGTCTTGCCTTCGCCGGCGCCCGTCGCCACCAGAACGGCGTCGTACTCCGCCTTCAGGCTTTCCATGGTAACGTCGGTTCCCACGGTAACGCCGCAGCGGAAGCGGACGCCAAGGCGCTCGATGGCGGCGACGTCGGCGTCCACGACCTCGTCGGGAAGCCGGTATGCGGGGATGCCGTAGCGCAGGTAGCCGCCGGGTCTTTCGCGTTTTTCAAAAACAGTTATTTCGTAACCGAGCCTGCGAAGGCTGGCGGCGGCCTCAAGCCCGGCGGGACCGGCGCCCACGACGGCGACATGACGGCCGTTGGGGGCGCCCGGACGCAGGATTTCCATTTGCAGCCGCCGCTCCATGTCCGTGACGAAACGCTGAATGCCGCCGATATCAATGGGCCGGTCTATGCCGCAGCGGGAACAGCCCGCCTGGCAATAGCGCTCCGTCGGGCAGACATGGGCGCAGACGCCGCCCAGACTGTTGTTTTCCCGGACGATTTCCGCGGCGCCCTTGAAGTTGCGAAAACGAACGCTTCTGATGAAGCGCGCCGGGTCCGTGCCCGCCGGACAGGCTTTTGAGCAGGGCGCGTCATGGCACAGCAGACAGCGCTGCGCCTCTTCCATGACGGTGCTCATGGTGTATTCCGGGCTGATCTTTTCTTCGTAGGCCGTTGTCATGGGGTCTCCTTTTGCCTGATGTCGTCAGGACGGTTTGTTCAGGAATGGGTCATCCCCTTTTCATGGCTTGAATGCCGGCTTTTCAAAGAGAGAGGAAGGCGTCGGAAGGCGCCAGACGCGGAGCGGCGGAAGCGCGGGCTGCGCCGCATGACTGCGAAAGGAATTTTTGTTCTTCTTAATGAAGAAATTGTTGCATGTATTGCCTTTTATAGCAAGGCAGGATACCGGGGCTTTTCCCGGAAAAACGGCGTGAAACGCCGATGGACGCCGGCGTCGCGCATTCGGGGGGCTTGCCTTTTGCATTATACATGTGTATTTTGTCAAAAAGACAAATAAACCGGTACGGGAACCCGTGGCCGGCCGTCGCGCCCTTCCGGCGTCCCGCGGCGGGCCGGGCTCTCCCGGAGAGAAGGGCTTGATGCGGAACAGGCAGTATATTGCGGCGCAGGCAAAGATTTTCAAGGCGCTGGGGCACCCCAGCCGTCTGCTGATGGTGGACGCGCTGCGCGACGGCGAAAAGTGCGTGTGCGATCTGCAGGCGCTGGTGGGCGACGACATGTCCACCGTTTCCCGGCATCTGGCCGTCCTGCGCGAGGCCGGCGTCGTCGCCGCGGACAAGCGCGGCACGAACATCTATTACAGACTTGCCATCTGCTGCCTGGAAACCTTTCTGGACTGCACCGGCAAGCTGGTCGAGCAGCGCGCGCTTGACCAGCTCGGCATGCTGCCGAAGGCCTGAGCAACCCACGGAGGCGCGGACGGGCGCGGGGCTCTGTCCGGCCTCTTATTTGTCTATTTAGCCAATAAGTAAATGTGGAGAAAAAAGATGGAAACGGAAGAAATCGTTCCGCAGGCGAAGGAAGGAACGGCGCGCCCGTCTTCCTGCTGTTCCTGCGGCTGTTCCGCCGGAAGCGGCGGCGCGCGCCCGGCGGCGCCGGAACCGGAGGCCGTGAACAGGCTGCGCTATTTCGGCGCGGGGGCGCTTGCCCTGGCGTTGTGGGGAGCGGTCTACGCGGTCATTGAACCGGCGTCGCGATGCTTGACCTATGATCTTCTTTCCTTTGACGAGGGAACGCCGGCGGGAGCGGCGGTGGAATTCTTCTTTTACGACAGCGCCAAGATTCTTCTGCTGCTTGTGCTGATGGTCTACGTGATCGGCTGGTTGCGGGCGGGGCTGCATGTGGAGCGGGTGCGCGACTATCTGGCGGGCGGCGGACGCGGGGTCGGCTATGCCCTGGGGGCGCTTTTCGGGGCCGTCACGCCGTTCTGTTCCTGTTCAAGCATTCCCCTGTTTCTGGGCTTTACGGTGGCGCGCATTCCTCTGGGCATCACCATGGCCTTTCTCATTACGTCGCCGCTGATCAATGAAATTGCCGTCGTGCTGCTGTGGGGCGTGCTCGGCTGGAAGTTCACGTGCATCTATGTGGCGACGGGGATGATCGCGGGCATTGCCGGCGGCATGCTCATGGACGCCCTGCGGGCGGAACGCTGGTTGCAGCCCTTTCTGCTGGAAGCCATGAAGGATTCGCCGGCCCAGGCTCCGGGCGCGCCGGCGCCGGCGCGCGTCATGGGGCTGCGGGAACGCCATGCCTTTGCCTACGGCGAAATGCGGAGCATCTTTCGCAGGGTGTGGCGCTGGGTGATTATCGGCGTTGCCCTTGGCGCGGCCCTGCACGGCTTTGTGCCGCAGGAATGGTTTGCGGAGCGCCTCGGGGCCGGGCAGTGGTGGTCCGTCCCGGCGGCGGTGGCCGTGGGCATTCCGCTGTACACCAATGTGACGGGCATTGTTCCCGTCATGGAAAGCCTTCTGCTCAAGGGGCTTCCGCTGGGAACCACGCTGGCGTTCTGCATGAGCGCCGTGGCCGCCAGCCTGCCGGAACTGCTCATGCTCAGGCAGGTCATGCGCCCGCGCCTTCTGGCGCTCTTTCTGGGCGTTCTGCTTCTGATTTTCACGCTGGCGGGATGGTTCTTCAACGCCGTTCAGGCGGTATTGATGTAACAGACAGGAGGAAACATGATTATCAAGGTTCTTGGTCCCGGGTGCGCGCGCTGCGAGGAAGCGGAGCGTCTTGTCAGGAAGATCGTTCAGGAAACCGGTTGCGGCGCGACGGTGGAAAAGGTGACGGATCTGCGGGAAATGATGGCGCTTGGCGTCATGGCGACGCCCGCGGTGGTCGTTGACGGACGCGTCATGTGCACCGGGCGGACGCCTTCGGAGGAGGAGCTCAGGAACTGGATATCCTGACGCGAGGGCGCGGGAACGCCGGCGGCGGCAGGGGGCATGGCCGCCGGCGTTCCCGTTCCGGAATCGACGCGGCGGGAACCCGCTTCCAGAGCGCGTAAAAAAAGAGTGATTAATTATGTAACAATTTGAAAAAATAGATTTATTTTTTATAAAAAGAGAAAATGCCGATACCTTTTGAAAGGTTGTTATGCAAATACGGAATTATTGTTGACATGGGTATGCCACGTCATTATAGAAGGCTGAAAAAATATGATGCAGTTTTGCACAGGCAAGGATTTATAAATCTTTTCAGGCAAAACTGACTGAACTCTGCCTTCTTTTCCTGCAAAACTGTTTTAGATATACTGCAAAAATCCTTTTCAGGAAGACAGTCTTCAGCAAGAAGTTCTTTTTGGCATGATACGCCATGGGAGATTGTCATGATACGAAAGGTAGTTTCGCTGACGACAGCCTTTTCTTTCCTGTTTCTTATCATAAGCTCCGTCATGCTCTACATCGTTCCTGAAGGGAGGGTGGCCTACTGGGCGGACTGGTCCATCATTTTTACAAAATCGCAATGGGGCGATCTGCACATTACCGGCGGAACGCTTTTCGTTGTTTTTGGCATCTGGCATACCGTATTGAATTTCAAGGCGATAGCAAATTACTGCAAGGCGGCGTTCGACGCGCAGCGTCGCAATCCCCGTCCCCTGCTCGTTTCGCTGCTCATCTGTCTTTTCGTCTACGCCGGAACGCTGCTGAACGTGCCGCCCATGCAGCAGCTCGTTTCCTGGAACGACGCCATCAAGGATTATCAGGCGGCAAAGCACGGGGAGCCGCCTTTCGGTCATGCGGAAACCAGCTCGCTGCGCCAGTTCGGCGCCTTTCTCGGGCTTGACGTCGAGGGCATGATCGCGGCCATGAAGAAGGCGGATTTCAAGGGAAATCTGCAGCCGGACAGCGTCTTTCAGGATATCGCCACGGCCAACGACATGACGCCGCAGCAGCTTTACGACTTTATCCTCAAGTCCTCGGGCGGCGCGGCGCGTCCCGCCGCTTCGTCCGCGACTCCGGGAAGCGGCATAGGACAGGGAAAGCGCCTGAGCGGGGACAAGTAGGCCCGCGACCGCGTCGCTGAAGAAAGAGAGGGAGCCCGTCGGAAAGATTCGGCGGGCTCCTTTTGCGTCGGCTCCCCTCCTCGCGTTCGCCTTTTTCAACGGCAAGAGGGTCCGGGGGAAAGCGGCAATCGCGGGAACGGCGCGGGGAAAAGAAAAAGGCCCTTGCGGACTGTTTTCCACAAGGGCCTGAAACTTCTGGCGCGCCCGGCGAGATTCGAACTCACGGCCTTTGGCTCCGGAGGCCAACGCTCTATCCAACTGAGCTACGAGCACGCGCGTGGCCTACTGATAGCCTCTCGGCCGCCCGCTGTCAAGCGTCGGCTGTTGTGTTTCGCAAGGCTCTTTTATAGAATTTTGCACTCCCCTGCCGGTCGCGGCGGTTTCGGAATGTTTCGGAAGGGCCGCGGGAGCCGCGCGGGGCGCCGTTTTCCGCCCCCGGAAAACGCTTCACCTCAACAACTGGATATGCCATGACGGAAATTACCTGGTTCGGCCATTCGGCGTTCAAGATTGCCTGCGGCGACAAGAATCTGTTCATCGATCCCTTCTTCACGCCCGCGTCGACGGTAACGGCGGAAACGTGCGGCCCGGCCGACGTCGTGCTCGTGACGCATGATCACGCCGATCACGTCGGGGACGCCGCCGCCATCTGCGCGCGCACCGGGGCCATGCTGGGCGCCATCGTGGGCACGGCGCAAAAGCTGGGCGTGCCCTCCTCGCAGCTTCTGAACGGTATCGGCTTCAACATGGGCGGAACCGTCGAGGCCGCAGGCTTCTCCATAACCATGACGCAGGCCTATCATTCCAGCGATTCCGGCGCGCCCGCCAGCTATATTGTCCGTACGCCGGACGGCAAGCATATCTACCATGCCGGCGATACCTGCATTTTCAGCGGCATGGAGCTGTGGGGACGCCTCTACCCCATCGACATGGCCCTGCTGCCCGTCGGCGGCGTGTTTACCATGGACGCCGCGCAGGCGGCCGAGGCCTGCCGCCTGCTCGGCTGCAAGGCCGCGATACCCATGCACTGGGGCACCTTCCCCGTGCTGGCGCAGAATACCGACGACTTTGTGCGGGAGCTGACGGCTCGCGCGCCCAAATGCCGTTGCGCCCGGATTAAGCCCGGCGAAAGCGTGAGCCTGTAGTCTGCCGACGCGCGCTCCCGGGACGCCCGCCCGGGAGCGCGCTGCGGAAAACACGCTTTTGACCTCCGGCGAGGACGGGAGGGAAAAAAGCGTGATGAAAAAGACGAAAAGTTGCCTTCCCTTCGCGGCGGGCGCTATGGTGACGCCATAAGCGCTGCACGCGCGTCCGTATTTTCCGGGCCCGTTATCCGCGGCCGCCCGTTTTCTTTCCCGCGCGAACGAGGGGCGCGGGCTCCAAGGAGGCAACATGTTTCGTTTTCTTCGCGTCAATATGGCGACCAAGGCTTGTGTTTTCGAAGACGTTCCGCAGGAGTACGCCGGTCTTGGCGGCCGCGCGCTGACGTCCACCATCGTGGCCCGTGAAGTGCCCCCGACCTGCACGCCCCTTGGACCTCACAACAAGCTGGTCTTCGCCCCCGGTCTGCTCGGCGCGACCAACAGCCCCAACAGCAACCGCCTTTCCGTGGGCTGCAAGAGCCCGCTGACCGACGGCATCAAGGAATCCAACGCCGGCGGCCAGCCCGGCGGCCATCTGGCAAAACTGGGCATCCTCGCCATCATCGTGGAAGAAATGGCTGCGGAAGGCGAATGGTGGCAGCTGGAAATCGACAAGGATTCCGCCCGTCTCGTTCCCTGCGAGCTGGGAGGCCTCAACAACTTTGCCGCCGTTGAAAAGCTGGTGGAAAAGTTCGGCAAGGAATGCAGCTATATCACCATCGGCCGCGCCGGGGAATTCAAGCTGACCGCCGCTTCCATCGCCTGCACCGACCGCGAGCTGCGTCCCATGCGTCATGCCGGACGCGGCGGCGTGGGCGCCGTCATGGGTTCCAAGGGCCTGAAAGCCATTGTCGTGAACCCCGCCGCGGGCTCGAACCATCCGCTTGAAGATGAAAAGGCCTTCCGCGAAGCCTCCAAGCGTTTCGCCAAGGCCCTGACCACCCATCCCATTTGCGGCACCGGTCTTGCCGAATACGGGACGGCCGTTCTCGTCAATATCCTGCACGAAGCCGGCGGCCTGCCGACGGCCAACTTTACCGTGGGCCAGTTCGACGGGCACGAGGGCGTGTCGGGCGAAAAGCTCAACGCCCTGACCAAGGAGCGCGGCGGCGAAGGTTCCGTGGCGCACGGCTGCATGAGCGGCTGCATTATCCGCTGCTCCGGCCTGCTGGCCGACAAGAAGGGCAAGTTCCAGAGCAAGTGGCCCGAATACGAAACCCTGTGGGCTTTCGGTCCTCACTCCGGCATTGACGATCTGGACGCCATCTCCCGTTACGACTACATGTGCGACGATATCGGCGTCGACACCATCGACGTGGGCGTGGCCGTGGGCGTGGCCATGGCCGGCGGCGCCATCCCCTACGGCGATACCAAGGCCGTGCTGCGGGTGATGGAAGAAATCAGCGAAGGCACGCCCCTTGGCCGCGTCATCGGCTGCGGCACGGCGACCACCGGCCGCGTCTTCGGCGTGCGCCGCGTGCCCTGCGTCAAGGGACAGAGCCTCCCCGCCTATGATCCGCGCGCGGTCAAGGGCGTGGGCGTAACCTACGCCACCACGCCCATGGGCGCCGACCATACCGCCGGTTACGCCGTGGCGACCAACATCCTCAACAGCGGCGGCAAGCTGGACCCGCTGTCGCCCAAGGGACAGGTGGAGCTTTCCCGCAATCTCCAGATTGCCACCGCGTCCGTGGATTCCGTGGGCCTGTGCCTGTTCACGGCCTTTGCCCTGCTGGACAATCCCGACGCCCTGGCGGCCGTGGTTGACATGCTCAACGCCAAGTTCGGCTGGAAACTTACCGGCGACGACGTGGTGACCCTCGGTCAGCGCGTGCTGTCCACCGAAGTGGACTTCAACCGCCGCGCGGGCATCACCATCGCGGCCGACCGCCTGCCGGACTTCTTCATCGACGAGAAGCTGCCGCCGCACAATACGACCTTCGATATTCCCGAAGAAGAGCTGCACCAGACCTTCAACTGGATCGAAGAAAAGAAGTAATCTCCGTCTCCGGCTCCGAAAAAGGCAACCTTTCGGAGCCGCCGCCCCGCCCGGCGGGGCGAAGCGAAACGAAACGGCGCCGCCCGTCTCCGGGCGGACGGCGCCGCCTTCCAGGGTTGCGACCAGAAGGAGCGCCATGCGTCTGCACATCAAGCTCAGTACGACGCTGCGTGATTACGTAAGCGGTTATGAACCGGAAAGGGGCCTGCATCTGGAGGTTCCCGAGGGAATGACGGTCGGCGAGCTGGCGCGCCATATCGGCCTGCCCCTGGAAGAGATAAAAATCGTCATGGTCAACGGACGCCACAGCGAGGCGGACGACGCCATGCGCGACGGCGATCGTGTCGCCTTTTTTCCCGCTGTGGGTGGCGGTTAGGCGTCCGTTGACCATGACCCAACAAGAACTCCGTTCCTTTTTTGCGCCGTATGTCCGGACCGCGTATCCCTCGCGCGAGAGGGGCGGCCCGGATACGCTCTTTGTGGAAGAGCGGGGGCTGGAGGCCTGGGCGGGGCGTCAGGGGACGACCCTGCGCGACGCCATGATCGCCCTGCTGCCCTTGCATGTCTGGCCGGAGCGCTTCCGTCGAAATTACGGCCTTTTTTCCATTAAGGCAATGCGGCGCATGCTGAAAAGCCGCATTTTGCTGGTCGGCTGCGGCGGCCTCGGCGGGCATACGGCCGCGCTGCTCGCCCGTATGGGCGTGGGAACGCTGCGTTTATGCGATTACGACGTCTTTGATGAAAGTAATCTGAACCGCCAGTATTTTGCCCTGCACTCCACCCTCGGGCGCGGCAAGGCCCGGGTCGCGGCCGACGGTCTGCGCGACATGGCCTCTCATATCAGTTGCGAAGTCGTGGAGACGCCCGTCGACGCCGCGAGCCTGCCCTCCCTGCTGCGCGACGTGGATATGGCCGTGGACTGCCTTGATTCCATTCCGCTGAAAATGGCGCTGGAGGCCGAAGCCCTGAAAGCGGGCGCGCCCTTTGTGCACGGCTCCGTTCTGCGGGAAGAAGGTTTCGCCTTTCTGGCGGTGCGGCGGGCGCGGCTTCCTCTTCTCTACGCGGGCGGCAGGCGGGACGAGGATGAAAGGACGCGCCGTCAGCCCATGAGCGGCGCGGCCGCCGCGGGCGTGGCCTGCCTCATGGCGCAGCTGTGCGCGCGTCATCTGGCCGCGCTGGCCGACGGGCGCGCGTCTGAAGATTCCCCGCTCTACCATATTGATTACAGCGTGCCGGAGCTGGAAAGCTTTCTGGATTGACGCGCCTCCACCCCTCTCCCCTTTCTCTTTCCCCATCGCCAGGCTCAGGACTCATTACGGTTTTCTTGAGGGGGAAGAAACCCCTTTGCTCTGCTGTCGATGCCCGTAAGGCGCCAGGGCGCCTGACGGGCACGGCCTGCGGCCGCCCGTCGGGTCGCTGCTTGCGGCAAAAAGGGCCCAGCCTTTCCGCAGCGAAGCGAGGAAAGGCGTTCCCGTAATTCCCCCTCAAACTCCCCCATCTTCCCCAAAACTCGCGCATACTATACAGGCAGGTAAAGATAGGTTTTTTGTATTATCCCGCAGGGAGACAGAACTTGATAATGAGTCCTGACCCTGGACGGTATTGCAGTTTGAAGCACAAATGCGTTTCAAACCATACGACCTGTCTGTCGTTTCGCGGAAAAAAGCGGTTTTTCCCTCGCCTTGGGCTGCCGCCTCGCGTTTCGCCTGTTGCAAAGGCAAAACGCTCTGTCTTCTCCCAATACTCTTCTTGTCCGGCTGGCAGACGGACAAGGCGTCTTTTGTCGCGGGCGGATGGCGTTATTTTTCGCTCTCGCCTCCTCCGGGCGCGACGGCGTTTTCCCGGCGGGGCGTTTTTGCTGAAGAAGCGGGCTGACGGGAAAAACAAAAAAAGCGCAGTCTTTCGACTGCGCTTGATTTGCTGGCGGAGCGGAAGGGACTCGAACCCTCGGCCTCCGGCGTGACAGGCCGGCGTTATAACCGTCTTAACTACCGCTCCGGGTGTGGTGGGCAGTACAGGACTTGAACCTGTGGCCCCCGCCGTGTGA
>CALUWU010000068.1 GCA_944324555.1 uncultured Desulfovibrio sp.
CTGGCGGAGCGGAAGGGACTCGAACCCTCGGCCTCCGGCGTGACAGGCCGGCGTTATAACCGTCTTAACTACCGCTCCGGGTGTGGTGGGCAGTACAGGACTTGAACCTGTGGCCCCCGCCGTGTGAAGGCGGTGCTCTACCAGCTGAGCTAACTGCCCTCTCGGTGAAAAGAGTTCTACGGAAAAATGTCCCAAACGTCAAGCAAAAAATAAAATTAATCTATGGGATGACCTAACGCGCGGTATTCATTGAGTTTATTTCTCAATGTCCGCACCGAGATTCCCAGAAGTTCCGCGGCCTGGGTCCGGTTTCCGGACGTGGCTTCCAGACCCTTGATGATCATGATGCGCTCCATTTCGTGCAGCGGGATGACCGGACCGGCAAAGGCGTCGCCGCCGACATTCGTCGCCGGAGCGGGCTCGGAAGACGCGGCATGACTTTCCTCGCCGTTCGTCTCCTCATGCTCTTCGTCGTCGAACAGGGGCCACTCGTCTTCTTCAAGCAGAAAATGGCGCGGCTGCACGGGCTGGCCGTTGGCCAGCAGCACCGCCCGTTCCATCAGGTTTTGCAGTTCGCGGACGTTGCCGGGAAAATCGTAGGTGCGGAGCCACTCCACGGCTGCGGGAGAGAGCGGCGTCGGCGGCAGCCCGTATTCCCGTATGTACATGTTCATGAAGAAGGAGGCCAGCTCCAGCACGTCGTCGCCGCGTTCCCGCAGCGAGGGCAGGCGCAGGGGAATGACGTTCAGGCGGAAATAAAGGTCCTGCCGGAACTTGCCCTGCTTTACCCAGTCTTCCAGATCGCGGTTCGTGGTGGCCAGGACGCGGACGTCCACCTTGATGGTTTCCGTTCCGCCGACGCGGTCCACTTCGCCTTCCTGAAGGACGCGCAGGAGTTTCGCCTGCAGGCCCAGCTCCATTTCCGAAATTTCGTCAAGCAGGATAGTGCCGCCGTCGGCCAGTTCAAACTTGCCCGGCTTGCGGGCTATGGCGCCGGTGAACGCGCCCTTTTCGTGACCGAACAGTTCGCTTTCCAGCAGATGTTCCGGCAGGGCGGCGCAGTTGACGGCAATGAAGGGGCCGGACGCGCGCTTGCTCATGGAATGGAGGTAGCGCGAGAACATTTCCTTACCGGTGCCGGATTCGCCGGAAATGAGCACGGTGGCCTTGGAGCCGGCGACCTGCCGGGCCAGCTTCAGCACGCGGCGGATGGCGGGAGCGTGCCCGACGATGCGCGGCCCCTTGTCGTAGGCCGGCTTGTGCCCGCCCAGCGTGGAAAGGGCCGGCACGGGCGCCGGCGCGCGGGGTTCCCTGGCCACCGCCGCGATACGCTCCGTATCCAGCGGTTCCAGCCAGTAGTCGCGGGCACCGAGGCTCATCAGCCGTTCGGCTTCCTGAGCATCGCCCTTGTCCGTAATGATGATGACAGGGGGAAATTCGGGCTTGTCCGCGCCGAAGGTCAGCAGTTCCTCCACCTTGAAACCGGGCATGGACGGGCGCGCGAAGATGACGCCCGGGTCCGATTTCTGGAGAAAAAGAGAGGCCCCTTTCATGTTTTCAGCCATGCCGAGTTCGAACCCGGCGTCGCGCAGAGGCGCGAATACCGCGGATACCGCCTGGGCCGGCGCAAGAAAAAGTAAACGGCGCATAGACATTGGGTTCATGTAGCGCGTTGCGGCGCATAATGCAACGTGTGGCGGGCCTGATTTCTCCATGATAGCATACCTTTTTGGAAAAAGATCGCACAGTTCCGGCCGTTTTTCTCCGGGCGCGCTTTCGCTGGCAAAACGGGCCGGGCTGTCGTATAAGCCTGCCATGCAAAAAAAACATGTTGAAGATATTCTGCGCGGCGTCGCCGGCGGCGCGCTGTCGCCGGAGGCGGCGCTGGCGCGCCTTGCGCTCGAGCCCGTCAAGGATACGCTGAACGGTCTGACGCTGGATACGCAGCGGGAATTGAGAACCAATCTTGGCGAGGTTGTCTTTGCGCCCAACAAGAGCGACGGCGCGCTGCTTGGCGCCGTGCGGGGGCTGGCCGACGACGGCGCGCCCGTGCTTGTCAGCCGGGTGGACGCGCGTCAGGGAGCGCTGCTTTCCGAAGCCTTTCCTTCCGGCCGGTACTGGGCGGACGCGCGGCTCTTCGCCGTGGGCGACGGCGCGCGGCGTCTCGGGCCGCCCTGGCCTTCGCGCGGCAAGGCGCTGGTCATGAGCGCCGGCGCGGCCGACATGCAGGTGGCCGCCGAGGCCTATGGCGCCCTGCGCTTCTGGAATGTGGACTGCGGCTTTATTCCGGACGTCGGCGTGGCCGGGCTGCACCGCATGACGCCGCATGTCGAGGCCATGCGCTCGGCGTCGGTCATCATTGCGGTCGCGGGCATGGAAGGCGCCCTGCCGGGGGTCGTGGCGGGTCTTGTGCCCTGCCCCGTGCTGGCCGTGCCTACCGGCGTTGGCTACGGCGTCGGCGAAGGCGGACGGGCCGCCCTGAATTCCATGCTCTGCAGCTGCGTGCCCGGCATTGCCGTCGTCAATATCGACAACGGTTTCGGGGCCGCCGCCTTCGCGGCCAAGCTGCTGCGGGCCGGCGGACGGGACTGAACGGCGCCGGCCGCCCGGAAATGGGCGGGAAGACGGCGCTGAAAACAGGAAAAGAAAGAAGGGACGGGATCGCTCTTGCGCGGTTCCGTCCCTTCTTTTTTATGCGTCGGAAGAGGCGCTGCTTCCTGTCCGGGCAGGCCCGGAACGCATTTGCGAATACGCCGTTGCGGCGGCCTTGGGAGGGAGAAAAATATTTGAGGGGGAAGGACTCCCTTCCGCCTGCGGCAAAAAGGATTCCTTCCCCCTCAAGAAAACCGTAATGAGTCCTGCCTAGTAGACGACGCTGTAGGACATGACTTCGGGCCGGTGGAAATAGAATTCCACGCGGCGGTTCATGGCGCGACTGGCTTCGTCGGCGCCCGGACGCAGGGGACGCGTGTCGCCGTAGCAGACGCCGCGCAGGCGGGTTCCCTTGACGCCCATGCGGGTAAGGTGAGCGATGGCGTTGGCGGCGCGGGCGCCGGAAAGCTCCCAGGGGGAGTTATAGGGAAGCCGCGTTTCCATGCTGTCGGCATGGCCGCGCACGACAAGATAAAGATTGTACTCGTCCAGAACCTGCTTGACGGAAGCCAGCACCTTGAGACCCGTGGTCGAGAACTCGGCGGAACCGGGCTTGAACATGGCGTCGGAATTGATGCGGAGCTGCACGCCCACGTCGTCGGCGTTGATGCCCGAGGAATTCTGAGGCACGGCGTCGGCCATGATCATTTCCTTGAGCTTCTTGGCGATGGCGATGTGCGACTTCTGCGTCTCGTTGATGGTGATGTTGTCCTGCGTGTTGATCTTGTCCGTATTCTGAATGAAGGGGTTGTTGCTGACGTGGGAGGTGGAGCTGGAGTCGAAATTGCGTTCGCCGCTGAAGTAGGCGGCAAGGCCGGCCTTGGTTTCCGGCGGAACCATGTTCAGAATCCAGAGCAAGAGGAAAAAGGCCATCATGGCCGTCACAAAGTCGGCATAGGCGACTTTCCATGCACTGCTCATAAGGCAACTCCTTGGGCGTCATCCGTTGATGACGGTGAAAAAAAGGCGGGAGGGACGTCTACGCCCCGCCCGCCGTTTCAGGCCGCGCCGGCGGCGCAGCGAGGCGACGTTAGCTCTTCAGCTTGTCTTCCATTTCGGAGAACTTGGGCCGGAAGGGATAAGGAATGGCGCGCCGGCCGTACTCCACGGCGATCAGGGGCGTCGCGCCGCGAATGGCGGCGGAAACGGCTTCCTTGACGGCGTTGAAGTAGAAATGTTCTTCGGCTTCGTAGTTTTCCAGCTTGGAACCCATGGGGCCGAACAGACCGTAACAGCAGAGAATACCGAAGAAGGTACCCACGAGGGCCGCGCCGATGTGGTGGCCCAGAACTTCCGGCGGTTCGTTGATCTTGCCCATGGTGAGCACGACGCCGAGAACGCAGGCCACGATACCCATACCAGGCATGGATTCGGCCATGTGGCTCACGGAGTGCGCGGGCAACATGCCTTCTTCGTGAATTGTCTGCATATCGACCTTCATCAGGCTGTCGATATCCGCGGGGTCGCCGGTGGTCAGGTACACCCGCAGGGTATCGCCGATGAAGTTGATCAGAACGGTGTTCTTGGCGATGGCCGGAAACTTGTTGAAGATAGGGCTGGACTCCGGCCGTTCCACATCGCTTTCAATGCTGATGACGCCTTCGCGGTGCATCTTGGTGAAGAGCGCATAGAGCATCGCCAGCGTTTCCAGATAGCGGGTCTTGCTCGAACCCGGGTCGGAAAAGAGCCGCTTCATGCTCTTGACGATGAGGCCAAAGGTGTATTTGGTCTGACTGCCGAAGAAAGCGCCAAGACCGCAGCCCAGAATGATCAAGAATTCAGCAGGCTGAAAGAGAACACCCCATTCCCCGTGCGACATTGTGTAGCCTGCGACCACCGAGGCCACGACAATAATAAGGCCGATCAATAAGTACATGCTTGCCTACCCGTTGGCCATGCCCCGCGACCGGGCGCGTCCTCTCTGCCCGTGCCGACCAGGATCTGATTGACAACTACACCCCTCTTAACGCCACTTTATCGAAAAGCTTTAGCCTTTATATTTTTTTCCTCCTGCGGCGGTTTGCTCCCCGCCGCTCTTGCGACCGGGGCCGGGAACCCTTACACACGGGAAAAGGTTCTTTGATTCGGTTTCTAAACTTTTAGCCAAGCCCGCTGAATCTTGCAAGCGCTCCCTGTCGCGCGCTCGTCTTTTTATCGCCATGAAGCAGATTTCGCCCATATCCTCCTCCCTGCCGCCCGCGCTCATGCTGCAGGGCACCTGTTCCAATGCCGGAAAAAGCCTGCTTTCGGCCGCCTTCTGCCGCCTGTTCGCGCGCCGGGGGTTGCGCGTCGCGCCCTTCAAGGCCCAGAACATGGCGCTGAACTCCTTCGTGACCGGGGACGGCGGCGAAATGGGCCGGGCGCAGGTCGTGCAGGCCCTGGCCTGCGGCCGCGCGCCGGACGTCCGCATGAATCCGGTGCTGCTGAAACCGACCTCGCAGGACGGCTCCCACGTGATTGTGCTCGGGCAGCCCCGGGGGCGCATGCGGGCGGCGGAGTATTTCCGTTACAAGGCAAGGCTCTGGGACGAGGTCTGCCGCGCCTACGCGGAACTGGCCGCCGACTGCGACGTCATGGTGCTGGAAGGGGCGGGAAGCCCGGCGGAGATCAACCTGCGCTCCCATGACATCGTCAACATGAGCATGGCGCACGCGGCCGGCGCGCGCGTGCTGCTGGCCGCGGACATCGACCGGGGCGGCGCCTTCGCCGCCCTGGTCGGAACCATGTGTCTGCTGTCGCGCGCGGATCGTTCCCGGGTGGCGGGATTTCTGCTCAACAAGTTTCGCGGCGACGCCGCCCTGCTCGCTCCCGCGCTGGACGACGTTTCGCGGCGGACGCGACGGCCCTTTCTGGGCGTCGTGCCCATGCTGGAAGGATTGCGCCTGCCGGAAGAGGATTCCGTCGGCTTCAAGGAGGCGGCCCTGCCCGCGCTGGGCGCGGGGATGCCGGACGACGCGCCGCTTGCGGCCGATCCCTCCCTGCTGGACGCTGCCCTGCTGGATCTGCCGCACGTCAGCAACGCCACCGACGCGGACGCCCTGCGCGGAGAAACGCACGTGCGCGTGCGCCTCGTGCGCCGCCCCGAAGAGCTGGGCCGCCCGCATCTGTGCGTCATTCCCGGCAGCCGTGACAGTCTGGCGGACATGGCCTTTCTGAGAGAGAGCGGGCTTGAGGCCGCGCTTGCCGCCTATGCTCGCGACGCCTGCGCCGCCGCGGCGTCCGGTTCCTTTGCCGGCATGCTGGTGGGCATATGCGGCGGTCTGCAGCTTCTGGGAAGCCGGCTTGACGATCCGCTGTCGCTGGAGAGCGGCGGCGGCGCGACGTGCCTGAATCTTCTTCCCCTGCGGACGACGCTGGCGGCGGGCAAGACGCTGCGACAGACGCGCGCCGAGGCCCTGCCGCCGCTTGCGGAGGCGCCGGTTTCCCTTGGCGGTTACGAGATCCATCACGGGGAAACCAGCCCGCTCGCGGCGGCTCCCGTCTCCGGCCTTGAGCTGCGCCCCCTGATGCTCCGCCGTGATGCGACGCCGATCGGCTGGGGGCTGTGCGCCGGCAACGCCCTTCCCCCCGTCTGGGGGACGTATCTCCACGGCCTGTTCGACGACGACGGATTCCGGCACGCCCTGCTGCGGCGCCTGCGGCGCGCCGCTGGGCGCGCGCCGGCGCGCGAGAAATGTTCCTACGCGCTGGGGCCGGATCTGGATCGTCTTGCGGACGCCGTGGAAGCGCATTGCGATCTGCCGCGCGTCTTCGGGCTTCTCGGGCTGGACATGGCCTGAGCCGTCCGGCCCGTCCTTTCGCCACGCCGGGGAAAAAGGCGTTTTTCGCGGCGCGCGTCTTTGCAGAACGCGGCTTTTCGCGTATGCTTCGACTGTTTGCGGACGGCGTCGTGTCTGTTCGCACAGTCCCGCCTGAGGGCGGAAGGAGTTTTTTATGAAAGTGTTGTCGCGCCCCGCGCTGCTCGGCCTTGCCGCAGCGACGCTCGCCCTGTCCCCCCTGTCCGCCGGAGCTGAAACGCTGATGATGGCAACCACCACCAGCACGCAGGACTCCGGTCTGCTGGAATATCTGGAGCCGATTTTCCGCAAGGATACGGGCATGGAACTCAAATGGGTGGCCGTGGGAACCGGTCAGGCCCTCAAGCTGGGTGAAAACTGCAATGCCGACGTGCTGCTGGTACACGCGCCCGCGGCGGAAAAAGCCTACGTGGCGGCCGGGCACGGCATTGATCGTCGCGAAGTGATGTACAACGATTTTGTGGTGGTCGGACCGAAGAACGATCCCGCGAAGATCGCCGGCAAATCGACCGCCGAAGCCCTGAAGGGCATCATGACGGCCAAGGCCGGCTTTGTGAGCCGCGGCGATCAGTCCGGCACGCACAAGGCCGAGCAGAAGCTCTGGAAGGACGCGGGCGTCAATCCCGAGAAGGACCCCAAATACTTTTCCGCCGGTCAGGGCATGATCGCGACGCTGAACATGGCCGCCGAAAAGAAGGCTTACGCCCTTACCGATCGCGGCACCTGGATTACCTTTGCCGGACAGCAGGGAGACAAGAATCCCCTGACGATCATTGTCGAGGGCGACAAGGCGCTCTTCAATCAGTACAGCGTCATGACCGTGAACCCCGCCCGCTGCCCCAAGGTGAAGAAGGACCTTGCCAAGAAGTTTGAAGACTGGTGGGTCAGCCCCGCGACGCAGAAGGTCATCGCCGACTACAAGCTGCAGGGCAAGCAGCTCTTCTTCCCCAACGCCGCCGGGAGCAAGTAGGAACGCCGCGCGCGGTTTCCTGTCCTGATCCGCTCCTTTGCAAGAGGGAGGCGAAGCCGGAACAAGGCGGAATCGCCTCCCTCTTGCGCTTGCGGGGACCTTTGTCGCGCAGGGTCGCCGCAAACGCTCCTTCCGCGCGCAACCTCTGACGGCGTTCCACGCGGCGCGCCGCTCGTGTCCCTCTGCCTATGGAATATCTCATCAACGGCTGGTTCGGCGCCCTGGCGCTGCTGGCTGATATGGACGACGCCACCCTGTCCGCCATTTACGCCACCCTGCTTTCCACCGTCTACGCCATGACGGCGGCCTTTTCCCTGGGGCTTTTGCCGGGCTTCATCCTTGGTTACTACAATTTTCCCGGCAAGCGCGCCCTGCGCCTCGTTTCCGATACCCTGCTCGCCTTTCCCACCGTGCTGATAGGGCTGATTGTCTACGCCTTCATCACGGCGCGCGGGCCGCTGGGCGACTATGAACTGCTGTTCACCCTGCCCGGCATGGCCATAGGGCAGGCCGTGCTCGCCCTGCCCATCGTCGTTTCCTGGACGGCTCAGGCCGTGGAAAATCTTGATCCGCGCTGCCGGGAAACCCTGCTCACGCTGGGGGCAAACGCCCGGCAGACCGCCCTGCTCACCCTCTGGGAATGCCGTTTCGCCGTGGGCATGGTCTGCGTTACCGCGTTCGGGCGCGTCATTACGGAGGTGGGCGTCGCCATGATGCTTGGCGGCAATATCCGTTACTCCACCCGAACAATGACAACCGCCATTGCCCTCGAAACCAGCAAGGGCGATTTTTCTCAGGGCATCGCGCTCGGTCTGGTGCTGCTGCTCATGGCCTTCATGGTCAATCTGGCGCTGGCCTTCCTGCGCCGTCGGGGAGCGCGCGCATGAGTCTTGTCTACGAAGCCCGTAATCTGGAGCAGCGCTACGACGGGCGCACGGCCCTGGCGCGCGTGTCGCTTGAGATCGAGCGCGGCGAAGCCGTGGCCCTGACCGGGCCCAACGGCTGCGGCAAGTCCACCCTGCTGCGTCTTCTTGCCTTTATCGAGCGGCCCTTTGCCGGCGAGTTGATTTATCATGGCGACAGGACGAACCCGCGCCGGGAAGCGACCCTGCTGCTTCAGGACCCCTACCTGCTGCGGGCGTCCGTCTTTTTCAACGTCACGCTGGGTTTGCGCCTGCGGCATTGCGGAAAGGATCTGGAACGCATTTATGACAGCTGCATGCGGGCGGTGGGCTTTGACGACCCCGGGAGCTTTGCCGCGCGCGGGCCGAACGCCCTTTCCGGCGGCGAAAGACAGCGCGTTGCGCTTGCGGCGCGTCTGGCGCTGAATCCGCGCGTGCTGCTGATGGACGAGCCGACGTCCAATGTCGACGCGGCCAGCGCGCGGGCCATTGCCGACGCCGTGAGCCGCTATCGCCGCGAAGGTCTGACGGTCGTCTGCTCCACCCACGATCCGGCGCTCATCAACGCCTTGCAGGCGCGCGAAATACGTCTTGGCCGTCGCTGGGACGAAATATAGCGCAAGCACCTTGCGGACGGCGCGTCCGGCGATTCGGCCGCGGGGAAAGAAACTGGGGGGAAGGGAAAGCCATCAGCGCTGCTATCGATGCCCGTAGCTTCCTTTGTCGCAACGGGCACGGCCTGCGGCCGTCATCCGGTCGCTGCCAGCGCGAGAGGGCCCAGCCTTTCTGGGGGATTGTTGTTCGGGGGGAAGGGAAACCCCTCTGCTGGCGCGAGAGGGGTTTCCCTTCCCCCCAAGCCCCCCATCCCTTCCCCAGCGCGCTTTATTCCGCTCGATGCGCGGCACGGAAGCGCCACAGCCTTCCCACGCATGATCGTCCTCCGAAAACTGGGATTCCCCGTGTCAAAACAACGCAGGAGTACAGAAAATATGGTCATCCGGGCGGCAGCCCCCGCGGACTGGCCCGCGCTGCGGAGTCTCTGGCGTCGCAGCGTCGCGGCAACGCATGATTTCGTCTCCCGCGACGATCTGGACGCCATCGGACGCGCTCTGATTCCCTGCTATTTCCCAGCCATGCAGCATATCTGGCTGGCGACGGACGCCGCCGGTCGGCCCCTCGGCTTTGTCGGCAGCCGGGAACGCAGCATTGAAATGCTGTTTCTCGATCCCGATGTCTTCCGCCAGGGCATCGGTACGGCCCTGCTCCGGCATGCCTGCGCCTGCCTGCCCCCTCCTGACGATGCCCCCGTACGCCTTGACGTTAATGAAGCCAATGAACCGGCTCTGCGCTTCTATCTGGCGCAGGGTTTCGTCGTCATCGGTCGTTCGCCGCTGGATGGCGACGGTCGGCCGTACCCCCTGCTTCACATGGAAAGATGCTGATTCTCCGGCCCCGGCAGTAAAAAACGCTCCCTTACGGGAGCGTTTCTGGTGTCGGAGAAAAGGATGGAAGGCGGGACGGATTCTTCCCGGAAATTGCTCTAGAGTCAGGACTCATTATCAAGAGCTGTTTTCCTGCGAGATAACATGCGAGAAAGCAAAATATCACTACATATTATAAAAAATGTCCATCTTTACTTGTCAGTACATTATGTGCGGGTTTTGGGGA
>CALUWU010000069.1 GCA_944324555.1 uncultured Desulfovibrio sp.
GTTTGAGGGGGAGAGGGAAACTTTTTTCCGCTGGAAAAAGTTTCCCTCTCCCCCTCAATAACAAACAACACAACACCAAAAAACACATCACATCTTGCAAGCGACATGAGCGACACAAATCTTTTGCGGCAGGGGCTGGGCCGGTACCTGACGGAAGCGCAGACGGCGGCGGTGCGGCGGGCGCGCGTGGGCGTTGCCGGGGCGGGGGGCCTTGGTTCCAACGCGGCGCTGATGCTGGCGCGTTCGGGGGTGGAGGATTTTCTGCTGGTGGACGACGACTGCGTAGACGCGTCGAACCTCAACCGGCAGCAGTACTGGCCGCGCCATGTGGGGATGCCGAAGGTGGAGGCGCTGAAGGAGCTGCTGCTGGAGCTGAATCCTTCGGCACGGGTGGAGACGCTGCGCCTGCGCCTGACGGAAGAGACTACCCCGGAGATTGTGCAAACCCGTCCCTTGTGGCTGGAAGCGCTGGACGGCGCGCGGGACAAGCGTTTTTTTGTGGAGGCGGCGCTTTCGGCCGGCGCGCGCGCGGCGTCGGCTTCCGGCATGGGCGGTTATGGTCGGGAGCCGCTGGGGCGGCGGCGACTGGGGCGGCTGGTTGTGGTGGGGGATTTTGTCACGGATGTGGCGGACGCGCCCCCGCTGGCCCCGCGAGTGACGGAGGCGGCGGCGCTGCTGGCCGACGCCGTTCTGGAATGGATTCTGGAGTAGCCTGAAGGGAAGAGGCGCGCGAACGGGCCGCGCGCCGCCTCGCCTATTTTTCCTTTTCTTTGTTTTCTTCTTCGTCGATCCAGCCCTGGAGGGCCTCAATGATCTTGCGGGCCTGATCGGCGCTGGAGATATTGAACTTTGACTGGGGGCGGTATTCGCCGCCGACCTTCTTATAGCGCCGGATAACGTATTTGTCCGGTCCGTAACTGTTTGTCTGCGGACGCCATTCCTGATAGCGAAAGATGATGGTCGTCCATGCGCCCTTGCTCAGAATGACTTTATCCAGTTCCTTGATAATCGTCTGACCGTTTTCTTCATAGGTGACGGTCAAATCTTCAATGGCTTCGCTCAAGGCGTCCTCACAAGAAACACGAGCCGGCCCGGGACCAGCTTCGAAGGTTGAGGGTTTGCGGCAAGAATCGGAGAAGTGCGGCGGTGCGGCGAGCAGTGAAAGAGCGCCCGGAGAATCTGGCGCACAAGAAAAGCGTCGTGTTCCGGCATACGCGCGAGAGCGTTTGCCGGAACAGGCGCTTTTTCAAAAGTGAATTGAACTAGCCGGCAAAGCTGGCAAGCAGCCCCTTGACGCTTTCCGGCAGTTCAAGGCGGCTGACCTGCATTTCCGCGGGACCGGGGCCGTAGTTGCCGCGCTGATAGCGGGCGGCGGCGGTTCTGGCCATGAGGTCTTCGGCAAGGGTCAGTTCAAGCCCCGAACTCATCTTGCGGCCGAGGGTCCGCAGCATATTTTCATTGGCGCTGATGGTGTGCGTAGTAATCCGAGGATCGTCTTGCATAATGAACCTCCTTGTAGGCTGACGCCATAGTAGCCGTTTCAGCGGTACTGCGCAAGTCGCGTGCCTGTGAAATCCCGGAGAATATTCATAAAGACACGGGGTTGGCCTTTTGAGAGAGGCGGCCGGCGCCTATTTTTCCTTTTTGCTGAGGGCGGCGCGGAGCGCGGCCTCGTAGGCCCGCAGGACGGCGAGCCGGGCGTATTTCTTGTTTTCCGCGGGGATGATGTGCCAGGGGGCGTTGACGGTGCTGGTACGCAGGAACATTTCATCGGCGGCGCGGGCGTAATCGGGCCACTTGTCGCGGTTGCGCCAGTCTTCCGGGGTGATCTTGTACTGCTTCCAGGGAGTGTTTTCCCGTTCATGGAAGCGCCGGAGCTGCTCTTCCGGCGAAATGTGGAGCCAGAACTTGAGCAGGATGTTGCCGTTCGAGGTCAGCTGATGTTCAAACTGATTGATTTCCGCGTAGGCGCGGCTCCAGTCCTCGCGCGGCGTCAGCTTTTCCACGCGCTCGACGAGGACGCGTCCGTACCAGGAGCGATCGTAGATGGTGACGAAGCCGGAGCCGGGGATATGCCGCCAGAAGCGCCAGAGGTAGGGGTGGGCAAGCTCTTCGTCGGTAGGGGCGCTGATGGGAATGACGCGGGTAATGCGGGCGTCCACGGCGGAAGTGATGCGGCGGATGGCGCCGCCCTTGCCGGCGGCGTCCCAGCCTTCAAAGAGCAGCGTGCTTGAAATGCCCTTGCGGTAGGCGCGGTAGGAAAGGGTGCGGATGCTTTCCTGCAGGGCGCGGAGTTCCTTCTTGTAGCGTTCGGGCTCTTTGGAAACGGAGAGATCGATGGCGTCCAGCGTGGAGATCAGCGTTTCTTCCTCGACCGGAGGCGTTTCCGTTTCCAGCGTGGCAAGGCGTTTCAGGCGGGCGTCGCGGGCTTCCCGGGCGGCTATGGCGCGTTCCATGCCGGCGATGACGGCGTGGGCGACGGAGAGCGTGTGGAAATTGGGGTCCGCCGCGTCGATGATGCTCCAGGGGGCGTCGTCGCGATCGGTGTGCGTGATGGCGCGCGAGGCGGCGTCCACCATGCCTTCGTAGTCTGTCGCGGTCTTCTTGTCGTAGGGGGAGAAATGGAGCAGCGCCTTGTTGTTCAGGCGTTCCTTGACGTTGGCGGCGTGGGTTTTCTTGTCGAGGTGGAGCCAGAGCTTGATGATGCCCATGCCCGCGTCGGCAAGGCCGGATTCCAGCCCGCACCACTGGAGCATATTTTTGGCAAATTCGGCGTCGTTGATTTTGCCGCAGCAGAGGCGGCGCAGGTCGTCGCTGTACCAGCCGTCATAGAAGACGCCGATTTCTCCGGCGGGGGGAAGGCAGCGCCAGAAGCGCCAGGGGCGGGGCCGGCTGCGTTCCTCGTCGGTGGGAAGCCAGAAAATATGGTTGCGGACGTGCTTGCTGTCCATCCATTCGGAAAGCATGTTGACGATGGCGCCGCGTCCCGAACCTTCGAGTCCGGCAACGATGATCAGGATGGGGATGCGGCGTTCCAGGCATTGCCTTTGCGCGTTGAACAGGCGCAGACGCAGGCCCGGCGCCTTTTGTTCAAATTCCTTGTCGCTGTACTTGCGCCCGAGGGCGGCGGATTCAAACATGGGGATGCTCCTTTGAAAAAGGCGAAACGCGGGGCGGCGGCGCCGCGCCGCCCGGTCGGAACCGAGCGGAAAAACCGCGTTTTTTCCACGAGACGACAGGTCGTATGGTTTGAAACGCCACGCGTTTCAAACTGAAAAAATGCTCTAGTTCCCGCGCGTCAGCATGAGCGTGTACCGTTCCACGGGCGCGAAGTCGTCGCGCAGGGGCGGCGTTCCGTCGCCGGCCTCGCAGGCGACGCAGCGGGAGCGCAGCATGGCGGCAAGCTCGGGGTCGGCAACCTCTTCGGGAGAGGGCGCCGGCCTTTTGCCGGGCAGGGCCAGCAGGATGACGTTTTGCATGATCTCGGGCTGATCGGGATAGCCCGCGCAGTAGATATGCACTTCCGCGAAGGCGGAGGCCAGCGCGCCGCGAATGCCCTGCAACAGGCGGCCGTCCGGGCCGGACGCCGCGGAAATGACGTTCATCAGCAGCACGCCGTCGTCGCCGACGGCCCGGCGCAGCTCGCGGGCGGCTTCCACGGTTCCCATGTGAAAGGGGACGGAATACTGGGAGGTGAAGACGTCCACAAGAACGAGATCGTAGGCCTGATCGTTGCGGCGCAGAAAGGTGCGCGCGTCTTCATGAACGATACGCAGGCGCGGATCGTCGGGCAGGGCGAACCAGCGCCGGGCGAGGGCGGTCATGGCCGGGTCCAGCTCGACGACCGTAAGGCGGAAGTCGGAGGGCAGGCCGCTGCGGCCGGCCAGCAGCCACTTGGGCACGGAATAGCCGCCGCCGCCCAGCATGAGAATCGAGCGCGCCCGGGGGAAAAGCAGGGGGCCGAGGCGGTAGTAGCGGGTGTAGGTGAAGCAGAGATCGGCGGGGTCGTCCAGAATCATGCCGGACTGGGCGTGCCCCGGGTCCGTGGCCAGCAGACGCACGGGGCGATTCTTGTAAACGTCGTCCCAGATTCGCAGGCTGTTGCAGGCGCTTTCGGTCAGCGGCGGGGGGGCGTCGTTCCGCGCGTCTGACGGCAGGGAGAGCGCGGCGCTCGTCAGGGCGAAGAGCAGCAGCGCGACGCGCGCCCAGGGGCAGCGGGGCGCATGCAGGAGCGACAGCAGCAGGAGAACGGCGGCCATTCCCCAGAGGATGGCGCGGCTGGGAAAGTAGGAAATCAGCACGAAGCCGCCGAGGAAGGTTCCGAGGATGCTCCCGGAGGTGGAAAGGGCGGCGAGGCGGCCGACGGTGGCGCCGGCATGCTCCAGATCGGCCAGGCGCAGGCGGGTGACATAGGGGCCGATCATGCCGAAGAAGACGGCCGGCACGGCGAAGACGGCGGCGGAACAGGCGACGGCCGCGACGTACAGGCTGTTTACCCGGCGCGTGACGGCGTCGGCGACGAAACCGCCCGCGGCCGCGGCCAGCATGCAGCCCAGTCCCGACGCGGCCAGGATGAGCGCGAGGGTCCGGCGATCCAGGCGGCGGTCGGCCCATTTTCCGCCGAGCCATGCGCCGCAGGCCAGAAAGGCGAGCATGACGCCGATGACGCCGGCCCAGACCACGGCGGACGTGCCGACGTAGGGGGCAAGGAGCCGGGCGCCGACCATTTCCACGGCCATGCAGACGGCGCCGCAGAGAAAAACCGTGAGTTCCAGCATCAGGGGGCCCTCCGGGCGGCGAAGAAGTTTCGCAGCGGGGCGGCGCACGCCTCGGCGCTGACGCCGCCCATGTGCCAGACGCGGTGGTTGAAATAGGGGCGGCTGAAAACCTCGTCGCAGGAAAGGACGGCTCCGGCAAGGGGGTCGGCGGCGCCAAAGACGACGCCGCTCACGCGGGCGTGGACAAGGGCGGCCGCGCACATGGCGCAGGGTTCCAGCGTGACCACCAGCGCGCAGTCGTTGAGACGATAATTGCCGAGCGCCAGACCCGCCCGGCGCAGCGCGAGGACTTCGGCGTGCGCCGTGGGGTCGTGAAGGGCGAGGGGCTGATTGTGCGCCCGCGCCAGCAGGCGTCCGTCGGCGTGAACGACGACCGCGCCGACGGGCACCTCGCCGCTTTTTTCGGCCAGCGCGGCTTCTTCGAGGGCGCAGGTCATGAGCCCTTCCCACGTCCAGCCCGGCGGCGCGGCCGGGCGAGGGCCGAGACAGGGAATGACCCGCGCCGGAACTAGAGAATCACCAGCTTGCACAGCGTGTTCACGACTTCTTCCGGCGTATCGCACACGGTGATCAGCCGGTCTATTTCCTCGCCCTTGATGTAGCCTTCGGCCACCATGGTGCGGCGCAGCCATTCGAGCAGGCCGCTCCAGTAGGTGGAATCGTACAGGATGATGGGGAAGGGGCGGCTGCGCCCCGTCTGGGCCAGCACAAAGGCCTCGGACAGCTCGTCGATGGTTCCCATGCCGCCGGGCATGACCACATAGGCCATGGAATATTTCACGAACATGAACTTGCGCGTGAAGAAGTAGCGGAAGTTGCAGCGCGTGGTCAGATAGGCGTTGCAGTCCTGTTCGTGGGGCAGGAAGATGTGCAGCCCGACGGAAACGCCGCCGGCCTCCTTCGCGCCCTTGTTGGCGGCTTCCATGATGCCGGGGCCGCCGCCGGTAATGACGCCGTAGCCGCGTTCGACAAGCAGGCGGGCCATTTTTTCGGCGTCCTGATAGGCTTGGGTGTCGGGGCTTGTCCGCGCCGAACCGAAGATGGAAACGCACTTGCTCGTCAGACCGTTGAGGGTGTCCAGCGCCTCCACCATTTCGGCCATGATGCGGAAGGTACGCCAGGATTCGGTCGTTACGTTGGCAAGATCATCGACGATATTCTGTTGAAGCTCGGGCATCGCATACTCCTTGGCTGATGCTGCGGCACTGCGTCGTCGGAACGGCGGAAAGGGGATTGCCGCATCACAATAGCCTTTCCCGGGCGCGAGAGCAAGGAGGCCATGCGAGCCGGGCCTCTTGCGCTTGCAGAAAATGCCGGGCATAGTCGATAAAACGCCGAAAGTCCCTTGAGGAGCTTTGTCGACGGCAGGCATGTAACAAAGGGGTGTCCTCATGAAGGTTCAATTTCTGGGAGCGGCCCAGACGGTAACGGGTTCCTGCTTTATGATGGAGGCGTGCGGCAAGCGCTTTTGCGTGGATTGCGGTCTGCATCAGGGCAACAAGGCCATCGAGGAGCGCAATCGCGACGCGAGTCAGTACGCTCCCGAGTCTCTGGATTTCGTTCTTGTGACCCATGCCCATATGGATCATTCCGGGCTGCTGCCGCTGCTGGTGAAGCACGGCTTCAAGGGCGATATCTACTGCACGCGCGCCACCGCGGAACTGCTGGAGATCATGCTCCAGGACAGCGCGCACATCCAGGAGATCGAAGCCCAGTGGACGGCCACCAAGTACCAGCGGCGCGGTCTGAAGAATCCGCCGCCGGCCCTCTATACCATGGACGACGCCGTCAGGACGGCCGAATTCTTCCGTCAGGTGGAGTATCATGCGGTCTTTGAGCCCGCGCCCGGCATTCGCGTGACCTATTACGACGCCGGGCATATTCTCGGCTCCGGCTCCCTGCGCATCGAGGCCGACGAAGACGGCAAGACCACCAGCATGATCTTTTCCGGCGACATCGGACGCCCCCAGGCGCTGATCGTGCGCGATCCCGAAACGCCGCCCCAGGCCGACTACGTGTTCATGGAGTCCACCTACGGCGATCGCAATCACAAGAACGAGAGCGTGAGCGACGAGGAACTGGCCGAGGCCATCGCCTACAGCTACGGCAAGGGCGAGAAGGTCATCATTCCGGCCTTCGCCGTGGAACGCACGCAGGAAATTCTCTACTGCCTCCACAGCATCAACCGCGAGGGAAAGCTCCCCCACGACATGCCCGTCTTCGTGGACAGCCCGCTCGCCATTCGCGCCACCGATATTTTCAAGCGCAATCGCGAACTTTTCGACGAGGACGCGCAGGCCCTGCTCAGCCGGGGCGACGATCCCTTTGAACTGCCCAACCTGCGCTATACCCTGAGCGTGGAGGAATCGCAGGCCATCAACGCCTACGAGGGCCCCTGCATCATCATTTCCGCCAGCGGCATGTGCAACGCCGGCCGCATCAAGCATCACCTCAAGCATAATATCTGGCGTCCGGGCGCCAGCATCGTCTTTGTGGGCTATCAGGCCGTCGGCACGCCGGGCCGCAAGATCGTCGAAAAGGCCGGCAAGATTACCCTGTTCGGCGAAGACGTGGAAGTGGCGGCGCGCATCTACACCATCAACGGCTTTTCAGGACATGCCGGACAATCCCAGCTTCTGGACTGGCTGGCGCCGCTGGTCTCCGGCCCGACAAAGCCGCAGGTCGTGCTTGTGCACGGCGAAGAAAAGGCGCAGGGCATGCTGGCCGGGCTCATCCGGCAGAAGTTCGGCGTGTCGCCGCTGACGCCCGGCTATCTGGAAGAGATGATTCTTGAGGGTTCGCTCGTGGCGGAAACCCTGCGTCACGAGACGCAGGCGCACCCCAGAATCAACTGGGATTTCCTCACCGGGGAAGTGGAACGCAAGTGGGGCATCTTCCGCGATCGCCTCGCGGATATCGAGCGGCGCCCCTGGGTGGAACAGACCGAGCTGCAGGACGCGCTGGAAAAGATGGATTACGCCATGACGCGCCTCCTGTCGCGCATGTAGGCGCTTCCGGGCCGCCCCTCCCCGCGCCGGCCGCGCTTGACAGGGGGGGCGGCCTTTCGTATCGGAGAACCCATGCGTATAATTTCAGGAAGTCTGGGCGGACGGCGTCTGCGTACCGTGGAGGGCGAGGGCTATCGTCCGGCCATGGGCAAGACGCGCGAGGCCCTTTTCTCCATGCTGCTGTCCCGGGGCATGCGCTTTGCCGGCGCCCGCGTTCTGGATCTCTTTGCCGGAAGCGGCAGTCTCGGCTTCGAGGCCCTCAGCCGCGGCGCCGCCGAGGCCGTCTTTGTGGAGAGCGGTTCGGCTCCGGCCCGCTGTCTGGCGCGCAATATCGAAGACCTCGGCGTTCAGGACCGCTCCCGGCTGCTGTGCGACGACGTCCGCAAGGTTCTGCTGCGTCCGCCGGCGGACCCCGTGGATCTTGTCTTCATCGATCCGCCCTACCGGAAGAATCTGCTCAACATGTGCCTGACAGGTCTGGAAGAGCGCGGCTGGCTTGCCCCGGAGGCCTTCATTACCGCGGAACTGGAAACGGGCGCGCCCTTCAGGGCCCCGGAAAACTGGGAGCATCTGGTCGATCGCGCCTTCGGGCAAACCCGCATTCTCATCTGGAAACGCGCATGAAAACAGCCCTCTATCCCGGAACGTTCGATCCCATAACCAACGGCCATCTTGGTCTCGTGCGCCGCGGACTGGACGTTTTCGATCAGGTCATTGTCGCCGTCGCCGACAATACGCCCAAGCGCCCGCTCTTCACGCAGGAAGAGCGCGTGGAAATGGCCCGGGAAGCCCTCGCGGGCGAACCCCGCGCCATTGTGGAACCCTTTTCCGGCCTGACGGTGGAATACGCGGCGCGGCGCGGCGCGTGCGCCATACTGCGCGGCCTGCGCGCCGTTTCGGACTTTGAATACGAGTTTCAGCTGGCGCTCATGAACCGCCGCCTGCAACGCCGCATTCAGACCGTCTTTCTCATGACGGATTATCAGTGGCTCTTTACCAGCTCGACAATCGTGAAGTCCGCCGCCAGCCACGGGGCGGATATCATGGGGCTGGTGCCGGAAAACGTGCGCCTGCGTCTTCAGGAAAAATACGAGCACGGCGAAGTGCGGCAGGGAACGCCCTGCCTCGCGCCGCCCTACGGCGGCTTTCGCGCCAGGGACTGACCGTGACCGTTCCCCAGCCCATTCCGGTATTCTGTCTTGCCGGGCCCACCGGCTGCGGCAAGACGGAAGCCGCTCTGGCCCTTGCCGAAGCCCTGAACGGCGAGGTCGTCAACGCCGATTCCCGGCAGGTCTATGCGGATTTTCCCCTGATTACCGCCCAGCCCTCGCCCGAGGAGCGCGCCCGCTGCCCCCATCATCTGTACGGCTTTCTGGAAACCTCCCGCAAGATCAGCGCGGGGCGCTGGGCCGACATGGCCCTTGCCGCCGCGAAAGACATTCATGCCCGGGGCAGGCTGCCTCTGCTGGTCGGCGGCACGGGACTCTATTTTCAAAGCCTGTTGCGCGGCATCGCGGAAATCCCTCCCGTTGACGCGGACATATCGAACCGGCTGACGGCCCGTCTCGACGCGGAAGGCGCTCCGGCGCTGCACGCCGAGCTGGCCCGTCGCGATCCCGAGTATGCCGCGCGCATCCATCCCAACGATCGCCAGCGCGTCGTGCGCGCGCTGGAAGTGCTGGAGGGCACGGGCAAAACCTTCAGCTGGTGGCATGCCAACGCCATGCCCGCGCCCAGATGCGCGGGGCCGCTTGCCTGCTTCATGCCGTCGCTTGACGCGCTGGCGCCCCGGCTGGCGCGGCGCATCGATCTCATGCTGGAAGCCGGCGCCCTTGACGAGGCCCGCGCCGCCCTGCGCCGCTGCGACGACCCCGCCGCTCCCGGCTGGTCGGGCATCGGCTGCGCCGAACTGCTGGCGCACCTGCGCGGGCGCCTGTCTCTGGAAGAGTGCAAGGCGCTCTGGTTCAAGAATACCCGCGCCTACGCCAAGCGCCAGCTGACCTGGTTTCGCGCCCGCCCGGAGGCCGCGCCCTGCGTTCCCGGCGATATCCCGGCGCTGCTTGCGCTGGCCGCCGCGTCGCTTGCGTAGGACGCCCGATCCCCCGCCGCTCTCCATTTTTCGTTCCCGAAAAGGGAAGACCCCCTTGCCGGTTCGCAAGGGGGTCTTCGTCTTTCAAGGGTGAAATGCGAAGCATTTCAAACTGAAATTGCTCTAGGAACGGGTGAAACGCTCTTCGCCGAAGACGGTCAGGGACCCCCGTTTCCGCCATTGCCGCAACAGGTCGAGCACGGCCTTTCGCCCGTGGACAATATGAAGTTCGACGGAAAGATTGCGCCGCCGGGCGGCGTCATACAGCGGCGCGAAGGCGTTTTCGGCTTCTTCCTGACTCTGGCGGCGCACATAGTCCGTAAATTCGGCCATGCTTCCCGCCGGAGCGAGATGATCGATTTCGCCGTAGCGTCCGAGATCCACGCCCGCGTCGTAGACGGCCTGAATGGCCTCCTGTTCGCGACAGGCGCAGCGTACGATAACATCCGCGTTCCGCAGGGGTCGCCTGCTGTCGATCAGACAACAGATCATGCCAGCGCCTTGGCCAGAAGCACCAGAAGAATGCCGCATGCGATGACCACGATATCCTGACGTCTGCTCCTGGAAATCTTGCTCCACATATCTTTTCTCCTTGTCGGGAATCTTTGACCTGTTTCCGGGGTTCCGGCGGCGCTTCGCGTTAAACGCGCTAACGCAGGAAGCAGAGGACGACAATCAGCGCGAGAGCGGCCTTGACGGACGCCACGCAGAATCCGATCAGCGCGCCGGAAAAGCCCGCCGCCTTGATGTCGCTCAGGTGCGTTGTCAGCCCTATGCTGGAAAAGCCCAGCAGAAAGCACCAGTTCATGAAGTTCCCGGCCATGGCGGCTTCGGCCTTGCTCAGGAAACCGAAGGTGTTCAGAAGAACCACGGCAAGGAATCCCAGCACGAAAACGGGGAACTTGTCCATGATGATCCGCATCTTGCTGGTACTGGCCAGCTGGGACTGGACCTTGGCGTCCTCGGCGGCGACCATGATTGCCAGCATCAGCACCACCAGCGGCAGACAGATGACGCGACCGATATTGTAGACGCCCGCGACGACGCCCGCGTCGTTGCTGAAGGCAAAGCCCGCGGCCAGAACCTGCGCTGAATTGACGATGCCGACCCCGGCAAAGGCTCCGAACTGATTGGCGCTGAGATCGAACCAGCGCCCGATGAAAGGAAAGACAAAGAGCGCCAGCAGACCAAACATGAGCACGACGGCGATGGTATAGGCGATATCCTCATTCTTGGCCCGCACGGCGGGAGCAATGGCCACGCAGGCGGAAACGCCGCAAATGGACAGGCCGGCGGCAAGGCAGGCGCCCAGCGAGGGCGACATGCTGAGGCGGCGCGAAAGCCACATCAGGATCAGGGCGGAGCTGAAAAGGAATATGGAGATGATGATTATGGCTTCGGAACCCGTCTTGACGAGACCGGCGAAGGAATACTTGCAGCCCATGACCACAATGCCGGTCTTGGTGAGCGTTGTGGAGAACTTGAGCCCCTCCTTGAAGACAGGATGAATGCCGACGGTATTGCATAGTACCATTCCAAGAATGATGGCAATGATGAAATCGCTGAGGTTGAGCGACTTCATGAACGGATGAAGGGCAATGAGCCGCGGAGTAATAAACCATGAAAAGACGGCTACGGATGTCAACAAAAGAATGCCGGGCAATGGAGAAAGAATCTTTTGCGTAAAGGATGTTTCAAGCCGCTGATTCATACGCCCTCCTTACGTGTTTTTCAGTACAGGTTTATAAAGAGTCTTTCCTTGAGGATTGCATAACACAAATTTATGGTTATGAAAATATTAAATGTACTTGCCTCTGCTCGATACGGAAAAAAGGAACAAGAAAGGATTCGACGCAATATTTTGCAGACAGGGAGCGCTATCTTGCACAATCTGCGGCAGGAAGGGAGGAAATAATTCTATATATTTGTATAATTATTTGAAATAAATATACTTTTTTGAATGAAAATACGGGCGTTCGCTTGTGAAGGGATATTCGTGAAACGCGCGTCTTTTTCTGCCGGCGGGCAAAAAAAGCAATGGAATCCGGCGCATGTTCAATCTTTTTTTTGCGGAGGACGCCGATATCGTCTCTCCCTTTCCCGGCGCGCCCCGCCAGCGGCGTCCGCCGGCCGCTCCGAAAAAAAGGGCCCGCCGGAATCGTTCCGGCAGGCCCTTCGTCTTCGCGCGTCGGAGCTTACTTCGACGCCGCCTTGTCCTGCGCGCCATGCGCCGCCTTCCACTGATCAGAATTGGGGAAGAACAGCGGCTGGCCGAACTTGTCCTTGCCAAAGTCGCGGATGATGGTCTGGGCCTCGTCGCCGACAAGCCAGTCGGCAAACTTCAGGGCCGCGTCCTTGTTCACAGTGGGGAAGCGGTCCGGATTGACCCTGATGATGGCGATCAGGTTGAGCATGATGGGATCGTTTTCCACCAGCGGCACGACGCTGACCTTGTCCTTGAGCGTCAGCCAGGTGGCGCGATCCATCAGCGTGTAGGCCTGCTTCTCATTGACGTAGAGCGTCGTCGCCTTGTTGCCCTTGGCGCCGTCGGCGTAAACTTCATACCATGCGCCGGAAGGACGGACGCCCGACGCCTGCCATATTTCCATTTCCTTGACGTGCGTGCCGGACTTGTCGCCGCGCGACACAAAGTGCTTGCCGGACGCCGCGATGGCCGCGAACGCCTTCGGCGCGCTCTTCATGCCCCGGATGCCGGCGGGGTCGTTTTCCGGGCCAAGGATGACAAAGTCGTTATACATGACGTCGCGGCGATCAACGCCGAATCCGGCGGCCACAAAGGCGTCTTCAAGTTTGCGCGCGTGCACCATGACCAGATCGAACGCGCCGCTTTCGGCCTTCTTCAGGGTCTTGCCTGTCCCGGCCTTCTCCATGACGATGGCAATGCCGGTCTTTTTTGTGAAGGTATCCGCCAGCAGGGGAAGAATGCCGGCGTCCACGGGCCCGATGGTGCTGGAAATCCGCAGGGTATCGGCGGCGGCCGCCTGCGCCGACGGCGGAAAGCCGATCAGGGACAGCGCGCACAGCAGCGCGGCCAGACAGGGAATTTTCATGGAAGTCCTCCTGAATTTTTTCTGAAACCGCCGCGCGCCGCGACAGACGGGCGTCGTCTTCGGCGGTTTTCCAAACGTATGCCGATTTAAGTTGTGCCATTGAATCTGTTCCTTTTCAATGGCGGGGCCGTCCGTCCGCGCCGGAACGTCAGATTTGCCGTCCGCTCCGACGCGGCTCTCCGCGCCCGGAAAATAGTTTGACATCGAACTAAATGGCGTCTACGATAATTCCTGTCGATTGAAAATTGCCGCGAAAGCCTCGCCCGGGAGCGCCGGAGTCGGGCGCGTTTCGGATATGTTTCCGGAATCGGGGCCGTCGCAACTTTGATACAAGGGAGGGATTATGTCCAGCAAGGATGCCGCAGCCGCCACGCGCGCGCTGCATGAGGCGGCGCTCGCCGCGTTGCCGCGGGAGGACGGCCAGGATTTCAGCGACGCGCGTCGCGGGCTGATAGAGGAAACCCCGGATCTCCGAATTTGCACGGAAGACGGGCGGCCCGTATGGGATGCGGAGCGCTACGCCTTCCTGCGCGAGGAAGCGGCCCCCGATACGGTGCATCCCTCGCTCTGGCGGCAGGAACGGCTTAACGCCGTCGCGGGCCTGTTCGAGGTCTGCGCGGGCGTCTGGCAGGTTCGCGGCTACGACGTCAGCAATCTGACCATCATCAGGGGCGAAAGGGGCGTCGTGCTGGTGGACGCGCTCATGTCCATCGAGACGGCGCAGGCCGCCATGCGGCTTGTACGCCGGCGCCTCGGCGATCTGCCCGTTACGGGCATCCTCCTGACCCATGCGCATGCGGATCATTTCGGCGGTCTGGCGGGCATTCTGTCCTGTTGCGAAACCGTGCCGCCCCTGATCGCGCCGGAAGGCTATCTTGAGGCCGTCGCCGGGGAGAGCGTTCTGCCGGGCCCGGCCATGCGGCGTCGCTCGGCCTATCAGTTCGCGCCCCGGCTGGCCTGCGGGCCGCGCGGCAACGTGGGATGCGGACTGGGAAAGACCGTCTCCACGGGGACAAGCCGCCTGATCGATCCTGCCGACTATATTTGCAAGACGGGCGAAAGCCGCGTTATCGACGGCGTGGAATTCGTGTTCCAGATGACGCCCGACGCGGAATCGCCCGCGGAATTCTGCTTTTATCTGCCGCGTTTCCGGGCCCTCTGCATGTCGGAGATTCTCAGCCGCACCCAGCACAACGTGCTGCCCATTCGCGGCGCGCGCTGCCGTTCCGTGCAAAGCTGGGCGCGGCATATCGACGAGGCGCTGGAGCTGTTCGCCTTTCGTTCCGACGTGCTGTTCAACACGCATCACTGGCCCGTCTGGGGAACCGAAAGGATTTGCGCCTTCATGACCGCGCAGCGCGACATGTACAAGTTCATGCACGATCAGACGGTGCGCCTCATCAATCACGGTCTGACGCCGCCGGAAATTGCCGAGACGCTCCGTCTTCCGGCCTCGCTGGAAAGGCAGTGGCATCTGCGCGGCTACTACGGCAGTCTGGCGCACAACGTCAGGGCCGTCTATCAATATTATCTGGGCTGGTTCGACGCGAATCCGGCGCATATGTCTCCCTTGCCGCCCGTCGAGGCCGGAAAGCGCTATGTGGAATTCATGGGCGGCGCGGAAGAGACCGTCCGCAAGGCGCGCCGCTGCTTTGAACAGGGCGATTACCGCTGGGTCGCGGAAGTGATGAATCATGTCGTGTTCGCCTGCCCAGACAATGCCGAAGCGCGGGAGCTGCTGGCCGACGCCTACGAGCAGCTCGGCTATCAGTGCGAAAGCGCCACATGGCGCAACATGTATCTGAACGGCGCCGAGGAATTGCGGCACGGCGTTCAGAAGGGGCCTTCCGGCGAGTTCCGGGGCGTGCTCAGCCTGTCGTGGCGGACCATCTTCGACTGGCTCGCCACGCGCATCGATCCCGAACGCGCCGCCGGCAAGGAGGCGACGCTCGATATCCGTCTCCGCGACGCCGACGCCGTCTGGCAGCTCTCGCTGGCCAATTGCACCCTTAACGCCAGACCCGCGCCCCGCGTCCCGGCGCCCCTGCGGCTCGCCCTGACGGAAGTTTCCCTCAAGGCCCTTCTGGCGGGCGACGTGAGCGCGGAAGCCCTGTGCGGCGCGGGAGAAATCGCGGAAGAAGCCGGCGCGCCCGGCGCCGCCCGCGCCTGCTTCCAGGAAATTCTGGCCTCCGTCGAAGACGCGCCCGACTTCTGGTTCAATATCGTGACGCCGTAGACTCTGGCTCATTGTTTTTTTGAGGGGGAAGAATCTCCTTTTAAAAAAAAAAAAAAGGGGTTTCTTCCCCCTCAAACTCCCCCATCTTCCCCAAAATCCGCTACTTGGGTAAAAGTAATTGGAAACAA